>CAWUYY010000017.1:0-35315 GCA_963926835.1 Rikenellaceae bacterium | reverse complement strand
ACACCAATAATGGACTTTTCTTCATTTGTCGGGGTACCAGGATTCGAACCTGGGACCCCCTGCTCCCAAAGCAGGTGCGCTAACCGGGCTGCGCTACACCCCGTATTCAATCCCGGATGCGCTTTTGAGGGCGCCCTTCCGCCGATTGAGGAAATCGGTGCGATTTCGGATTGCAAATATAAGGCCTTTTTTGTTTTTCACAAACTTTTTTACGCAAAATCTTCAAAAAAGATCAGCCTGCCGTTTCCCCCGCGCTCTGAATAGGTTGTATCCGGCCGTCTGACCCGCCTTGGAGAGCCCCTGAGAGCTTTCCCTGCCGGATGCTGCCCCGGCTCTATTCGGGAAGCACCTCGCGGAACAGGTGGCGGAAATCCTCGCGGGCCCCGGCCAGATAGACGTTGAACCCCAATTCGGCGGCCGCTGCGATGTTGCTCTCGCTGTCGTCGATGAAGAGGGTCTCCTCGGGACGGATTCCGCTTTCGGCGATCATCCGCTGGTAGATCTCCGGTGAGGGTTTCAGCAGATGCATCTCGTACGAGAGGAAGACTTTCTCGAAATAGTCGCCCAGCGTCAGCCCCTCCTGCGCGAAGAGTACCTCGCGAATGTAGGGGAAGACCACGTCGTTGATGTTCGAGAGGGCAAAGGTGCGAAATCCCTTTTCGCGGAGCGAACGCACCATCTGCAGCTTGTAGCGCGGAATGCCGTCGATGAACGAGAGAAAGGCTCCGCGAATCGCCTCGTCCGGGACATCGCGCCCGCAGCAGCTGCGCACGTGGTCGAAAAACGCCTCGTTCGACATCTCGCCCAGTTCGATGCGACGGAACACCCCGCGCGGGTGGTACGAGTCGATCAGCGAATCGATCTCCGAGAATCCGATCTTGTGAAACTCCCGGATGCAACGCTCCTTGTTGAGATCGATCATGACCCCGCCCAGGTCGAATATGATATTTTTTATCTCTTCCAGCATAAGTGGTTTTATCGTTTTTTTTTTTGCTGCACTCCGCCCCGACAGAGACTGTTCGGGGCTATCGCTGCAGCTTCATGGTGTATTTGCGGGCGATGCGCAGCACGCACATCGGCATCATCCTGCAAATGGGAATGAAGAGCCGGTTCCACCAGCCCGGCACACAGCAGCGCTTCCCGCGCCACATGGCTCTCAGCGCCCGGCGCGCACAACTGTCGGGCGAGAGCAGCACCCCGAGCCGCATCCCGATCCGCTGCCACCGCAGCGGCAGCCCGTATAGATCGGTCGCTACGCCGGCCGGACATACCGCCGTAACGCGAATTCCCTCTTCGCGCACCTCCTTGGCAAAGGCGACCGAGAAACTCTTCAGATAGGCCTTGCTGGCGCTGTAGACGGTCAACCCGGGCCAGGGCATCCATTGCGAGTAGGAGGACATGTTGAGGATGTAGCCTCCGGTCCCCCGTCGCGCCATCTCGGCACCGAACAGCCGGCAGGTCATCGTCGTGGTGACGGCGTGCAGGTAGAGAATCCGTTCGATCCGCTCGACGGGCGTGCGCAGCGTGTCGCGGAACGAGAAGGTGCCTGCGTTGTTGATCAGCACATCCACATGCATTCCGAGCACCCGCACCCGCGAGAAGAGCTCCTGTGCCGCCTCCGGCCGGGCCAGGTCGAGCGGAATGGTCTCGATGCGCTGGTCGAACTCCTCCCGGAGTTGTCGCGCCATGAGCTCCAGCTTCTCGGCATTCAGTCCCGAGAGGATCAGCTGATAGCCCATTTCGGCCAGCCTGCGGGTCAGACAGTGGCCGATGCCTCCGGCCGCTCCCGTGATCAGGGCGGTTTGGCCCCCTCGATCTATGTTCCGGTTGCGTCCCATTACGGCAGTTTGGCAAGTTCCTCCCGAATCTTCTTCGGCAGATCGGGACAGTGTTTGCAGCACTTCATGTCGACCGAATACATGCGGGCGATGCAGTAGTTGCGATGGTCGCATTCGCTGCGGGTCGCCTCGTCGCCTTCACGCAGCTTGTTGACGAAGGCGGGGTCGTTGACCAGCGCACGTGCCATCTGCACCAGCTCGAATCCGCTGTCGAGCGCCCGTTCGATCCCTTCGCGGCTGACCAGTCCGCCGACATAGATGAGCGGCAGTTTGAGCTCCTTGCGGAACTTTTTGGCATCCTCCAGGAAGTAGCACTCCGAGTAGGGGAACTGCTTGATCATGAACGGACCGCCGTAACGGATCAGCGGACGGAGCCACCAGGGCGAGTAGTAGCTCATCGTGTAGAGCGGAATCAGACCGCGCATGACGGCCATCGGCGCCTTGCTGACGAATCCTGCCGAGAGGACGATTCCGTTCACCTTCCAGCGCTCGATCTCCTTGGCGATTTCGAGGCTTTCGGGGATTTGGATGCCGCTCCTGAATCCGTCGTACATGTTGTGCTTGACCAGCACGGAGGTGCCGGTGGCGGCCGCTGCGTTCATCACCTCCTCCAGACACATCCGCATGAAGCGCATCCGGTTGTCGAGCGAACCGCCGTACTCGTCGTGACGATGGTTGGTGTAGGGCGAGAGGAACTGCGAGATCAGATAGCCGTGCCCTGCATGCACCTCGACGCAGTCAAATCCGGCTGCATGGGCCGTGTGTACGGCCTTGCCGAAATCGCGGGCCACCTGCAGAATCTCGTCCCGCCGCATCTTGCGGACCGGCGTGTAGGCATAGAGATTGAAACCGGTGGAGGCTCCGATCGGAATCTGCCCGGCGGTCGAGTAGTGGGTCATGTTGCCGCAGTGCCCGATCTGGATCGAGGCGGCTGCCCCTTCGGCGTGGATGGCATCGGTGATGTCGTGCAGTTGGGGAACAATTTCCGGCCGCAGCCAGAGCTGTTTCTTGAACGAGAGACCGCTGCGGCATACGGCGGCATAGGCGAGCGTGGTCATGCCGATTCCGCCGCGGGCGACGCTCACGTGGTAATCCTTGAGTTGCTGGGTGGGGTTGAAATCCTTACCCATCGATTCGAACGCGGCCGAACGGATCGTGCGGTTGCGCAGCGTGACGTTCCCCAGCTTGTAGGGGGTGAACAGAATGGAATCCTTCAGATTGCTCATGGCTGTCGGAGGTTATATCGTTTAATATATGAACGGAATGATGCGCTTGCGGCGGAGCGAGGTGAACTCCTGCCCGAACTCTTTCTGATAGCGCTTGTAGAGCGAGTTGGCGCGGGGGGCGAGGTTGGCGAAGGTCCACCATGCAAATACGGCTCCGGCCCAGGACCAGGAGGCGATGGCGAACCCGATCCATTCGGTCAGTTCACCGAAGTAGTTGGCCGAGGAGACGTATCGGAACATGCCTCCGCGCGGAATGTAGTGGCGCGTGTCGCCCGGCTTGCGCAGATGGCGGATGATGTAGTCCGAGTGGAGATTGATCACCATGCCTGCGATGAAGATCGCAGCGCCGATGTAGAAGTAGGGTTTTGTGAACCAGTCGGCGTAGTAGTCGGCCGGCGAGATGTAGAAGATCCAACCTCCCTGCATCAGGGCGTTGAGTGTGTTGAATACCATTCCCATCAGCACGATGCCGGCGGGCATTTTGGAGTTGCCCCGCATCAGCAGTGGAAAGATGAACGATCGCTGCAGGTAGTGGCTCTGGAAGAGGATGAACAGGGCGAGCGGTGCGGCCTGCCACGCGCGGTCGGAGAGGAGCCAGAGAATGGTCATGGCGATGAATACGGGACTCTCCATCAGGATCCAGCCGATCTTGTTCGGGATCGGGAATCCGTATTTCCGGTTGAATAGATAGCCGTACCCCGCCTCGAAAAAGTGCAGGGCGATGAAGACGACGAGGGCCAGTGCGGCCATGACGATCAGAAAGATGTTGAATGTCTCTGTCATAAGGATCCTTTTTCCTGCCCGGGAAAGGGCCTGTTCGCATAATGAACACAAAATTAGATAAAAAACTCGAGAAATACCGGTAACGAGGTGCAAATTTCAGTTTTTGTTCCGGAATCCGACGGGAATAGCTCCTTTCGGAAAAACCGGGTTTGTGAAGCGGCTCTTTTTTTGGGGCGGAAGATTGTATTTTTTGGAATGGTGCGGTATCTTTGTATGAAATCGGGCGGGCGGAATCGCATGCCGGCAGGGGCCGGTATGCGGGTTCCCCGACGCAGATTTTCGAAAAAAAGAGTTGTTTGCCAGATGAAAAAGATTGTTGTTTTTACCGGGGCGGGCGTGAGCGCCGACAGCGGATTGGCCACGTTCCGCGATGCCGACGGTTTGTGGGCCAACTATCGGATCGAAGATGTCTGTACGCCCGAGGCGCTGCAGCGCAACCGGGCCCAGGTGATCGAATTCTATAACATGCGCCGTCGGGAGATGCTCGAAAAGGAGCCGAACGCAGGCCATCGGGCCATTGCCGAACTCGAACGGTGGTTCGATGTCGAGGTCGTTACGCAGAATGTCGACAACCTGCACGAGCGGGCCGGATCGTCGCACGTGACGCACCTGCATGGAGAGCTGACCAAACTGCGCTCGTCGCTGAATCCCGATCTGATTGTCCCGATCGAAGGGTGGAAACAGCCGCTCGACGCAACGGCGCCGGACGGATCGCTGCTGCGTCCGCATATTGTCTTCTTCGGCGAACCGGTGCCGATGTTCGATCGGGCAACCCGTATCGTCGAGACGGCCGATATTCTGATTGTGGTCGGCACCTCGCTGGCGGTCTATCCGGCCGCTTCGCTGGTGCATTACGTCCGCCCGGGGGTGCCGATCTACCTGGTCGATCCCGGAAATCCCGATACGGGTCTGATCCGCAACCCGCTCACCCATATCCGGGCGCGGGCTGCCGAGGGAATGCCCGAGTTGGTCGATCGCCTGAAGCGGGAGGCCTGACAGAAAAGATCCCGCAATAATAAGGAGTCGCCGAAACAGATCTTCAGCGACCCCTTTTTTTGTCGGGCATGCGTTTCTGCATTGAAAACGTATCTGCCGATTAAGATGGACGAGTCCTCCTTTCGTCAGATTTTCTCCGACGGAGATTTGTTCCCCCCTGACAGACGGAAGGTGAATTTTACGAAAAGCATATTGGCTCCGTGAATGGAGCGGCAACCTGGAATAATGCGGGTAAAATGCACTTTTTTCGGGGTAAAACGGGGTTAGGCCTTTGTTTTTTTCTCTTTTTTTGTTACTTTTAAAATTGAAAACCTTACAATAAATCATGATTACGTATGAAGAAAATCTCTACAATGAAAAGATTGCTCTGTTTTGCCGTGTTCGCCTTTGCGGCCGGCCTTGTTTTTACAGGGTGTGAGAAGGACAACACAACGACACCGGAAGAGAAAAATCCCTCTCTGAAGATGACGTTGGTGGAGACCCAGGACAACTCCGTGACCTTCTCGATTGCGTTTGAGGATGCGGATCAGCTGGCCTATATGATTTCGGAAGAGGCCATCACCGACCCCTCCTCCATATTCAGCCAGGGCGATGTGCTCTCGTCGCTGACGGGCAACAGTGTAGATTGCAGCATCTATCGCCTGGAGGCGGAGCGCTCCTATACGATTTATGCAGCGGCTTCGGCCGTGGACGAGTCGGAGAATACCGTCTACAGCGAGGTTGAGACGCTGACGTTCCAGACCCAGGAGCTTCGCGACATGATCACCGTTTCGGAGGTGACCAACCACTCGTACAAGTTCGTTATCAATGCCGAGGAAGGTGTTCCGTATAAATATGCGCACCTGACCAAGAACTTCCTTGAGGAGCTCTATGCGATCACGAACGATGAGACGGAGGAGGAGAAGGCGCGCAGCCGGATGAGGTACCTCTCCCACTACGGTATCAAGACGAGCGGCCGTCAGGAGATCTCGGTCGTTGACAACGAGAACTATACCGATTACGACGGCAGCGAGTATGTCTATGAGATCTATGCCAATACGGAGTATGTGGTGATGGCTGTCTTCTACGACGATTCGGGTGAGGTGTTTACCGAGCCCGTCTATATGGAGACGTTCAAGACGGAGGAGACCGGAGAGTCGACGGCCCGGATCCAGTGCAGCGTGGTGGGCGAGCCGACGGCTACCGAGGTGAGCACCCTGTGCGAGCCGGATGATAATATCCTCTATTACAAGCAGCTTGTGATGCTCAAGGACAAATACGACGAGTATGTCAGTGCAAACGGACTGGATGCGATGAAGTATATGGTCGGCAACAGCGACAGCAGCTCGCGCTGCATCGGACGTGCGGAGGATACCTGGACCGGTCTTACACCCGACACGGAGTATATCATGTGTATCCTGGGTATCGACAAGGATCACAACCAGCTCTGGATCGACGACTTTACCTTCAAAACGGCATTGCCTGAAGAGGAGGGATCGATCGAGATGACCGGAGCGGTCGGTGATCCGACCGGATACGGCGACAACTGGAACAGCGTCAACTTTACGATCAAGTCCAACGAGATTGTCACGCCGAGCTGGTACTATTTCGGCCAGACTTCGGTGGTACAGCGTCTGCTGGATCGTGACCTCTCGTATGAGGATATTGCCAAAGAAAATGGTGTTTCAATCATACCTCTCAACATCAATCAGATCAACAGCGAAAAGGGCTGGCAGGTCGTAAAGACGGAGATTCGTCCGGACGTATCCTATACGATGTTCGTGGTTCTGACCCATGCCAACGGCGATGTGATGGTCAAGAGCGCCGAGGTGACGACCGAGTCCATTCCGCTGCCCGAGCGTTCGGAGTCGTCGCTCTTCGCGGAGCTCGTGGGTGAGTGGACCGCCACCTGTACGGCCGATCTGGCCGGTGAACCGACTCGACTGACCTTCGATGTCACCATCACCGACGGTGGTGAGTTCGTCGATCTGTGCCGCCCGTACAACCGCCTGATGTGCCTTGGCTTTGCCGGCATCGAGTACCGCTCGCCGGATGATCTGCGCAACGATACGACCGACGACTCCTACTGGCAGGATGTTCCCGAGGATATCTACTATGACTTCGGTCCGAAGTGGTTCCTTGAGATCGACCCGGAGGGCAACGTGACGGTTCCGACCGATACGACGGTTCCCTACCTGATGAATTACGACATCAACGCCATATTTGCCAAACTGGCCGTGTTCGGTGCCTACCTGACGAGCAAGCCTTGCCCGGTAGAGGTTTCCGACGATCGCAATACGATTACGGTGAAACCCTACTTCGATGAGCACATGCAGCAGAACTTCTACCTCTGCATGGCCGAGGATATCAATGCGACGGTTGTCCTCACAAGTGATCTGGTGCTTACGAGAAAGTAATCCCATCTTTATTATACGCATGCGCCCCCGAAGTTTCTGCTTCGGGGGCTTTTTCTTTTTTTGCAAAGTCATTTTTCCCTGTAAAATGCTTATCTTGTTTCAAAAAATTGTTTGATTTGCGTGGGGGTGCACTCTTTTATTGTGTTTTTTCTACCAAATATTTCCGGAATCGCTGTGTGCGGGGCCGTTTTTTATGAGTCGCGAGAAAGTTTATCTATAAATAGGTCTAAGAACCGTGTATTATGTCTCTATGGTGAAGATTGACACTAAATTTTATTAGGCGGGAATGTATCTTTGCTTTACTCGGTGATGAATAGGATAATTGGGAAACGGCATCTGGCGAAGGAAAATACTCCATGAGTTTTTCTGAAAGGTGTAATTATAGCGTTCTTTTACGCGATGGAACAGGGCATTGCAAACGCTTTATTGAGATCAAAGAATAGTTTGTATCAAGTATAATCGTATAAAAGTCTCCTGGCGTCCAACAGTTGGGAAGACGGGAGTCGGAGCATTGAAAAAAAGCGGAGAGTATGAAACGATTGTTGCTGATTTTTATGTTTTTATTTTCGATTCAGGGAGTATTCTCTCAGGATCAGTTGAGTGAGATGATTAACATTTCATTGGAGAAATTTGTTGAGATTGACATACAACAGCGGGAGCGATATAGAGCCGAGTATTTTCCTGAAAAGGAGAAAATAACATCGATTTCAAACTATTATCTGCTGACGGATTACTATCCTAATGGATTTGAGTTCTCACAGAAGATCAAGGATATGGGTTTCCGGTTGACCAGTGAACGGGATTATAACAAGAGATGGTTTCGTAAAGCTCAGACAGTTGTAGTGATGGGATATACTTTGTATGGAAACATTTTGAGAATATGGTTTAGCAAGGAGAGTATCTCTCGTAAAATCAAATATCTTGGAGCAAGTTGGGCTTATTTTGTATGGCAATATGACTGCAAAACCGACGGATGGGATTTGATTTATGTAAGATATGTATAATAAGAAAGGAGAACTCGATGAATAAGTTTTTGTTTGCCGTCATGGCATTGTTTTTTTGTGAGTTGTCTTTCGGACAGGTTTCATTCCGTATCGATACGCTGGAACTCTCACATACCGACGAGCGGATTGTTACCAATCGCGGTTCTTTAATTTTGGAGGCGGTTGATTCGCTCCATCCCCGCATGAAGATCGTTGCGACGGTTACGAACCATACCCAGGATACGATTTCGATATATTTTCCCGGTGATTCTTCGCATTATTTCTCGCGTTTCTTCTTTGGTATGAGAGCAGAGTACCGTGGTTGTGAAGATTATCAATTCGTTGCGTGGAAGAATCCGAAAGAGTATCGTGGGAAGGTCTTGCCCGGATGTGGCTACTACTATCGTGTGTATGGATTGTGGTTGGCTCCGGAAGAATCCGGAGAGATGGAGCTTGTGGCTTTCATGCCAACGAACGATCCCGGTCAGGATGTAGGATCAAGTTATATGAAGAGTTATGAAGGAACTGTATATTGGCCGGATGGGGTGACGGATGAAGATGCACAAGAGTGGTTCGAATCGATCATTCCGACGATGCGAGTCACGATTTGGTATGGTACCAGTAGACCCTTTGCACTTTTGCCTTATTCGAGTGTGGAATCAGATCCGATAGATCCTGAAAAGACAGTTATTATCAGTCGCCTCTGACAATGTGTATTTCATCGGGACCGACAATTTTGTCGGTCCCGATTGCTTTTGTGTATTGTCGTTTTTTTGTATCTTGTTATGCCGTTTGGCTCAGTATTCTTGTTGAATTATTGATGGTTGTCCATGAAAAGAGTTGTAATCTTATTTTTGTCTGTTTTATTTGCTCTTCCCGTAATGGCTCAAAATGAGGAAGATGAGTCCCATTATAGGGAACTGGTGCTTAAGTGGCGAGAGTTTTATGAGGGGGAAGCCAAAGACTATGGCCCCAGAAAATTAAAGGTGGAGATCTATTCTCAGGATGAGGAGGATGAAATTCCCTCCTGGATTATGGCGAGTCGGGAAAAAGCAGATCGGGTTCTTTCTCTCTTTGACTCGATTCCGGGGAAAAGGCTGCTGTATTCGGTTCGGGATTGTTATTACTATATCTATATTCAGCGTGATAGTACGGATATTCAGCATTATTACGTTGCTTTTAATAACAGTCCTTTAGAGCCTGTCGGTGATACGGTGGTCATTCTGAAGAGGATTCCTCAGCCTGCTGTTGATAAGGAGATAGCTCGCTTGGAGTCGAAATCGCGACTTTCCCGATCCGAACGAAAGAAATTGACCAAATGGAAAGAGATCCGCAGCTCTTTGGATGATGCATTCAATCCGGATATATACTGGAGAGGGCTTGTGACAAGAGTTATAGATAGTAGTCATTCTATAGCAGATAGAATTCCTCTCTATTACGTTATGAAAGACGAAACAGGTACCCGTTATGGGGAGTTTCGGATAGAAGATCTTCTGGATCCCTTATTGTTGAATTATCCATTGTTTACATATTTATATTGGCATTGGCTTCCATGGCCTTATTAGAAGTTACCGTTTATAAAAGGACAGCCGTCGGACGGATAAAGTCCGACGGCTGGTTTGTTTGTAGGATATGGGCTATGGAAAGTTTTATTTTTTTGCGATTTTCGATCGAATCCGATAATATTTGACATATACCGATCCGATCTTTCCGACGTGGAAGATTGCGCACAATTCTCGATTTGAGAATCCGGCCTCCATAAAACATACAAATTGTTTTTCGGCAGGTGTGAGTTTGTGCCAGTTGCGTTTTATGCGGTTCGACAAGTGGGGATTGTCGATGATATGGTATTCTGCGAGACGTTTGATGTGCGCCAGATCCTTGCACTTGGCGAGGAAGGTCGTCGGATTGTTTTCGTACTGATATAATGTGTCGAAACAATCTTTTATATAACGCAACCGATTGTTCGATATGGCTTTGATCCTATTGCGTGACCGATACAGATAGATTCCGCATAGAAGTAGAATAAATGTCGTAATACACAATACGATAACCATAATTGCATATTTTTTGTAGCATTCAAAAAATATGCACAGCATCTTCGCCGTTCTAACCGTGGCGACCAACCATACAACAAACAGGCGAAGAGCTGTGCATACCACATCCGTTCGCTGTTTACCTGTTGTTCTAAGTTTGGTCGTTTGGTTAGGGTAAACAGAGATGTTACAATTCCATTTTGCAAACCAAAGGTAATTAATCTCATGCTATTCCGCAAATTTTTGAGCGGATTATTTATTTGTTTGTTTGCTGTTTCATCGGGGTGTAAAGAGAGAGGAGATTCCTCAATTTTATGAGAAATCTCCTCTCTCTTTATGGCGAATGTATTCATTCGCGTATTTTCTGAGCGGGAAACGGGGGTCGAACCCGCGACCCTCAGCTTGGGAAGCTGATGCTCTACCACTGAGCTATTCCCGCATTCGGCTTGTAAAGATAGACAATTTATTGCAAAGTCAAATCTTTTCAAGCCTAAATTTATTTCTCTCCTACGATTTTCCGCAGGGCTGCCAGGTTTTTCTCGTTCTTCAACTTGCGACCTTCGGCCGTGTAGAGGTAGTCGAGACGGTCCTTGAAGTGCTCCTCCACCTTGCCGCGTACTACCTTCATCGTGCTGTTCACCAGTCCGTTCTGTTCGGTGAAGTGCTCGTCGACAATGGCAAGGGCTGCCGGAAGCCATCGCTCGGGAAATTCGCCGGCGTAGGGACCGCCGGCTCGATAGCGGTCAATCTCGGTTCCCAAAATATCGGCAGCGGCCTCTACTCTACCCTCTTTCACACCGCGTTTATCCAACTCCTGACGCAATGCCTCGGCGTTGGGAACGATGATTGCGGAGGTAAAGGGATCCTGGTTGTTGTGAATGAGGATCTGGTCGATGAAGGGCGACTTGTCCACGATAGCCTCCACCATCCCCTCGGGGCTGTATTTCTCGCCGTCGCTGGCGATAAGCAGACTCTTGAAGCGTCCCAGTACATAGAGGAAGTCATCCTCTGACACGTAGCCCATGTCTCCCGTGTGGAGCCAGCCGTCGCGGAGCGTTTCGGCCGTCGCTTCGCGGTTCCTCCAGTATTCGGCCATTACGTTCTCGCCCCGGATGATGATCTCGCCCTTCTCGCCGCGCGGAAGCTCCTTCCCCTGCTCGTCGACGATCTTCAGATCGAGCGGCTCGATGATCTTGCCCGACGAACCGAACTTGTGCTCGTGGAATTTGGGTGAGTTGGTCGAGATGACGGGCGTTGCCTCCGAGAGCCCGTATCCCTGGAACATCGGGATGCCGATGGCGTAGAAGAAACGCTGCAGCTCGGTGTCGAGCAGCGCACCGCCGCCGACGAAGAACTCCAGGCTGCCGCCGAACGCCTCGCGCACCTGCCGGAAAAGAATCGCATCGAACAGGCCGACAATCGGGGCCAGCAGTATGCGCCACCCTTTCCCCTTGTGGTATCCGTCCTGATTGTATTCGTAGGCGACTTTCAGCGCAAAATCAAACATCCGCTCGACGAACTTGCCTTTGGCCCGGATCGAGGATTCGATGTTCTTGCGGAAGTTCTTGGCCAGCGCCGGCACCGAGAGCAGAAAGTTCGGTTTCACCTCGCGGATGTTCTGCGGAATGTTCTTGAGGGTCTCCATCGGGGTGGCACCGACCTGAACGGTCGCAACGCTCGCCCCGCAGGCGATCATGATGTAAAATCCCACCACGTGGGCAAAGCAGTGGTCCAGCGGCAGGATGATGAGCGTGCGGTATGACGACGGAATGTCGATGCGCGAGAGCGACTGCTCGACATTAGCCGTGTAGTTGCGGTGGGTCAGCACGACCCCTTTCGGGTCGGCCGTCGTGCCGGAGGTGTAGGTGATCGTGGCGAAGTCGTCATTCTGGATGGCTGCGCCGATCTTGAGGAACTCTTCGCGATGCTGACTCAGGTAGTCGCGTCCCAGCCGTTTGAGCGTGCCGAAGGCCGTCTCCCCCTTCTCCAGCGGAATGTGTCCGAAGACGATGATGTGCTCGATCTGGGGGATCTGCTCACGGATGCGCCGGATCTTCGGAAGCTGCTGCTTGGAGACGAAAATCGCCTTCACCTCGGCATGCTGAAGCCGGAAGAGCAGGTCGTTCGACTCCTCGAGTTTGATGGAGAGCGGAACACTGATCGCGCCGGCGTAGAAGAGCCCCAGCTCGGAGATGATCCACGCGTTGTTCCCTTCGCCCAGAATGGCCACCTTGTCCTTGGGGCGAATACCCAGGGAGGCAAGTCCGGCACCCACCTCGAGAGCCTGCTCCCGGGTCTCGGCATAGGTGGTCGGCTGGAATTCGTGGTGCCGTTTTTCGAGCAGGAACGTTTTGTCTCCGTACTTGGCCACGGAGCTCTCGAACAGATCGATAATCGTCTTTTTCATCGTTAATCCATTTTTAATACGGCAAGGAAGGCCGACTGGGGTACCTCGACGTTGCCGATTTGACGCATGCGTTTCTTACCTTTCTTCTGCTTTTCGAGCAACTTGCGCTTACGCGAAATATCACCGCCGTAACATTTGGCCGTCACATCCTTGCGGACAGCCTTGACCGTTTCGCGGGCGATGATCTTGGCCCCGATGGCGGCCTGAATGGCGATGTCGAACTGCTGGCGCGGGATCAGCTCCTTGAGCTTCTCGCACATGCGGCGTCCGAAGTCGTAGGCGTGCTCGGCGTAGATGAGCGACGAGAGCGCATCCACCGGTTCGCCGTTGAGCAGAATATCGAGTTTGGCCAGCTTGCTCGGACGATACCCGATTCGGTGGTAGTCGAACGAGGCGTAGCCTTTCGAGATGCTTTTGAGTTTGTCGTAGAAGTCGAACACGATCTCCGAGAGGGGCATCTCGAAGTTGATTTCGACACGGTCCTGCGTGATGAAGGTCTGGTTTTTCAACGTGCCCCGCTTGTCGATGCAGAGTTTGATGACGTTGCCCAGGAAGTCGGCCTTCGTGATGATCTGAGCCAGGATGTAGGGCTCCTCGATCGAGGCGATGCGCGTGATTTCGGGCAGTCCCGAGGGGTTGTGCACCTCCAGCACATCGCCCGAGGTGGTTGTTATGCGGTACGACACGTTGGGTACGGTTGTGATCACATCCATATCGAACTCCCGGTAGAGCCGCTCCTGGATAATCTCCATGTGGAGCAGGCCGAGAAAGCCGCAGCGGAATCCGAATCCGAGGGCCAGAGAGCTCTCCGGCTCGAAGGTGAGCGAGGCGTCGTTGAGCCGCAGTTTTTCGATCGAGGCGCGCAGATCCTCGTATTGGTCGGCCTCGACCGGATAGAGCCCGGCGAAGACCATCGGTTTGACATCCACGAAACCGGCGATGGCTTCCTTGGCCGGGTTGGCGACCGAGGTGATCGTATCACCCACCTTGACCTCGGACGAATCCTTGATGCCCGAGCAGATGTAGCCGACGTTTCCGGCCGAGATCTCGTTGCAGGGTTGCATCTTGAGTTTCAGCACGCCGATCTCGTCGGCATCGTATTCGCTGCCCGCGTTGAAGAACTTGACGTGCTCGCCGGTGTGGATCGTACCGTTGAAGACCCGGAAGTAGGCGATGATTCCCCGGAAGGGGTTGTAGACCGAGTCGAAAATCAGCGCCTGCAGCGGAGCGTTCTCGTCGCCGCCGGGCTCGGGAATCCGCTCGATGATCGCCTCGAGTATCTCTTCAACTCCGGCTCCGGTCTTGCCTGAAGCACAGAGTATCTCTTCTGGTTTGCATCCGATCAGATCGACCACCTGGTCCTTCACCTCGTCGATCTTGGCCGAATCCATGTCGATCTTGTTCAGCACGGGGATGATCGTCAGGTCGTGCTCGACGGCCAGGTAGAGGTTCGAGATGGTCTGCGCCTGAATGCCCTGCGTGGCGTCGACCACGAGCAGCGCCCCCTCGCACGAGGCAATCGCGCGCGACACTTCGTACGAGAAGTCCACGTGTCCCGGGGTGTCGATCAGGTTCAGGATATATTTTTCACCGCTGCGGGCCGTGTACTCCATCTGGATCGCGTGGCTCTTGATGGTGATTCCCTTTTCGCGTTCGAGGTCCATGTTGTCCAGCACCTGGGCCTGCATCTCCCGCTGGTTCAGCGTGTGGGTCTTCTCCAGCAGACGGTCTGCCAGAGTGCTTTTGCCGTGGTCGATGTGGGCGATGATGCAGAAGTTGCGTATGTTTTTCATCGTGGGGAACAGTTCCTTGTGTTAAAATGCGTGTTTGGAGCGGCGTGACCGGGTCGAAGAGCATCCATCCGCACTTCGAGAGCGGTCCTCTGCCGGATTCCGGACACAAAGATACGAAAAATTCATCAAATACAATTCGCCGCCGGGGTGGCGGAAGAGCGCCTGCGGATGAAAAAACTGCGGAATAATCGTGAGTTTTCGAGGCGGAAGTCGGGATATTTCACTATCTTTGTCCATTAAAGATTCCCGAAACGTACGCTTCGATGGAGACGGAATGCCGCGCGGTCGTGTGCGGAAGCGGCTCCTGGTGCGGCGTTTTGTCTGCTTTTTTGAATGAAATAAAGAGAGATACGAGTTATGAACATTTCCTACAACTGGCTGAAGAATTACCTTCGGACGGATCTGTCCGCCGAGGAGATTGCAACGATTCTGACCGACATCGGTCTGGAGGTCGAGAGTTTCGAGAAGGTCGAGACGATTCGCGGCGGACTGGCCGGAGTCGTGGTCGGTCAGGTGATGACCTGCGTGGATCATCCCGATTCGGACCACCTGCATGTGACGACGGTCGACGTGGGCGGAGAGGCTCCATTGCAGATCGTCTGCGGCGCGGCGAACTGCCGACAGGGGCTGAAGGTGCTCTGTGCAACCGTCGGATCGGTGCTCTACCCCATCGGCGCGGAGCAGGAGTTCAAGATCAAGCGCAGCAAGATCCGCGGCGTCGAGTCGCTCGGCATGCTTTGCGCCGAGGACGAGCTGGGCATCGGCTCTTCGCACGCCGGCATCATGGAGCTGCCGGCGGATGCCCCGGTCGGAATGCCCGCCAAGGAGTATCTGAAGCTGGAGGACGACTACGTCATCGGCATCGGACTGACCCCGAACCGGATCGATGCCGCCTCGCATATCGGTGTGGCGCGCGATCTGGCGGCCTATCTGAAGAGCCACGAGCGTCCGGTGGAGTTCACCATGCCCGACGTGAGCGCCTTTGCTGTCGACAACCACGATCTGAAGATCGACGTGCAGGTCGAGAATCCGGTGGCGGCTCCCCGCTATGCCGGTATCTGCATCAAGGGGTGCAAGATTGCCCCGTCGCCCGAGTGGATGCAGAAATATCTGATCGCAGCCGGCATCAATCCGAAAAACAACCTGGTTGATATTACGAATTTCGTCCTCTTCGAATTGGGACAGCCGCTGCACGCCTTCGATCTGGCGAAGATCGACGGGGGGCGGATCATTGTCAAGACCTGCGCTCCGGGGACGCCGTTCGTCACCTTGGACGGGGTCGAGCGCAAGTTGACCGAGAACGACCTGATGGTCTGCTCGGCCACGAAACCGATGTGTATTGCCGGCGTGCTGGGCGGACTGGAGTCCGGCATCAGTGACACGACTACCGATGTCTTCATCGAGAGTGCCTACTTCAACCCCGTATGGGTGCGCAAGACGGCCAAACGCTTCGGCATCAACACCGATTCGTCGTTCCGCTTTGAACGAGGCACCGATCCTAACATGCCTCTCTTGGCCCTCAAGCGCGCCGCGCTGCTGATGAAGGAGCTGGCCGGCGGTCAGATCGCCAGCGAGATCGTGGATCTCTACCCCACACCGGTCGGGGATTTCAAGTTCGACGTGGATCTGGATCGACTGAACAGCCTGGTGGGCAAGCAGATTCCGGCCGAGACCGTGCGCCGCATCGTGGAGTCGCTCGAGGTGAAGATCCTCGCCGAGAACGGCCGCGTCTGGAACGTTGCCGTACCGCCCTATCGGGTGGATGTGACGCGGGAGGCCGATCTGATCGAGGATGTACTGCGCATTTACGGCTACAATAACATTCCGATTCCGACCCATGTCAATTCGGCGCTCTCCTACGCTCCGAAACCCGACAAGAACAAACTGATGAACGTGGCAGCCGATTTCCTGACGGCGAACGGCTTTACGGAGATCATGTCCAATTCGCTCACCAAATCGGCATATTACGAGGGGCTCACCTCGTATGAGCTCAAACATTGCGTGAAGATTCTCAATCCGCTGAGTGCCGATCTGAACGTCATGCGCCAGAGTTTGATCTTCAACATGCTGGAGGCGATTCAACTCAATACGAACCACCGCAATCCCAACCTGAAACTCTACGAGTTCGGCAACTGCTACTTCTACGATGAAGCGGCCGCCACCCCGGAGAATCACCTGGGAGCCTACTCCGAGCAGTTCCGGCTGGCTATCGCCGTGACGGGCATCGCCGAGCCGCACTCCTGGAATCAGAAGCCGCAGCAGGCCTCGTTCTTCACCCTGCGTGCCGTTGCCGAGAAGCTGCTGCGCCGTTTCGGGCTGGATATCTATGCCCTGCACACCGAGTCGCTCCGCAGCGATCTGTTCGGCGATGCGCTTTCGATGCGCCTGAATGAGAAGTCGAAGGAGCTGATGCAGATCGGAGTGGTCTCCACGCGGATGCGCAAGATGTTCGATCTCAAACAGGACGTTTTCTTCCTCGAGATGGATTTCGGCGCACTGGTCAAGGCTACGCGCAAGAACAAGATCGTAGCCAGGGAGCTGCCTAAGTTCCCGGAGGTTAAACGTGACCTGGCTCTGCTCGTGGACAAGGAGGTTACCTTCTCCACGCTGCGCGAGATCGCCTTCAGCACCGAGCGCAAGCTGTTGAAGAGCGTTACGCTGTTCGACGTGTACGAAGGTGACAAACTGCCCGAGGGCAAGAAGTCCTATGCCCTTTCGTTCGTGCTGGAGGACAAGACGCAGACTCTTACCGACAAGGTGATCGAACGCACGATGGCCAATCTGACCGCCCAGTTCGAACGCCGGGTCGGGGCGCAGGTTCGCGCATAAGGGAAAAATACATTGCCTGACGAGCCTCTCTTGCATAAAGAGCCCGGTGCAGTTATATGCGCCTGCCAATTTTTCGGCAGGCGCTTTTTTGTTGCGCTGCTTCCGAAATTAGTCTTTTCCGGATTTTATTTGTACTCTTTTTCGCATATATAAAGAATCTTGGTATTGAATTTGTTTCGTCTAATAGTACAAAAAGTCTTTTTTCGTGATTTTTTAGTCGTATGCAATACTTGAAAGAGGGATGTCGATTGTTGATGATGCAGCAGCGGGAGACCAACAAGAGTGGCTTGGTAAACCGGGTTGCGGAGAAGACGGGGTGGATGCCAAGGTGGTCTCTACCGTGGTCGATTCCTTTCTGGACACGATCGTGGAGATGTTGCAAAATGATGTACGGGTCCGCCTTCGCAATTTCGGTCAGTGGTATGTGGTAGATTACCCCGAACGATTGGTCTACAGCCCGAAAGAGGGACGCTCCGTTCTGACGTCGCCCCATCGGCGGGCGGTTTTCAAGCCCGGTGCACGGTTGCATACGGCGCTCTCTTCGGCTTCGTCGGAGTCCGAGGAGAAGGTGTTGTGAGTTTGAGAGGAGCATCGCTCTCTCTCGAAGGCGTGTCTGAACAGGACACGCCTTTTTTACGCTCAGGGCTTGATGCGCAGCGGTTGGATGATAACCGACGAGGAACCGTTGTCCGAACAGGTGGCCGTAATTCGGATGGCATATACGGGACGCCCTTCCGGTCGGATTGTGATACACCCCTGCTCCAATGCCCCTGCCGGTTCGAAGTGCGCGCCATCGTAGGATACCTCGGCATACCCTGTATTGAAAATCAATCGTGGCAGCTGCAGATAGCCTGTCTGCACGAAAATCTCGCGGCAGCGGACCGGATTGTCGAACGAGAAGAGTACCCAGTCGCCCGGACGGCAGGTCCGGTTCGTACGGGCAAAGCCCTTGTATTGTGCGGCCCGCGTGAACGGGGTTTTCGATCCGGCCGGCATCGACGAGGTGATGCGTACCGGCGGCTGAATGGTGCGGTAGAATTGCGGCGCACCCACCTCCGGACTGTGTCCGCTCCCCCGCCGGCTCTCGAAGAGATAGCTCTCCGGGTGCTCCGTGCGGATCGACCCCTGATAAGGCGACCACACTGAATCGCTCTCCAGCCGATAGAACAGCGCAGAGCCGTCGTCGGTGCTGGCTTGCAGAGTTCCATCGTGGAACGAAACCACGGGCGGAGACAACCGGAACCGGATCCCCATGGCGGACATCCGATCGTAGTGTGCATCGGTCAGCGTGCGGTAGAACTCCTCCCATGCGGGGGCATGTTCGCTCCAGCATCGTTCGGCCAGCGCACATACCCGCGGAAAGAGCATGTAGTCGGTGTAGTCAGGTGTTTCGGGGTGTTGCGAGACGGGGATTTCACTCCAGAAGGCCCCTTCGTATCCCTCGATACGTTCGATTTCGGCTGCGGTGAATCCAAGCGCCGCCGGATCGAACGAGTAGACCTTCTGCACGTCGAAAATGGCAGCCCAGTTGTGCCCCGGTTCGTGGGGCGACTGCCGCATGTCGAAATAGAAGTATTCACCCGGCATAACTACCGTGCGATAGCCCTGCGAGGCAGCCTCGCGGCAGGCCTTCACACTCTCCCATCCGTGTATGCGGCTCTCTGCGGGCAGACGGCCGCCCCGGATCGCCTCGTTCCAGAGGGCGGGACGTTTTCCGTTCTTCTCCAGAATGGCGATCATCCGGGTCATGAACAGACGTTGAAGCTGCGCCGGATCATCCATCCCCTCACGCCGCATGAGGGCCTGGCAGTCGGGGCATCGCTGCCACTGCTCCATCTGCACCTCGTCCCCGCCGATGTGCACGTACTCCGAAGGGAAGAGCTCGCAAACCTCGGTCAGAATATCCTCCAGCAGGGCGTAGTTCTCCTCGCGGGCCACGCACCAGGCCGAGCGTTCGTCGTAGCCGTTCGAGGCGGCCGTGTCGGGGGCGTAGCGGCAGAGGATCTCGGGGTGGATGCGGGCGATGGCCCGGCTGTGTCCCGGCAGGTCGATCTCGGGAATGATCTCCACGTTGCGAAGGGCGGCGTAGGCGATCAGCTCCTTCAACTCCTCCTGCGTGAAATAGCCTCCGTACTTCTCGTCCCATTTTCCGTAGATGGCCCGAATCGGAGAGTCGCCGCCCCGGAAGCCCCCGACAGCGGCCAGCTCGGGATGTGATTTGATTTCGATCCGCCACCCCTCGTCATCGGTCAGATGAAAATGCAATTTGTTGATCTTATGGTGGGATATGAAATCTATATAACGTTCTACGCGAGCCTTGTCCATCCACGTGCGGGCCACATCCAGATGCTGTCCCCGGTAGGCGAACCGCGGAGCATCCTCGATCTGCTGGCAGGCGATCCGCACGGGCAACTGCAACCGCTTGGCGTAGACCTCCGGCGGCAGCAGCTGGAGAAGGGTCTGAATGCCGTTGAAGACACCGCCGTAGCCTCCGCCCACGATTTCGATGCGCTCGGGAAGCACCGTCAGCGTGTAGGCCTCCTCGTCGAGGGCGGGTTCGGTACGCAGCACGATGGCCCGGTTCGAGGAACTGTGGCGGCTCGCTGCAATGCCGGGCAGATACTCCTGCAGGTAGCCGGCCAGCGGAGCCAGCTGTTGCGAGAAGGAGATCCCGGTGCGGTTGTCGAGGTCGAAGCAGCCCTCGGTGATCGTTTGCGAGCGAGGGGTCGGAACGATCTGGGCCGGGAGACTCTGTATCAGAAAGAGCGCGGTCAGCAGCGCAAGCAGGTGTCGTAACATGGTGCAAAGGATTTAGTCTGGATCAAAGGTAACTCTTTTTCTTCAAAGAAGGGCTTCCATGGTGGGTTCCGGTTCGAACATGTGGGACGACTCGGTAAAAAAGTGGCCGCCGAACCAGAAAAAATGGGACTTTTTGTTCGCCGGCTCCCCTACTTTCGCTACCTTTACGTCGCTTTTCTAATGCAATATCGAGATGAATCAAGACCGATTGAAAGCGACGGCCCGCTTGTTGAAGATCATGGACGAGCTGCGGGAGCAGTGCCCCTGGGACCGGAAGCAGACTTTCGAAACGCTGCGAAACAATACGATCGAAGAGACTTACGAACTGGCCGATGCCATCCTGACCGGCAACCTGGAGGGGATCAAGGAGGAGGCCGGAGACCTGTTGCTGCACGTGGTATTCTACTCCAAGCTCGGCGAGGAGATCGGTGCCTTCGATTACGCCGACGTGGTGAATGCCCTGTGTGACAAACTCATCTACCGTCATCCGCACATCTACGGCGACGTGCACGCCGAAACTCCCGAGGAGGTAAAGGCCAACTGGGAGGCGCTCAAACTGCGCAAGAAGAACCGCAAGAGCGGCACGCTGGGAGGTGTTCCGGTCGGATTGCCGGCGCTGGTGAAAGCCTACCGCATCGGCGAAAAGGCGGCTTCGACCGGCTTCGACTGGGAGAAGAAGGAGGATGTCTGGGATAAGGTGAAGGAGGAGATCTCGGAGGTCGAGGCCGAGATGCGCTCCGGCAACCGGGAGCACCTGGAGGAGGAGTTCGGCGATCTGTTCTTTGCGCTGGTCAATGCCAGCCGCCTCTATGGGGTCGATCCGGAAATTGCCCTCGAACGATGCAATAAAAAGTTCATAAATCGGTTTAACTATATGGAAGAGCAGGCTGCCGCCTCCGGCAAGACGCTGCACGACCTTTCTCTCGCACAGATGGAGGAGTTGTGGCAACAGGCCAAGAGTGCTCCGTCAAAAAAAGAGGAATAACGAATCTCAAAAACAGATAAACAAAAGAGTATGGCACTGATTAAAGAGGTGCGGGGACACACCCCGCAGATAGGAGAAGATACCTTTCTGGCCGAGACGGCGGTCGTTGTGGGCGATGTGACCATCGGCCGCGACTGCTCGATCTGGTACAATGCGGTTTTGCGCGGCGACGTGAACAAGATCACGATCGGCGATCGTACGAACATTCAGGACGGTGTGGTGATCCACACCCTTTACGATGGTTCGAAACACCCCTCGCAGACCCATATCGGCAGCGACGTGTCGGTGGGACACAATGCTGTCATTCATGGCGCGATAATTGAGGATAACTGCTTGATCGGCATGGGATCGACCATTCTGGACAACGCCGTGGTCCCCTCGGGGTGTATCATCGCGGCCAACGCGCTGGTGCTTTCGAACAGCAAGCTCGAGCCCAATTCGGTCTATGCCGGCATCCCGGCCCGGAAGGTCAAGGAGGTGACGCCCGAACAGCGCGAGGAGATCATTCGCCGTACGGCCCGCGATTACCGCATGTATGCCTCCTGGTTCGAGGAGAAATAACCAAACATTCGTTCAACTAAAAATCAAACGGTATGAAAGCGAAATTTTGGATGGTTGCACTTGCAGCCGTGACGATGGCAATCGGTGCCGCTCAGGCTCAGCCGCCTCGTGACGGCAAACCGGGCGAGTGCAAATGCAAGTGTGAGGAGTGTAAATGTCCTCAGTGCAAATGTTCCGAATGTAAATGCAAATGCGACGGACCGGCCTGCAGAATCCCTGCCCGCAGGGTGGACGAACCCCGTCCGGAGAGTATGACGGCCGAGCAGATGGCTCAGCGAATGACCGACCACATGACCCGTCGGCTCGGTTTGACCCCCGAGCAGGCTTCGCAGGTCTATCCGCTCTGTCTGGATCAGGCCAAGCAGGTGATCAAGGATCGTGATGATCGACGGGCCGGCGTAGAGCCGAAGGCGAAGGATCCCGAGAAGATGCAGAAGAAGCGTGAGAAACATGTTGCCAAGATGCAGAAGATCCTGACCCCCGAGCAGTTCACCGAGTGGATGCAGGCTCCGGCTCCCAAGGATCGACCCCATCATAAGGCTCGCCGGGGCGAGATGGCTCCCCGCGGACACGCCGACCGTCCCGCTCCTGACGGACGTCCGGCGCCTCGCGCTCATCGCCATGGTCCCGAGGATTATCCGAGACCGTAAGGTCGGAAAAATCGGGAACAGGGAAAATAAATCCGATTTTCTTACGTTGCAAAGGTGTGGAACCGAGGTTCTGCACCTTTTTTCTTGCGGAGAGGCGGGGCGGAATCGCCGTTATTCCACAATTTATTCCTATTTTTGTGCAAGTTTGAGAAATTATAGCCTGCGAAGAAGACGAGAATGTTCAGAGTATTCTGTTTGACGATATTTTTATGCCTGTTGGGAGTCGGGCGTGCCATGGCCCAAAACGGACAGGTCACCGCCGTCGTAGTGGATGGAGGAAGCGGAGAGACCGTTCCGGGTGCCGTCATCGAGGTTGCACCCAAGTCGAATCCGGACCAAAAGAAATATACGACCTCCGGCTACGGAGGCACTTTCCAACTGACGGGGCTGGCTTATGGCGAGTATACTCTCAAGGCCACCTTCCTGGGGTATGCCCCGGCTCAAAAGGAGTTCCGGCTCTCCCAGTCGTCTTTGAATCTCGGGCGGATCGAACTCCACGAGGAGGCTGTGCAGATCGATGCGGTAGTCAAGGAGGTGCAGGCGCTCCGAACCTCCCAGAAGGGTGATACGGTGAGCTACAACGCCGATGCTTTCAAGGTGACGGCCGATGCCGATGTGGAGGGGCTGCTCAAGAAGATGCCCGGTCTGACCGTCAGCGACGGTACGGTCGAGGCACAGGGCGAAACGATCCAGAAGGTCTTTGTCGACGGCAAGGAGTTCTTCGGCGAGGATGTTACATCGGCCATCAAATCACTTCCGGCTCAAGCGGTTGAGCGCATCGAGGTCTATAACAAGTTGAGCGACCAGGCCGAGTTCTCGGGTATCGACGACGGCGAGAGCTACAAGGCAATCAACATCGTGACCAAGGAGACCATGCGCCAGGGAACCTTCGGCAAGGTCTATGCCGGCTACGGCTATGATGCCGACACGCAGACCGAGGATCGCAACAAGTATGTGGTAGGCGGTAACGTCAACTTCTTCAGCGGTTCCAAACGACTCTCGCTGATCGGTCTGTTCAACAACATCAACCAGCAGAATTTCTCGTTCGAGGATATTCTGGGCGTTACGGGCAATACCGGCGGCGGTGGCGGCCACTTCGGCCGCGGCGTGGGACAGTACATGGTGCGCCACCAGAGCGGAGTGGCTTCGGTCAATGCCGTGGGTCTTAACTATTCGGACACCTGGGGCAGCCGCGATCAGGTCTCTTTCCAGGGAAGCTATTTTTTCAACGGGACGCGCACGATCGACCGTTCGCGTGTGGAGCGCTGGTACGAGGATCCGGCCCCGATCGATACCCTTTACACTTCGGGCTATTCCAATACGGAGAACTTCAACAACCGGTTCAATGCCCGTATCGAGTGGAAGATCTCGGACAACCAGTCGCTGATGATCCGGCCGGGATTCAGCTTTCAGTCGAACGATCCGTTCAGCACTACGTACGGCCGTCAGTTCGGAGAGAGCGGATACAGTGTGATCGACAACTTCGAGGAGGCGTTCCGCTACGGCTATTCGGTCAATACGTCGGCCGTCTACCGGGTGCGGCTGGGCAAGCCCGGACGAACATTGACCGTGGACGGTTTCTTCAACTACTACGACTCTCAGCGCAAGCAGAACTCATACAGCAACGATTTCGGCGCATACGAGCCCTACCCCGATATTGATCCCGATACGGGACTGGAGTTGCGCCCCAACGATGATTACCTGAAGAATCTTATCTATCAGCGGGTGCTCAATCCTTCGTTCCGCTATCGGATCAACGGCCGCATCAACTATACGGAGCCGATCTCCAAATATGCACAGCTCAGTCTGAGCTATCGAGCTTCGTACAACTATCAGGAGAGCGACCGAAGCGCCTACAAGACAGGTGCCGACTTCGATATTGCGGGCTTGTCGCCCGATCCGCTGCTGTCGAATGCCTACCAGAGCAGCTATCTGATCCACTCGGTGGGCCCCGGTTTCAACTTCTCGAAGAATCGTAGTACGTTCGCGGCCAATGTCTATTACCAGTATTCGGATCTGTCGGGCAAGGTGATCCGTACGGATGCCGAGCCGATCAGCCACGCCTACAACAACGTGACCTATTTCATGATGGGACAGTTCTATCTGAACAGTGAAAACACGCTGCGCATCTTCCTGCGCTCCTATACGGACAATCCCGAGGTGACCCAGCTGCAGAATGTCTACGACCTTTCCGATGCCCAGTATATCTCGCGAGGCAATCCGCTGCTGCGACCCTCCTACACCCACAACCTGCGACTGCACTATACGAACTCGAATGTAGAGAAGGGACGTACCTTCATGGTGATGCTGAGCGCCGAGACGGCACAGGATTATATCTCGAACCTGACCCTCTACCGCCCTACGCTGGAGATCGAGAATACGGTCTATTGCCCCCTGCAATACACCGAGCCCTGTAACCTGGACGGCTACTGGAGCGTTCGTTCGATGGTGTCGTACGGATTCCCGGTGAACTTCATCAAGAGCAACCTGAATCTCCGGGCCGGAGTGACCTATTCGCTGGTGCCGAGTCTGGTAGAGGGCGAGAAGAACAAATCGGGCAATATCGGATACGATACGGGTGTTGTGCTGGGCAGTAACATCTCGGAGAATATCGACTTTACCCTTTCGTGGAACGGTCTCTACAACGAGGCGACCAACTCGCTGGCGACGGTCGGCCAGAAGAACCGCTACTTTTACCAGCAGGCCTCGGCCAACTTCAAGTTCATTTTCGGAGCGGGATTTTCGATCTCGGGCAGCGCCTCCTACAACCAGTACCTGGGCTTTACGAACAACTATAACGACGAATACCTGATCTGCAACCTCTATGTCGGGAAGAAGATTCTCCGTCAGTTGGGTGAGATCAATATCGGTGTGAACGATATTTTCAACCAGAATACCGCCTTCTCGCGAACGACGGGATCCGGTTGGACCCAGAACTCCTGGAACAGCGTGATCGGGCGCTACTACAGCATTCAGTTCGTCTATAACCTGCGTCTTTTCGGCAAGAAGGGCTCCCGCAACCTCAAGGACTATGACGGGGTGGCCATCCCTTCTCGCGGTGGTGTCGGCATGACGCGCAGTGGCAATACACCGCCTCCCCCGCCGCGCCATTGATGTCCGGGAAAATTAACAGAAGCAGCAGTAACAATGTCTGTAGCAATGCCAACGTCACACGTCTTCAGACGCCAGCTGTGAAACATGACAAAGCCCCGCAAATCGTTCTCGATAGCGGGGCTTTCTTTATATCTGAAGCCGGGAACCACCGCTCGGTTCCTGCAACGGCTACCCTATTGCTCTCTTTTGGCTGCGGCCTGTTTGAGTCGGTATCGAATGCCGATTGCAGCCAGACCTCCGTATATCAGGGTCAGTATCCATAGGTTACGCACTTCGGGCATCACCTCCTGCAGGTTGGCCCCCATGCTCTGTGCGCGGATGAATCCCTGCACGCCGTGGCTGCTCGGGAAGATCTGTCCGAACGAGTAGAGCCAGTCGGGAATCGCCTCGCGCGGCAGCGAAGCGCCGCTGAGCATCAGGATGGGGATCGAGGTCCAGAGCAGCAGCATGATCGACTGTTCGCGATAGCGGCACAGGGTCGAGATGGCGATGCCGAGGTTGATGCAGGCGAGCAGATAGGGAATCAGCAATGCGATGATCGTTCCCGCGTCACCGTTTGCGGGGAGGTGGAAGAGCCGGTAGTGCAGCCCGAAGATGTAGGTGAGTGTCACGGCATAGACCGAAAGGTAGGCAAACGTCTTGCCGGCCATGACCGGGAGCGTGGACATGCTTTTCCGACCCGGGGGGATCAACTTGCCGTAGAGGTTGAATTCGCGCCAGGTGCCGCCGATCATGCCGATTCCGATCAGCAACGTCTGCTGAATGATCACGATGATGATGATGGGCATGACGAAGGAGCCGTAGCCCAGATAGGGGTTGAAGAGGTTATGCCCCTGATAGATGACCGGCTGCGTGGTGGCCATGGCCTGCGGAATGTTGGCTCCCTTGGCGATGAGACGTTGGAATTCGACCATTGCGCCGGTGGCGTTGATGCCGGTTACAACCTCCTGGAAGACTTGACGGTACATCAGAAAGTAGCTGGCATCCATGTAGAGCGAGACGGTTGCCATCTGTCCGCCCAGCAGTTTCTGCTCGTAGTCTGCCGGGATGTAGACGATGCCGTAGATCTCCCGGTCGAAGAAGAGCCGTTTGGCCTCCTCCATGGTGGAGGGCTCGTAGGCCACCACCGTATTGGGCCCGGCGCTGAAGGTCTCGATCAACTGGCGGCTGGCCGGAGTCTTGCTCTGGTCGATTACTCCGATCGGTACGTTGCGCAGCACCTCGGTGCCGTAT
The DNA here is from genome assembly GCA_963926835.1 of Rikenellaceae bacterium. GTDB lineage: Bacteria > Bacteroidota > Bacteroidia > Bacteroidales > Rikenellaceae > Alistipes. Next base: position 8,686 of record CAWUYY010000017.1, on the reverse strand, counting down.
CCGAGCGAATAGAGCGTCGAGTAGATGAAGATGGCGAGGATGACGACCAGCACCACTCCCGCATCCGTAAAGATGGTGCGGTATTCGTTACGCAGCACGCTGCGGAACTGCTGCCAGTAGGACGATATTTGTTTCGTGCATCGATTCATGGTTACAGTCTCCCCCAATATTTCTTCTCCGTGCAGACGGTGCGCAGACGCGGCAGCCAGAGCAGCGGAAGAATGATGAACAGACAGAGAATCCCCATGTCAGGGAGTGAATAGATGGCCGGAGCACCGCGCATCGCCTGGTCGATGATGATGTCGGTGTAGAAGGTGAACGGGAAAATGTTGCTGAACCACTGCATCGGCTCGCTCATGGCCATGATCGGAAAGGTGAGTCCCGAGAAGGTGAAGGCCAGCACGGAGTATCCGCCTCCGATCGAGAGGGCGAGCCGCAGGTTGCTCAGCCAGGCGACGATGAGCACGCCCAGCGACTGATAGCTCAGGATGAAGAGCAGGTTGCTGATCGTCAGGACGGTCAGACTGCCGTTCAGCGGGACGCCCACGACCTTGAAGATGATCAGGAACATCATCTCCGAGGTGAGGAACATGATGAGCGTGATCGGGAGTATCTTGCCGACGAAGGCGGCGAAGATCGATCCGTGGGCCGTGTCGAGCCACTCCTTGGCGGAGCCCCGCTTCAGTTCGACGCCGAAGGCAAAGATTGTCGCCATGATCGTGAAGATGAGCAGCATCATCGGCATGAAACTCGGCGAGAGGTAGTAGGCGTAGTTGATGTAGGGGTTGAACAGTACATGCTTGTCGAAGCGCACGGGCATCAGCTGCGCCATGGCCTGCTTCTCGGTGAGCCCCTGTTTGGTGAGCAGTTGCAGCTGGATGCCGCTCGAGAAGGTCATGACGGCCGTCTGCACATCCTTGGTGAGCAGTCCGTTGACGGTGATGTTCGTTCCGCTCAGGTAGGATTCGAGGTGGGTCTGCCGATTGCTCAGAATATCCTTCTCGAAGAAGGGAGGAATCTGGATGATTCCCATCGCCTTGCCTTCGCGGATCAGGCGTTCGGCCGACTCCATGCCCGGGGCTTCGAAGGCGACCCATGCCGTCGGCGTGGCGTCGATCATCTGGATGACCTTGCGTGAGAGCGTGGTCTGATCCTGATCCACGACAGCGATCGGAATGTCGCGGGAGACCCCCTTCGACAGCAGAATTGCGAAGAAGGAGAAGGCGACCAGCGGCAGGAATACCGTCAGCGTCCAATACATGGGCTGACGGAAGCTGCGGCGAATCTCCCGTTTGAGAACGGCGAACGTATCACTGAAGAAACCTGGCATACGCTATTGTCCGACAGTTGTTTTATTCGATCTGTTTCCAGTTGACCAGTACGCTCATGCCCGGGCGCATGTGCTCCACCTCGGTCGTCGGTTTGGCCTTGATGGCAAAGGTGCGGATATCGAACGACCCCTGGGTGCGGGTTGCCGACCAGGTGGCAAAATCGGCCTGCGGAGCGATATAGGTCACCTCGAACTCGACCTCCCTGTCCAGTGCCGGTACATAGCCGGTCATGTGCATCCCCATCTTGATGAGGGGCAGCAGATCCTCCCGGATGTTGAACGTAACCCACAAGTCGCTCATGTCGAGAATGGCAACGACCGGATAGCCGCTTCCGACCAGTTCGCCCGTCTCGGCGATGATCGTCGAGACCTCACCCGTTACGGGCGAGTAGACCATGGCGTCGGCCAGGTAGGACTCCACCTCCGATACGGCGCCCTGAGCCTGGCGCACCTGGGCGGCGGCAGCCTCCTTCTCCTCGACGCGGGCTCCGTCCTCGACCATCTCGTACTGGGCTTTGGCGGCGCGTTCGGTAGCCTGCATGGCCTGCAGGTTGGCCGTGGCTTCATCGAGCTTCTGGGCCGGAAGAACCCCTTGGTCGTAGAGGTTCTTGACACGCTCGTGGGTCTTCTCGGCCAGCAGCAACCCGGCCTGAGCCTGCTGCCAGAGATTCAGAGCCGCCTCTTTCTGCTGAATGCGGGCTCCGGCCAGCGCCTGCTGGTCCAGAGCCGAGGCTGCACTCTTGACGGCCTGGGCCTGTTCGAGTTTGGCCTGCAGTTCGGGTGTCGAGATCGTGTAGAGCAACTCCCCTTTCGAGATGTGCTGCCCCTCCTCGACCAACATCTCCTCGATGCGGCCCGGCACCTTCGAGGAGGCCTTGTAGGTGGTGCACTCCACTACTCCCTGGATGTAGAGCGGCGTGGATCGGCGCAGATACCAGCTGACGAAGATGACGCCCAGCACGACGGCTGCGGCGATCACGACGATGACGATGATAGAACTCTTTTTCATGGGTTTATTCTTTTTTATTTTTTGTCAAAATGGATGGGACGGGCATCCGGACGGTGCAGGTACCCGATGAATTCGTCGCTGATGCCGGCCGCTTCGAGCAGTTGGGCCAGCGCAACGTCGTAGTTGTAGGCCGCCTGCATCCGCTCGGTGCGGACACGGGCCAGATTCAGTTCGGCATCCACCAGATCGGACGACGAGCTCATCCCCTCGAGGAATGCGGCATTCTTGGCGCGCAGATACTCCTCGGCGAAATTCAGCGAGGCTTCGATCGAGGTCATCTGGTTGGCGTAGTTCATCATCTGGTTGTAGAGCTTGTCGATCAGTACGGAAATATTCTCGCCGGCCTTCTTCTCGAGCGAGGCAACCTGTTTGACGGTCTGCTTGGCAGCCGAATGCTTGTACTCCCGGTTCAGACCGTCGAAGATCTTGATGTTCACCCCGACACCGACCGCCCAGCGGGGAACCAGCGTCGACACCTGATAGTTGTAGAACGAAGCTCCGCCCATGGCTGCGATCTGGGGCAGGAAGGCGGCCCGTTGCAGTTTTACCCCCTCCTGGGCCAGCTGTTTCTTGAGCGCTACCTGGTTGAGCAGCGGATTGAACTTCTGGGCCAGATCCTTGTAGTAGGATACATCCTCGATATCCGAAAGGATGAACATCGTGGTGACGGGCATCACCTCGGCGGACTGACCGAGCGTATTCTGCAGAGCATCGGAGAGGGTCTCCACCTGCAGACGGGCGTTCTGCAGATCACGCTCCGCCTCGGACATCTTGAATTCGATGTAGAGTCGTTCGCTCTGGGCGATCATGCCATTCTGCTCGAGGGCGATCGCATCCTCCAGATGGCGTCGCACGCCATCGACCACCTGCTGGCGCACCTCGACCACCTGTCGGGCCAGCGCCAGTCCGTAGTAGCGCTGCACCAGCTCGGATACCAGGGCGTTGCGGCTCTGTTTACCCTGTTCGAGGGTCGTTTTTTCATTGATCCGGGCCGCCCGGTTGGCCGTGTTGATCTTGCCACCCATGTAGATGGGCAGGGTCACGTTGCCGCCGACGAATCCCAGGCTGCGGTCCTGTAGGGTGAGTCCCCAGTCGGCCCCCATGAGCGGGGTCAGCAGCCCCTGAATCGAGGGGAGCACCTCGGAGGGGATCAACCCGCTGCCAATCAGTTCGGTTGCGAACTGGTTGACGGGACCCTTCATGTTGTTCAGGTCAATCCTGATATCTTCTCCTAAATAGGTATAGGCGCCGTTGACGTTGATTTGCGGCATGCGCAGACCGATGGCAGCCCGGCGCTCCTGCTGGGCCGCTTTCTCCTGGTAGCGCAGTGCCTCGACGGTGGGATTGCTTGCCATGGTGATCTCAAGCGCTTCGTCAAGCGACAGAACGCGCGGAGCCTGCTCCTGCTGAGCGGCTGCCGATCCTGCTGCGAGCAGCGTGATGAGTGCGACGATTACCCGTTTCATACGTAGAATATTGAATTTGTACCGCGAATATATGGCGAATATCTAATTTCTGTTTTTCTACACTCCTTTTAGACCAATTTTGGCGTAAAAATCGATAGTTTATCGGCCGATGTGAGCGTTGATCTCGCGCACCTGTTCGGCCAGCGAATCAATTACATTCACCTCGATGCCCCGCGAGCGAAGATTCAGCGCCCCCTGGCAGCGTACGAAGCAGTCCGGCTCATACAAGGCAAAAACAACCCGGCGAAAATCGTACCGAATGATCATCTCCGAGCAACTTTCCGGTTCGCTTTTTCGCGACGAGCAGGGTTCCATCGAGCTGAAGATGGTCGCCCCCCGCAGGTCGGCCCCTTGGCGGAGCGCCTTGAAGATGGCCTCCTGTTCGGCGTGGTGCGTGGGCGAACTCTCGTGCGTATAGCCGGTGAAGAGCTTCCCGTCGCGGGTGAGAATCACCGCTCCGACACAGTAGGAGCTCTTCGAGGGGATGCACTTGCGGCTCTCGTCGATGGCCATCTGCAGGTAGCGGCGATCGTCCGCTTCCGTATCGGGTTTGAGTTGGTAGGTGGTCACCTGCATGCCTCCGAGCGACTCGGTCGTGTGGGGCGCCGTGCGGTAGTCGCTGCCGATCTCCAGATGCGGGGCCAGCGGATCGTCGACCTGCACCTTCGGGTTGACGGCCAGCCGGAACGTGTCGACCATCTTCTCGTCGAAGAACATCCTGAGGGTCATGGATCCGCCCTCGACCAGCAGTGAGTGTATCCCCCGCTTTTCGAGCTCGGTGACGATCCGGGCAGCCGTGATCCTCGCGGCCGGGATGATCGTGGCAACCCGGCTGAGCGGGCCCGCGTCGGCGCAGCTGGTGAAGATGATCTTTTCCTGCGCCCCCTGGGTGAAAAAGCGGGCGTCGGGTGAGAGGCAGCACGACGAGGTGAGTGTCACCTTGACCGGATCGGGCGGCAGGCCGCGGGCCACCCTCTCCCGCTGCAGCGCCTCGTCCCGCACCGAAAGCGTCGGATCGTCCCTTCGGATGGTTTCGGCACCGACCAGAATGGCATCGCACCGGGCGCGCAGGCGGTGCACTTCGGCCCAGTCTTCGGGCGTGGAGAGGATCAACCGCTTCTCCGAGCGGTCGTCCAGACAGCCGTCTGCGGAGACGGCCGTGGAGACAAATACTTTCATCGTTTCAGCGTAAGTAGCGTAACTTCGGGATAGGCTCCCAGCCGCATCGGGTATCCGACATATCCGATGCCGTCGTTGATATAGAGTGTATGGCCCTGTGCATCGTCATAGCGGCCGCTCCATCGTTTGTAGAGCCAGCTGGCCGGCGAGAATCCGTGTCCGAAGAGGTTGATGCGCAGCTGCATGCTGTGTACGTGGCCCGAGAGGGTCAGGTCGCCGTATCCGCAGGCGGTGATCTGCTCCCAGATCTGCGGTACGTGGGCCAGTGTCAGGTTGTAGCTCCCTTTAGGAATCTCCCGGTAGATGCTGTCCAGCTTGAGGTCGGGAATTTCGCGCCGGTGGCGGTAGATGTGCTGTCCCCGCTCGAAGGCGATGCCCGATACGGAGATCGAATCGCCGCCCCGATGCAGGTAGCAGGTCTCGTTCTCCAGCACGCGCCACCCCATCTGCCGTTGTGCCCGGACCAGACGTCGGGTGTTCTCCTCGGCCGGCAGCCGGAGCGTATCCTTGATGTAGAGCCCCACGTCGTGGTTGCCCAGGACCGAGAGAACTCCGCAGGGGGCCTGCAGCCGACCGAGAATCTGCCGGTAGCGAGGCGAGAGTTCCGTGTAGCGGACATTGACCAGATCGCCCGTAAAGACGATCAGATCGGGATGGAGGGCATTGATCGTGTCGACGAGCCGGTTTATCTCTTTTTCGGGATTGGTCAGGGTGCCCAAGTGCAGGTCGGAGAACTGGACGATGCGCAGCCCGTCGAACGAGGCGGGCAGACGGGGCGAATGCACCTCGACGTGCGTTACCTTGATGCTTTGCCGCCCGCGGGTCGCTCCCCAGACGAGCAGCGCGAAGCAGCCCAGAGCCAACACCGCACCGACGCGGCTGAAACGGCGGCGGTAGTCGACGAGCAGTCCGAGGTAGTAGCCCAACCGGCCGCCCTGGAGCAGCAGGTAGAGGAAGATGATCCACTGGGCGATTCTCATCCAGTGGGTGGAGTTGTCCGGCAGAACGCTTTGGATGACAACCAGAAGAATCGGCAGTGAATAGGAGACCGCAACGAGGCTGATGAATCCCCGGCGGAGGTATCTGTTTTTGCCACGTATCCTGCGCCGGTAGACCAGCCAGTCGACAGCGGCGAACAGTACGGAGAGTGCGGTTACGAACCAGATCATATCGAGGTTTTGCTCTTAAGTATTCCGAGGGGCCCGCAGCAGATCCACCACCGGGACGGTATTGTTCACGGATGTGGTTGGCCTGCCTTCTTTTCAGCCCTTTGCAAAGATAGGTAAAAAATCGCATCCGATGTGAAAGGTCCGGGTTTCGAAGAATAGTTTTTCCGGGTTTATAATAATTGTCCGGAACGCGCTGTAAACAATATTGTTTTTACTATTTTTGTAGTAAAAGACAGGGTGGATCGGCATTGTCGGATTCGGCAACACGGTCCCCGGATGCCTCAGAGGCTCGCCGTTCCCTATCTTTGGCAGATCGAACGATTAAATTTTGAATTTATGGCAAAAAGCAACATAGTAAAACGAACATTTCCGATCGAGGGACTGCATTGCGCCGGCTGTGCCGGACGGGTTGAGAAGACGCTCAATGCACAGCCCGGAGTGATTACGGCTGCGGTCAATCTGGCTGCGGCGAATGCAGCCATCGAGTATGATGCGACGCTGACGACTCCCGAAATGCTTCGGATTGCGGTTCAGGAGGCCGGTTACGACATGGTGGTTGAAACGGACGATGATCTGCCGGACCGATTGGAGGAGAAACATCGAAACGAGTACCTCGCCCTCAAGCGTCGTACGCTCTGGGCCGTGGTGCTGGCGCTGCCGGTGGTCGTGATCGGCATGCTCTTCATGGAGACGACGTGGGGCAACTGGATCATGGCGCTGCTGGCAGCACCGGTAGTCTTCTGGCTCGGCCGCGGATTCTTTATCAACGCCTGGACGCAGCTGCGCCACCGTTCGGCGACAATGGATACGCTGGTGGCACTCAGCACGGGGATCGCCTACCTGTTCAGTCTCTTCAATCTTCTCTTCCCGGAGTTCTGGCTCGCGCGCGGGGTCGTACCCCACGTCTACTTCGAGGCGTCGTGCGTGATCATCGCCTTTATCCTGCTGGGACGCCTGCTGGAGGAGAAGGCCAAGGGCAATACCACCGCCTCGCTGAAAAAGCTGATCGGCCTGCAACCCAAGAGTGCCGCGATCATTCGTGAGGACGGCTCGCATGCCGAAATTCCGATCAGCCGCATTCGGATCGACGATGTGCTGCTGGTTCGCCCCGGTGAACGAATCCCGGTCGACGGAACGGTCATGGAGGGTGGCTCGTACGTCGACGAAAGCATGTTGAGCGGCGAACCCGTCGCCGTGCGCAAGGAGGCCGGTTCGAAGGTCTTTGCCGGAACAATCAACCAGAAGGGATATTTCCAGTTCCGCGCCGACAAGGTGGGCAGCGAGACGATGCTGGCACAGATCATCCGTATGGTGCAGGATGCGCAGGGAAGCAAGGCTCCCGTCCAGAAACTGGTGGACAAGGTGGCCGGGGTCTTTGTCCCGGTCATCATCGGTCTAGCAATCCTCTCGTTCCTGCTCTGGGTGCTGCTCGATCCGGTGAACGGGCTGACACACGGCATGCTGGCCCTGGTGACTGTACTGATCATCGCCTGCCCCTGCGCTCTGGGACTGGCCACCCCTACGGCCATCATGGTGGGAATCGGCAAGGGGGCCGAGCAGGGAATTCTGATCAAGGATGCCGAGAGCCTCGAAACGGCCGGCAAGGTGAATACGGTCGTGCTGGACAAAACGGGAACCCTCACCGAAGGGCATCCCGAGGTGACCGACATGGTCTGGCTGCATGGCGATGACCGTCAGAAGGAGATCTTCTGCAGTCTGGAGCGACTCTCCGAGCACCCGTTGGCCGAGGCGGTTGTGCAGTATTTCAGAATCGAGTCGAACCTGCCGGTCGAGCAGTTTGAAAGCCGAACCGGCCGCGGCATCTGCGGTGTCGTCGAGGGGCGTACCTACATGGCAGGCAACCGACGGCTGCTCGAGGATCAGAGGGTTGCAGTCTCTCGCAAGCTGGATGAGGTGGCACAGCGTCTGTCGTCTGAATTCAAAAGCGTGATCTGGTTCGCCGACGCGGAACAGGCCCTGGCCGTGGCGGCCATAACGGATCGGGTTAAGGAGACTTCGGTCGAGGCTGTGCGCCGTTTGCAGGCGGCCGGCATCGAGGTCTGCATGCTGACCGGTGACAACCGGGAGACGGCCCGCCACATTGCAATTCAGGTCGGAATCGACCGGTTCGAATCGGAGATGCTCCCGCAGGACAAGGCACGCTACATCAAACGCCTTCAGGACGAGGGGCGCAAGGTGGCAATGGTCGGCGACGGAATCAACGACAGTGCCGCCCTGGCGCAGGCCGATCTGAGTGTGGCCATGGGACATGGCAGCGACATTGCGATGGATGTGGCGAAGGTGACGATCGTATCGTCGGATCTGAACAAAATCCCCGAAGCCATCCGGCTCTCGAAACAGACCGTGCGCACGATTCGCCAGAATCTCTTCTGGGCCTTTATCTATAATCTGATCGGAGTCCCCATTGCGGCCGGAGTCCTCTACCCTGTCAACGGATTCCTGCTCAAAACGATGATTGCCGGAGCCGCCATGGCGCTGAGCAGCGTCAGCGTGGTGACAAACAGCCTGCGGT
>CAWUYY010000016.1:0-3131 GCA_963926835.1 Rikenellaceae bacterium | reverse complement strand
ACGTAGGTCAGCGAGAGCAGCAGCGCTCCGATGATGCAGAATACGAGCGTCTTGGCCATCGGGGTGAAGTACTTGCCCTCGATGCCGGTCAGCGTGAGTATCGGGAAGAAGACGATCAGGATGATGATGACGGCGAAGGTGGCCGAACGCACCACGTTTCCGGCGCCTGCAATGATCTGCTCGTCCATCTCCTGGTGCGTGAGCCTGCGGCCGAGGTTCGATCGGGCGTACAGGTGGGCCAGAATACCCTCCACGATCACGATCGAGCCGTCGACAACGATACCGAAGTCGATGGCGCCGAGGCTCATCAGGTTGGCCGAGACGCCGAACAGTCGCATGAGGATGAAGGCAAAGAGCATGGCCAGTGGGATGACCGAGGCCACGATCAGACCGGCGCGGACATTTCCCAGGAAGATGATCAGAACCACGAAGACGATGATCGCGCCCTCGATCAGGTTGCGGATCACGGTCGAGATGTTGCGGCTGACCAGCTCCGAACGGTTCAGATAGGGGCTGATGGAGACCCCTTCGGGCAGCATCTTCTGGATCTTCTCCACGCGCGTCTCCAGCTCCTTGGTCACCACGTTGGCATTCGCCCCCTTGAGCATCATGGCGATGCCGCCCACGCACTCGCCTTTGCCGTCGCGCGTCATGGCACCGAAGCGTTTGGCCGATCCGAACTTCACCGTTCCGACGTCACTCACGTGGATCGGAATTCCGCCGCGGTTGGCCACCACGATGTTGCAGATGTCGTCGAGCGAGGAGATCATACCCTCGGAGCGGATGTAGTAGGCGCGGTTGACCTTCTCGATGTAGCTGCCGCCCGTATTCTGGTTGTTGCGGCTCAGGGCGTCGAAGACGTCGCTGATGGTGATGTTGAGCGAATAGAGGGCATCGGGATCGACCGCCACCTCGTACTGTTTGAGGTAGCCGCCGAAGCTGTTGATCTCGACGATGCCGGGAATGCCGGAGAGCTGCCGCTTGACGATCCAGTCCTGGATCGTACGCAGCTCCATGGGATCGTAGCGATCCTCATAGCCTGGCGCCACCTCGAGCGTATATTGATAGATCTCGCCCAGACCCGTGGTGATCGGCATCATCTCGGGGGTGCCCAGTTCCGTGGGGATCTCCCCCGCGACCGTCTGGATCTGTTCGTTGATGAGCTGCCGCGCATCGAGTATGGGAACGCTCTCCTTGAAGACGACCGTGACCACCGACAGGCCGAAGCGCGATACGGAGCGGATCTCCTCGACGTTCATGATGTTGCTCATCGCCACCTCGATCGGAAAGGTGATGAGCTGCTCGACCTCCTGCGGGGCCAGCGTGGGAGAGACGGTGACGATCTGCACCTGGTTGTTCGTGATGTCCGGCACGGCATCGACCGGGAGCGTGAGCATCGAATAGATTCCTCCTGCCAGCAGGAAGAGTGTCGTTAATCCGACAAAGAGTTTTTTCGTGACCGCAAAGCGGACTATGTGCTGAAACATGATTCTCGGGTAATTGGTTTATTTGCAAAGGTAGCTACGATCTCCTTTTATTTGGTAAGGGACGTGCCGAAGTGTCCGATTTGCGGGATGAACGGTCTGTATACCGTGGTGAAAGAGCGGCTTGTCGGCCGACTGCCCTGCCCTTGTGCCGGGTTCTAAGTTTGTTATTTGTCGGAAAAACAGCTATATTTAACTGTTCGGATGGCTCATGCCCTCCGGTTAAGGTGGCACGTTCAACGTGTCTTGTGGAGGCAGACGACTTGTCGGACGAGATTCATGACGCAGAATGGCAGTTGTATGAAACGGTTGATTCAAACTCTTTTGCTGGGGGTGCTGCTCGTTGTTTTTGCCGAGTGTACCTCCCGCCGGGTCTATGCCGACTACTCGGCCGAATCGGGTTTCGACCGTACACAGATCGACAGCAACACACTACGGAATCTCGAGGTGCTGGGACGTGTCTGGGGATTCGTGAAATACCACCACCCCGCCTTCTCGGACGACCGTTACGATCTGGATTTCGAACTTTTCGAGTTGTTGCCGCAGGTGGCCGATGCGACTGCCGCTGCCCGCAACGAGATTCTGGTCTCGTGGATCGACGGCTTCGGGGGCTACAAAACGACGCACGAAAGATACGAGCAGATTCTGGCCTCGGATTCGGTTTTCGAGCACCGCACGGACATCGCATGGATTCGGGATACGGCGACGCTCGGCCGCGAACTCTCGGAGCGGCTGGTCCAATTGCGTAAGGCCGACCGTACGGTTGGAAATTATTACGTGACGAATACCTATCTTGCAGATTACGATGCTTGGATTACCAATCCCTGTTTCAAGCAGGAAAAAGCGTACGAGAATCTGACCAATCCTGATTATGGTTACCGTTTGCTGGCCGTGTTTCGTTTTTGGAATATGGTCGAGTACTTTTTTCCGACTAAATACCTGCTTGATCGAGACTGGGATGAAGTTTTGCCCGAGTACATCGGGCGTATGGCCCGGCCGACGGATGGGTATCCGTGGGTGGTGCGGCGGATGGTCGCAGAGCTCGTTGACAATCACGCGCAGAGTGGGAATCTCTATTCGAATCTCCTGCTTGCCGATCGGGTTCCGATCAACGTCTCTTTCGTTGAGGAACGGCTTGTTGTGGTAAGCCCCGACACCGTGTCGGTTGCGGGAAAACGAGAAAAACCATTTCATATAGGGGATGAGATTATCTTGATTGACAACCGGCCTGTTGCATATTATCTGTCGCGAACCCGTGAATTCATCCCGTGTTCCAACGAAGAGGATGTTATGGCTGCAACTGCGAACTGGTGCCTGTGTGTTCCTCGAGACAACAAACTGTCAATTCGTTATCGGCGTGGTGGTGTAATTCGTGATACGCTGGTTGGAAGAGCCTCTCCCATTAGTTGGAGGCCGAGGCGTAAAGCCTTCTCCATGTTGGATGATTCGATCGGATATCTCTGTCTGGGAGAGTTCGAGGAAACGGACTCATCTCTTATTGCACGGTTGCAGAGAATCGAAGGATTGATTATCGATCTTCGTTATGGAACGTCTCTGGATGTTTGGAATGTCATAAGCTCCATGTGTGACAGTGGTGAGGATATTGTCCGGTACACATACCCGTTAAAGGATTTGCCGGGTGTATTT
>CAWUYY010000015.1:0-12593 GCA_963926835.1 Rikenellaceae bacterium | reverse complement strand
GAAGCGGAAGGCTTCGTCCCCTCTTCGTATGAGTGTCGTCTGGTCGCCTCGGACGGATGTATTACAACTGCCGGGCCGCCTGTCGTTCGAGTTCGAGCAGACGGCTTTTGGCCGCAAGACCGGCGGCATAGCCCGTGAGCGATCCGTCGGCACCGACGATGCGGTGGCACGGAATCACGATCAGAATCGGATTGCGGTGTGCGGCTCCGCCCACGCTGCGGGCTCCCCGCGGATTCCCGGTGAGGGCAGCTACCTCGCCGTAGGTCGCCGTTGTTCCGTAGGGGATCCCTCGGATTGCCTCCCAGACCGTTTGCTGCCAGGGGGTTCCGTGCGGGGCGATCGGCAGGTCGAATTGTCGGAGCCGGCCTGCGAAGTAGGCCTCGATCTGGCGGGCGGTCTCCCGTAACAGAGGCGTCGAATGGCGGACCGACGGGTCCGCGCATTCGACGCCTGGTTGAATTTGGAGAATCGCCCCCTGCTCTTCGACCAGACGAAGCAGGCCGATCGGGGTGCGTAAAAGTTGCTCGCAGCGCATCGGGATGGAGCGCTTACAGGTTGTCGAGCGAGTATTGCAGCATCTTCTCCCGCACGTGGCACATGTGGTCGGGCTGCATCGAGTGGTTCTGGTCGGGATAGACCATCATGTCGTACAGCTTGCACGCCTTGTTGAGGGCCCGGGTCATCTCGACCGTATTCTGGAAGTGGACGTTGTCGTCGGCCGTGCCGTGGATGATGATCAGACGGGTCTTTTGGTCGTTGAGCCGGTCGGCGAAGTTGATCGGGGAGTTGTCGTCATAGCCCTGCGGATAGTCCTGAGGCATGCCGTTGTAGTTCTCCGTGTAGATCGAGTCGTAGTAGCGCCACGAGGAGACCGGGGCCACGGCGATGGCCATCTTGAAGAGGCCGTCCCCCTTCAGGGCGCAGCCGAGAGCCATGAATCCGCCGTAGGACCATCCGTAGATGCCGATCCGATCCGGATCGACGTAGCTCTGACGGGCCATGTAGCGGGCCAGCGAGAGTTGATCTTCGACCTCCATGGCGCCCATGTTTCCGTAGGTGAGTTTCTTGAACTCCTCGCCGCGGAATCCCGTGCCGCGGGGGTCGGTGCAGACCACGATGTAGCCGTGCGATACCAGGGCATCCTCCCAGTCGGGGGCCCAACGGTCAGCCACCTGCTGCGATCCGGGTCCCGAGTACTGGGTCAGCAACACCGGATAGCGGTGCGTGGGGTCGAAGTCGCGGGGTTTGACCATGTAGGCGTTGAGCGTATCGCCGCGTTCGGTGGTGAAGGTGAAGAACTCACGCTCGGAGAGCACCCGGTGTTCGGCCAGGTAGCTGCGCAGTTCGGCGTTGTCCTCGAGTGTGCGGACCAGTTTCCCGTTTGCATCGAAGATCTGCGTAAGGGTCGGGGTCGTGTTGGTCGAGAATTCGGCGATGTAGTAGGAAAGATCCGAGCTCGGTGAGATCTTGTAGAATCCGTCGTTTGTGGTCAGACGCTCCTTGTGCTTGCCGTTTAGGTTGATGCGGTAGAGGTTGCGGCGCAGGGGCGACCCTTCGGTCGAGGTGTAGTAGACCTTGTTGCCCCGGACTCCGATGAAGTCGGCCACCTCCCAGTCACCGCTGGTGATGGGATTCAGCAGCCCCTTGTCGACGTGGTAGAGATAGAGGTGCATGAAGCCGGCCGAGGTCTCCTCGCGGATGATGAACCGCTTGCCGTCGGGCAGGAAATAGGGCTTCTTGTTGTGGTGATCGACATATTTGGGCGAACGCTCGTCGTAGATCACCTGCTGCGTGCCGTCCGGATTGCAGAGGACGATCTCGAAGTGGTTCTGCCGGCGGTTCATCCGCTCGAAGTAGAGGCGTCCGTCGGGGGTCCAGGCCGGTCCGAGTACATATTGTCCGCGATCCGGACCGACGTCGATCCGCTCGGTCCGGCCGCTCGTCAGGTCATAGACGTAGAGGTCGACCGTCGAGTTGGTGTCGCCCGCCTTCGGGTATTTGAAGGATTGGGCCTTGTTGTAGAGTGTGCCGTCGTAGCGCATCATCTCGAAGAGGGGTACCTCCGATTCGTCGAAGCGCAGGTAGGCGATCTTCTTCCCGTCGGGCGAAAAGGCGTAGGCCTGCGTGAAGGCGCACTCCTCCTCATAGACCCAGTCGGTCGTGCCGTTGATCACCTCGTTCCAGGCACCGTCGCGGGTGATCTGACGCACGGAGTCTGCCGCGATGTCGTAGAGGTAGAGGTTGTTGCCGCTCGAGAAGGCGATCATCCGCCCGTCGGGCGAGAACGAGGCGTCGCGCGTGCCGGACAGTTCGCTCAGGATGGGCCGTACGCCCGCCTCATCCTGCAGATAGTAGCGGGTGGTGTAGGAGTGTCGGTAGATCGGGGTTGCGCCGTTGGCCACGAGCAGCTGTTTGCCGTCGGGTGAGAATTGATAGTCCACGATCTGGAACTGTGCGTCGGGCGTGCGGAACAGTACCGTTCCCTCGCCCTCTTTGGCGTAGTCATACCGGACGATCGTGTTGTCTTCCTGGACCGTGTAGTGGATGTCGTCGCCCGCAGGGCGGATGCCGACCACGCTTTTGTTGCGTGATTTCAGCTCCTGAATATCTTTGTATCGGAGCGGTTCGGAGGGTTGCGATTGTGCCGCTACTGCCGCACAGAGGAAAATAGGTAGAAGGAGTTTTTTCATGCGGGGAATTAAATGTCGTCTACGTCGAATTCATAACCCAGGCGTTTGCCGGTAACGAATTTCGAATTGTCGAGTTTGCTGTTGAATTGGTCGACCGTCACCCGTTTGTTGTCCTCGTAGGGCGGGAGGAGCAGGTCGAAGTTGATGGCGAAATAGATGGCCGATTCGAGGATCGAGAGGAGCGCCTTGCGGTCGATCTCCTCCTGGCCGAACTGTTGTACGCGCAGCAGATCGTGGCACTTTCCTTCGGTGAAGTAGCGCATTTCGCGGTTGATGAAGATGCGCCCGATCAGATAGCCCTCGTCGGCGTTGCGGTTGAACTTGAACGAGTCGGAGAGAAAGTTGTATATGTTGATGATTCCGCAGTAGGAGTTCTCCCGGTTCTGCTCCACGTAGGGAACGCCCCAGATGGCGTGGCCGGCGTCGAACTGGAAGACATCGGTGTGCATCTGGAAGATCAGCAGGTCGTTGGCCAGCTGGAGCTGCGCCTCGAACTTGCCCCGGTCGCGGTATTCGATCCGCACGCGGCGGTCGAGCTTGCCGTCCAGGTCGTCGTCCATTTCGGAGGCCATTTCGAGCAGCGCCTCCTTCAGGTCGTTGAACGTGGCGAAGGTGTTGTCGAAAACCTTCTGCTTGAGTGTCGATTTACTGACGATGGTTTCGAGAATCTTGTCTCGTAGGGGGATGTTGTCCATAAAAGAGTTGTTGTGAGTATGCGGTTGTTTGTTGATGCAAAGGGCGGGATCAGCGCAGCTTGAGCTGCATGCCGGTGGTGAGCGGGGAGTCGATGTCGAGCTTGTTCATGCGGGCCAGCGATTTGCTGCGGATGCCGTACGACTGCGAGAGCGACCAGATCGTCTCGCCCTCCTTGACCGTGTGGAGCAGTGTGTTGCCGCTCCAGCGCTTCTTCTTCTTGCGGCCGATGTAGATCACTTCGCCGGCCACGGGCTGCGCCGCCTTGTCCACGTCGTTGAACTTGCGCAGGTTGCGGGCCGATACGCGGAAATCTTCCGAGATCTTCTCGAACGTGTCGCCCTCTTTGGCCAGGATGTAGTTCACGTTGTTGGTCTGGTAGACGTTGTAGCCCCGGTGGGCGTTGACCGTGACGCGGAAGTCGTCCGGATCGACCCCGCCGCCGCTCAGGGCGACCGCCTCCTCCACGCTGCTCTGCTCGGCGAACCACTCGTCGGCGTCATGCCGCGTGTTTTGGGCATAGAGAGCCAGTCCGTTCTCCTGGTCGAGCAGGTAGAGCTTGCTCTCCTCGATGATGCGGATCAGACGCTCGGCATAGTCGGGTGCCGTGGCGTATCCGGCCGCCTTCAGACCGCGCGCCCAACTCTTGTAGTCGGTCGGGTCATACGTGAAGAGGGTGGCGTAGCGGGGCTGTGTGTCGAGAAATTCGGCGTGGTCGGCGTAGGAGGCCTCGACCGACGGGTAGGCGCGGAAACATTCGCCCTTCTCATCGTCGTCGTAGTAGACCGTCTCGCCGGTCCAGTTGCGTTTGCACTTGATGCCGAAGTGGTTGTTGGAGGCCTGCGAAAGCCAGCTGTTGCCGCAGTTCGACTCCAGGATGCCCTGGGCCATGGTGATGCTGGCAGGAATGCCGTAGCGTTCCATCTGGGCCACGGCGATCTGCTTGTATTTGTCGATGTACTCTTCGCGGGTCAGTTTGACCTGTGCCCGCAGCGGCAGAAGAGCCGGCAGAGCGAGCAGCGCGAGTACTATTGCTTTCTTGGAAAAAATCATTTATCTTTGTTTAATCGTTGCACGCCATCTGTGCAAAGATATTACTTTCCCGTGAGAATAACAAAATAAAACGGATAGGCTATGTTTACCGAAAACGCAAACAAAATTTTCAACCGGGCGATCGAGGACTACCATCGCTACGATGATGTGGACCACCAGCCGGTCAATCCTTTTCCCGAGGGTTCGCTCGACCATCTGCTCTACATGAAGAACTGGGTGGATACGGTGCAGTGGCACCTGGAGGATATCATCCGCGATCCGCAGATCGATCCGGTGGAGGCGCTGGCCATCAAACGTCGCATCGACAAGTCGAACCAGGTGCGTACCGACATGGTCGAATACATCGACTCCTATCTGCTGGACAAGTACAAGGATATCAAACCGCTGCCGGATGCACGTCTGAACACCGAGACGCCGGCCTGGGCCATCGACCGCTTCTCGATCCTGGCCCTGAAGATCTACCACATGCACCAGGAGGTGCTGCGTCAGGACGTGGATGAGAACCATCGCGCGCAGTGCCAGAAGAAGCTCGACGTGCTGCTTTCGCAGCAGGTCGACCTGTCGAAGGCGATCGAGGAGCTGATCGAGGACATCGAGGCGGGTCGCAAATACATGAAGACCTACAAGCAGATGAAGATGTACAACGATCCGGCGCTCAACCCCGTGCTCTATGCCGCGAAAAAGTAGACTGCCGCGCCATCTGCTCGTCATCCGCACCTCGGCCATGGGGGATGTGGCGATGCTGCCGCACGCGTTGCGGGCCTTTCGCCAGGCCTATCCCGAGGTGAAGATCACGGTGGCGACCAAGGCGCTCTTTCACCCCTTCTTCGAGGGGCTGGATGTGGATTTTCTGGATATTGACACCAAAGGAGCGCACCACGGAGTCCGGGGTGCGCTTCGCTTTGCCCGTGAGGCGGCCGACCGCGGGGTCGATGCGGTGGCCGATACGCACAACGTGCTGCGTTCGAAGGTGATCCGCCTGGCTCTCTGGCTGCGGGGACTGCCCGCGGCGGCGATCCGCAAGGGGCGGATCGCCAAACGCCGACGGCTGAATGGCGGGGTGAAGAGACTTCCGCCGCTCAAACATACCGTCGTGCGCTATTGCGACGTGCTGCGGCGGCTGGGATTCGATTTCCCCGATCCGGAGCCGCCCCGAAAGATCGCCCGTCCCAATCCGATGGGGGAGAAACAGGGTGTCTGGATCGGATTCGCCCCCTTCTCGGCTCAGAAGGGAAAAACCTATCCCGAACCGCAGCGCGAAGAGGCGGTGCGGCTGCTGAGCGAACGCTTCGACCGGCTCTTCATCCATGGAGGCAGCGGTGCGGAGGCGGAGTTTGCCCGTCGGATGGAGGAACGTTATCCGAATGTGACGGCACTCTACGGCAAGGTGCGGCTGGGTGACGAGATGAACCTGATTTCGAATCTGGATTGCGTCGTGACGATGGATTCGCTCGTGATGCACCTGGCAGCGCTGGTTGCAACGCCGGCCGTCTCGGTCTGGGGCGCGACGCATCCTGCGCTGGGTTTTCTTGGATACGGTTCCGATCCGAAGGGGGTGCTGCAGCTCGATCTGGAGTGCCGCCCCTGCTCGGTTTACGGCAAGAAACCCTGCAAATGGGGTGATTACCGCTGTCTGACCGGTCTGACCCCGCAGATGATCCTCGAACGGGTGGAGCAGATGGTGGCGCGCCCGAAGCCGACGGCCGAGGAATACAAGTAGCGGATCTTCCTGTCGGAGCGCGCGAATGACGCGGACCGCAGTTAAAAAAAGCTCGCACCTGCACAGGTGCGAGCTTTTTCGTCTTCCGAAGAGGAAACTGTCTGTTAGTTGCGGCTCTGTTTGAACCACAGCGTCCCGTCAAGCGAGAGAGCCAGTTTGCCATTCTCCTCGACGATTGTTGCCGTCTGCTCGAAGGGAACCAGTCGGTCGTCGGCCTTCAAAACTCCCTCCAGAAGGATCTGGTTCGGCTCGGAACCGACTTTCCACGACTTGTAGTGACGTTCCGGCATGTTGATCGACCGGACAACCCCTTTGACTTTGATTCGAAGACCGTGTACGGCGCTCGGATTCTCCGGGTTGGATTCCATCCAGCGACCAATGGCCCGGGCATAGGTCGGATCGGTCGATACCTTGAGAGCCGGCATGGGGGTCACAAGTTCTCCCTCATATTCTACGGTAGCCGTGTTTCCCTCCAGCAGACCGTAGGCCTGTTTCAGGTCGGCATTCTCGGTGGTAAAGGTGATGATGCGTCCGTTCTCGGCCACAACCGTAACCGAATTCCCTTCGGTTCTCTTGATGCGGCCCGAGAAACTCTCCGCCTTCTTGTTTTCACAGGCCACCAGCCCGATCAGCATGGCGGCGACTGCCAGTAAACGCAATGTTTTCATGATGCAACTGAATTAGTTCCGTGCTTTCTCCTGCAGATAGTGGTCGATGGATTTGGCCGCCTTGCGTCCGGCCCCCATGGCCAGGATCACGGTCGCAGCGCCGGTTACGGCATCGCCGCCGGCGAAGACCCCTTCGCGCGAGGTGGCTCCCTGTTCGTCGGTGACCAGACAGCCCCGGCGGTTGGTCTCAAGACCGGCCGTCGTGGCGGCCAGCAGCGGGTTCGGCGAGGTTCCGAGCGCCATGATGACCACGTCGCATGCGATCTCGAAATCCGATCCCGGAATCTCGACGGGCGACCGTCGGCCGCTTGCGTCGGGTTCGCCCAGCTCCATTTTGATGCAGTGGATGCCGGTTACCCAACCCTTCTCGTTGCCGGAGATGGCGGTCGGATTGGTCAGCATGTGGAATTCGATCCCCTCCTCCTTGGCGTGGTGCACCTCCTCGGCGCGGGCGGGAAGCTCCTTTTCGCTGCGTCGATAGACGATCGTCGCCTCGGCGCCCAGTCGCTTGGCCGTGCGCACGGCATCCATCGCCACGTTGCCACCGCCGACAACCACCACCTTCTTGCCGACGTAGATCGGCGTGTCGTAGTGGCTGTCGTATGCCTTCATCAGGTTGGTGCGGGTCAGGAATTCGTTGGCCGAGACCACTCCGTTGAGGTTTTCGCCCGGAATGCCCATGAAGCGGGGCAGACCGGCACCCGAACCGATGTAGACGGCCTCATAACCCTCCTCCTTCATCAGGGAGTCGATGGTGACCGTGCGGCCGACGATGACGTCGGTCTCGATCTCCACACCCAGCTTCTTGACCGCCTCGACCTCCTTGGCCACGATGCGCTCTTTCGGGAGGCGGAACTCGGGAATGCCGTATACCAGTACGCCGCCCACCTTGTGCAGCGCTTCGAAAATCTTCACCTCATATCCCATGCGGGCCAGGTCACTTGCGCAGGCCAGACTCGACGGGCCGCTGCCGATGACAGCCACCTTGTGGCCGTTGCGCTTGATTTCGGGGGCCGGCATCTGGTCTTCGTGTTCGATCTGCCAGTCGCCGATGAAACGCTCGAGCTTGCCGATGGCGACCGGTTCGCCCTTGACACCCAGAATGCAGGAGCCTTCGCACTGGCTCTCCTGTGGGCAGACGCGGCCGCAGATGCTCGGCAGCGAGCTGTCTTCGGAGATGATGCGGGCCGACTCGGCGAAGTTGCCCAGCAGCAGCTGGTGAATGAAATCGGGGATGCGGATGTTGACCGGGCAGGCCGTCACGCAGCGCGGCTGTTTGCAGTTCAGACAGCGCGATGCCTCGAGCGAGGCCTCCTCGACGTTGTAGCCGTAGCACACCTCTTCGAAGTTGGTGCCCCGGACTTTGGGATCTTGTTCGCGCACGGGTACGCGCGGAATTTTATTTGCCATGATTCTCTGTTTGCAATTGATTCTCGATATATCGGGTTATTTGTCCAGTCCGATGCGGCACTGGTGGCCTTTTTCGTGCTCCTCTTCGATGGCTTTGGCACGCTCCTCCTGGGTGCGATACATGCCCTGGCGGCGCATCGCCTCGTCGAAGTCCACCTGATGGGCATCGAACTCCGGGCCGTCAACGCAGGTGAAGACCGTCTTGCCGCCGACCGTCACGCGGCAGGCGCCGCACATGCCCGTACCGTCAACCATCAGCGTGTTGAGCGAGGCGATCGTCGGGAGCGAGTACTCCTTGGTGGTCAGCGCCACGAACTTCATCATGATCATCGGGCCGATGGCGACGCAGACGTCGTACTTCTTGCCCTCCTTTTCGATCAGCTCCTTGATCAGGGCCGTTACCATTCCTTTGAACCCTTCGCTGCCGTCGTCGGTGGCGATGTAGAGGTGGTCGGCCACCTGACGCATCTCGTCCGTGTAGATCAGCAGCGATTTGGTCTTGGCGCCGATGATCACATCGGCCTTGACGCCGTGCTGTTTGAGCCATTTGACCTGCGGATAGACCGGTGCGGTTCCCACGCCTCCGGCCACGAACAAAAAACGTTTCTTGCGCAAGGTTTCGGGATCCTCCGAAACGAACTCCGAGGGGTGGCCGAGCGGGCCGGCCACGTCGGCCAGCGCTTCACCCACCTCTTTCAGGCAGAGTTTGCGGGTCGAGGCGCCGATTGCCTGCGTAACGATGGTGACGGTTCCCTCCTCGGCGTCGTAGTCCGAGATGGTCAGGGGAACTCGCTCTCCGAATTCGTCGATGCGGATGATGACGAACTGTCCGGGTTTTGCCGCCCGTGCTACGCGGGGCGCAAGGACGCGCATCAGATAGATGTTCTGTGCGAGCAGTCGCTTTTCAAGAATAGTGTACATTACTTTTGTTTTATGATCAATCTTCAATTATAGCCGTCAGTCGTATGCTTTGCACCGGGCGCAGGGGGTCGTTGGCGATCAGAATCAACTGTCGGGACCACGGGCCGTACTCCTGCTGCGAGGCGTCGAGCGAAACCTCCACCGGACAGGTCTGGCCGGGGGCAAGACGTTCGCCCGGACGCAACGAACAACGGACCCCCGCAGGAGTCTCTATGGCTCTGATTATCAAAGTCGATTTTCCCTTGTTGGAGAGCATTATGCTTTGTTCGGCCGGGCTGCTCGTCCGTTTCAGAGGCCCAAATGTAATAATATTTTTGCTCAATTGCCATTCCGGGGCCTTTTCTTGGTCGATGGCGTTCGGATCATCCACCGCGAAACCGTGCAGATAGATGTATTTGCGGGAGGGTTGGCCGTTGACCCAGGGGGTCAGCACCTCCTGGATCGTGCCGTAGCGGGGCGAATCCTCGGGCAGCGTGTAGCTGAAGGTGAATACCCCTTTCTCATGCGGGGCGATCTGTCGGGGGTACTCCGCATCGAGCAGCCCGCTCGCCTGGCTGGCGCGGAGCTCCAGGGTGATCGGCTGCTCCGAGAGGTTGATATAGCCGATTTCGGTCAGGGTGGTCTGCCCGTGGCGGATGTTGGCGAAGGAGTGGTATTCGCACTCGATCCGCAGACCTCCGCCGCAGTCGACCGGATAGAGCTCCTGCGGTGTCTTCTCGCGGCCGATGACCGTGCCGCTGACGCGCAGCCGGGCGGCGACCCGGCGGTCGACCGTGAAGACCGCCACCTCGCGGGAGAAGGTGCCGGGTCGGTTCATCGGATCGTTGGTGACGGTGACCTCGCTCTCGGCTCCCGGCAGGATCGGCCAGCGCGAGAATTCGGGCTGGGTGCAGCCGCACGTCGAGGTCACTTCGAGGATGATGCAGGGGGTGTCGCCGTCGTTGCGGCAGACGAAACGGTGGATGACGGGACCGTCCACCTCGCGAATGGTCCCGAAATCCCAGCTTGGCTCGTCGAATACCAGCCGGGGCTGTCCGGTAGCTGGTAAGATGCTTGAAAGCAGCAGAATAAGCAGTGGAATGATCTTCGGGAACATGGCTCTGAATGCGTTGATTCGGAGGACAAAGATAGGTTTTTTGCGAAAAAATTGTGCAAAATTTTGCAGGAATGAAAAAATGCTGTATATTTGCATTCCGAAAACGAGACAGTTCTTCGACTTCTCAATGCCTGAATAGCTCAGTTGGTTAGAGCACATGACTGTTAATCATGGGGTCCTAGGTTCAAGTCCTTGTTCAGGCGCATTTGCGCGAGGGTTGCAAATTGGTAATTTGACACATTGGTAAATCGACGTCGATCTTTTTTCTGGAAAAGAGATTTGCAAATTCAAAAAAGTTGATTACCTTTGCAGTCCCAAGCCATTTTTTTTGAAACGGGAGTTTAGCTCAGCTGGTTCAGAGCATCTGCCTTACAAGCAGAGGGTCGGGGGTTCGAATCCCTCAACTCCCACTACCGAAAAGAGGTTACTCAATCGAGTGACCTCTTTTTTTGTGTCTTGTTGCGAGGAGGGGGGCAACGGTGAGATCTGCAGCCCGCCTGACAGAACGTCAGCCCTGTGACATTCGTTTTGGGGAACGATCGTTTCCGCTCTTCCGATTCTTCCATTTTTTATTTCGATAGCAACGCGGAGCGTATTCCGCATCTCCGGGATGGGGCGTCTGTGAATTTTTTCGACCGGCGCGCGCGAGCCATAATCGAGAAAGTTGGGAGGATATTCTGTTTGGTCTTATTTTGATCCAGGAGACCTTGTTTTCTCATTTGTAGTCTTTTACGGCATAGGATTTGTCGATTCCCGGCAACAGCTGGGACGAAGTCGCATCTTCGTTTCAGCGAGGTTTCTTCATTTATTTAAGTTTGGGTTAGTAGTTTGGGAGGAAGCAATTCCTCCGAAGGCGGGAAGCAGTCGCGAAGACTCCTTCCCGTTTTTTTGTGGAACACGAGGTCTGCCGGGCTGCAATATTTGACAATTCGTTTACTTCGGACACAATTTCGGAGCGATTTTTGCGTTTATTTATATCTGGCTGCCAGGATCGAGAGAGTCCTGCAGCGGATCGAATGAAGTAATTTTATTATAAAAAGAAGAAAGATATGTCAACGACGAAGTTCAGTGGACAGCCGGTGCAGCTTGCCGGTGAGTTCGTACACGTAGGGGATATGGCCCCCGCATTTGAGCTGGTAAAAACGGATCTGACGACCCTCTCGCTGAAGGATCTGAAGGATAAGACCGTTATTCTGAACATCTTCCCCAGCCTCGATACCGGGGTTTGCGCGGCATCGGTTCGCAAGTTTAACAAGATGGCGGCTGAGCTGCCCGATACGGTCGTACTGGCCATTTCGAAGGATCTGCCCTTTGCACATGCCCGTTTCTGCTCGGTGGAGGGCATTGATAAGGTAATTCCCGTGTCGGACTTCCGTGCGTCGGATTTCGATCAGAAGTATGGTGTGCTGATGACCGACGGCCCGCTGAAGGGGCTGCTGGCCCGTGCCGTGGTTGTGATCAACCGCGAGGGCAAGATCATCTACACGGAGCTTGTTCCCGAGATCACGCAGGAGCCTGATTACGAAAAGGCGCTCGAGGCTGCCAAGAGAAAATAGGACTACGCTTCGGAACAACAAGGGAAGGAATCGGACGACGGTTCCTTCCTTTTTTTGTCTCCGGTGGATAAAGAGGGGCGCGTAAGCACTTTTTTTGAGCGAAAGCCTCCCACTTTTCGTATCTTTGCGGCAGAAAAATCAGCTTTATCATGTTTACGTTTCATGTCAAGCCCTTCGAGGCGTTGACGGTCCGGGAGTTGCATGCGATCACTTCGCTGCGCGAGCAGGTCTTTTACCTCGAGCAGCGTGTAACGACGCTCGATGCCGATGCGAAGGATCTGCGTTCGGTCTATCTGTGGGTGGAGTCGGACGGCGAGACGGTCGGGACGCTGCGGATGATCCCGCGCGGAGTCTCCTATGCGGAGGCCTCGATCGGTCGGGTGAGTGTCCACGCCGAGTGGCGCCACCGGGGAATCTGCCGGCAGATGATGCAGCGTGCCATCGAATACATGGTGCGAGAGTGGCAGGTGGATGCCATTCGCATTTCGGCCCAGAGCTATCTGATCCCTTATTACGAATCGATCGGATTCCGCATCACCTCGGACGAGTACCTCGAGGCGGGGATTCGCCACCGGAGAATGTTGTGGCGGGCTGCCGAGGGCGAGAGCAAATAGATAGAAGAATCCCGCCAGGAGGGCCTGTCGCCTGCCTTGTTACGACAAAGCGGTCTCAAACCCAGGTGGCGGGGCTGTCTCTTCTTTCGACGTTGTTTCTTGAACGGAGAAAAATCGTACATAAAGCGTACCAGCTTTATTGATTGTGTGTTACATGTTTGTTAATAAATGG
>CAWUYY010000014.1:0-25935 GCA_963926835.1 Rikenellaceae bacterium | reverse complement strand
AAGTGCCTGATAATACGCATTTTACAGATATATATTTTCTCTTTTTATGATTTTCTTTTCTTTATATCACTTTCCGATGCAGAACTTGGAGAAAATTTCGCCGAGGATGTCGTCGTTGGTGATTTCGCCGGTGATTGTGCCCAGGTGGTAGATGACCTGGCGGATCTCTTCGCTCAGCAGGTCGGTCGGAAGTCCGTTGTCGAGAGCCGACAAGGCCCGTTGAAGGGCCTCGGAGGCCTGTTGCAGGGCGTGCAAGTGACGGCTGTTTGAGATGATCGGATCTCCGTCGTAGGCGCCGCGCGTGTCGATTGTTGCTCGGAGTCGGGCCAGCAGTTGGTCGATTCCCTCGCCAGTCTTGGCCGAGATGGACAGGGCCTGTGCCGGAAGATTCTCCGGGTGTGTACAGTCTGATTTATTAATGACAAACAGGTAAGTCTGCTCCTCGCCGACCGGGAGCGGTGCCGGAAGCGGACGTGTGGCGTCGGCCAGATGCAGAACGATGCGGGCTCTGCTCAGTGCATCGCGTGTGCGGTCGATTCCCATCTGTTCGAGGCGGTCCGGCGTATCGTGCAGGCCGGCCGTGTCGATGAAGCGAAAGAGTACGCCGTCGATGTTGAGCGTCTCCTCGATCGTGTCGCGCGTCGTGCCGGCAATCTCCGAGACCAGGGCGCGATCCTCGCCCAGCAGCCGGTTCAGCAGGGTGCTCTTGCCGACGTTGGGTTCGCCGACGATGGCTACCGCCACCCCCTCCTTGAGGGCGTTTCCGAGCGAGAACGAGCGGGTGAGCCGGTCGATCGAGCTTTGCAGCTGCTGCATGATTTCACGCAGGTGGCTGCGGTCAGCGAATTCAACCTCCTCTTCCGAGAAGTCGAGTTCGAGTTCGAGCAGTGAGGCCAGGCGCAGAAGGGCGTCGCGCAGGGCGTGCAGGTGGGCCGAATAGCCTCCGCGCATCTGGGTGGTGGCTATGGCGTGTGAGGCCTTCGAGTCCGATGCGATCAGGTCGGCGACCGCTTCGGCCTGTGCCAGATCGATTCTTCCCGAGAGGAAGGCGCGGACGGTGAATTCGCCCGGTTCGGCCGGACGGGCCCCCTGGCGGACCAGCAGGTCGATGATTCGGGAGACAATGTAGCGGGAACCGTGGCACGAGATCTCGACCGAATCCTCGCCCGTGTAGGAGTGCGGGGCCCGGTAGATGGCTGCGACCACGTCGTCCAGCAGCTCGTCGCCATCGACGATGCTGCCGTAGCGGATCGTGTGGCCGGCCGCTTCGCTCAACGGACTCTTCCCGTGGAAGACCCGGTCGCAGCAGGCGATGCACCCCTCGCCGCTCAGACGGATCACCGCAATGGCGCCGCCCGGAGCGGTGGCCGGTGCGACAATGATATCGTGTCCCGTAATCATACGTGCGGAGTCGTTATCGGCGGGTCTGGATGCGGAGTTTCTGTCCGATCCGCAGTTTGTTGGCGTTTTTCAGCTTGTTCCACTTCATGATCTGCGCCGTGGTCACCCGGTAGCGGCGGGCGATGGCACCCAGTGTATCGCCCTTCTTGACCGTGTAGGTCGTGTAGGCGGGGGTCTGGTCGGCGATGATCTTCTTCTGGATATTGACCGGATCGATATACTCCTTCAGGTAGGCCGAATCGAGGTCGTGAATCTCCTTCTCGTGGGTGATATATTGGCTGACGTAGCGCTGGGGCAGCGTCAGCGTGTAGTTCTTGACTGTGGCCGGGATGATGTCCATCTTGTACTGCGGATTGAGTGTGCGCAGCGTCTCGATCGGAATGTCGAGCACCTGGGCTACCTGTCCCAGGTGGAGCAGCCGGTTGACACGGATCGTATCGGTGGCCAGCGGCATCGGCGGATTCTCGCTCTCGATGCCGTGCTGCTGGTGGTAGGCATAGGCGTAGCTGGCCCCGACAAAGGCGGGAACGTATCCGCGGGTCTCGCGGGGCAGGTAGTCGTAGATGTCCCAGAAGGTCTTGCCTCCGCCGGAGCGGGCCAGCGCCTTGTTCACGTTGCCCGGACCGCAGTTGTAGGCGGCGATGGCGAGTGTCCAGTCGTGGTAGATGTTGTAGAGATCCTTCAGGAAGCGGACGGCGGCCTTCGTGGCCAGTACCGGATCGCGTCGCTCGTCGACGAACGAGTTGATCTCCAGTCCGTAGCTTTTACCCGTGGCGGGCATGAACTGCCAGAGTCCGACGGCGCCCATCGGCGAGGTGGCCGTGGTCGAGAGGGCCGATTCGATGATCGGCAGGGCGCGCAGTTCGACCGGGAGTCCGGCCTTGATGAGCTCCTCTTCGATCAGGGGGAAGTAGTAGCGCGAGAGGCTCAGGACGCGGTTGATGGTGCCGTATCGGGGGTTGACGTAGCGGGCGATGTAGTTTTGTACAACCGAGTTGAACGGCAGCTTGATCGGTGAGACGAGGGCCCGCAGCCGGTTGATGTAGACCGTGTCGTGGACGTTGTCCGTCGGGGCGGTTTCGTCGATGTCGATGTAGTCGTTGAAGAACTCCTGGTAGGAGTTAAGGGTCTGCTGCTCCTGCCAGAGGGCGACGAGCGAGTCGATCTGCGCGGGGGTGAGTTCGCGGTTCAGCTCCTCGTAGTTGTAGTAGAGCGGCTCTTCGGGGCTCTTCTCCTGCTCGGACTCCTCTTTCTGCTGTTCTTCGGCGGCCGGAGCCGGCGTGTGGTGGTGTCTGGTGGCTTTGGCAGCCTGTTGGGCCGCCTTGCGCTGGGCGCGCCGCTCTTTGCGGCTTTGCGCTTCGGCGTTGCCGCAGGCAAGCAGGAGCAGCAGGGTCAGAGCTATCGGGAGAAGTTTTTTCATCGAGGATCAGAATTTCAGGTTGAGGTTGAATCCGAAGGTAGGCCGGTTACCCCCTTCGGCGGGTACATACGTATAGTTGATGGCCGGTTCGATGCTCATCGACAGGTCGTCCGATATGTCGTAGTCTTTCATGTGGGCGTCCACGTGAGCATCGATGATCTGCAGCACGTAGAGGCCGGCCGTGATGATGATGCTCAGGTCGCGGTTGCGCCGGTAGTTGTCCTTCAGGTTCTTGAGGAACTCGGCCGAGTAGGCCCCCCGGAATTCGTCTTTCGAGGAGGTGGGCTTGTCGATGACGTTGGGATCCTGCAGGGCCATGTCGTAGGCGCTGCGGAGTTCGTAGGCCTTCTTGAAACGTTTGTAGCCGCGGTTGTTCCAGTCGATGATGTAGATCGTACTGGCCAGACCGCCGATCACGAACGGCAGTTTCCAGTAGCTTTTGTTGTAGATCTGTCCGGCGCCGGGGCAGATCGTGGCCAGCGTGGTGGCACGCTTGATCGGCGAGGCGTCGTAGCGGTAGTTGACCGCCGCATCGCCGATGAAGTAGATGTAGGAGGCGATTGTGAGGCCGAGGTAGATCTGGCGGCGCGTGTTGCTGCGGATCATCTTGGTCTGCAGGGCATCCAGCTCGGGAGTACGGGTCGTGCTGTTGAGCGTCATGGCGTCGTACTGACGCTTGAGCGGCCGATACTGGTTGTTCTCGTGCAGGAAGAGGGTCAGACCCGCGCCGACGGTGCCGTAGAGGATCGGCAGTTTCCAGTATTGCTTGTTGTAGATCTGTCCGAAGCCGGGTGCAACGGCCGCGAGCCACGAGACGCCCGACAGGGAGATGGTATCCTTGCGTGGGCGCAGATCCTTCCGGTAGTCGACCGTGTCGGGTTGCGCGACGGGGGCTTGTAACAGCGAGTCCGCCGAGACGATGGCCAGCGAATCGGCGCGGAGCTGCCGGCGAAGCGATACGGTCAGCGAGTCTCTCATGCAGAGGGAGTCGATGCCCGCACGGAGCAGCGAGTCGCGAACCTCACGGTTCTGCAGCAGCGAATCGGCCCGGGCCATGAGCAGCGAGTCCGTTGCCGTGAGTTGGGCCAGTGTATCCGGTTTGGGCATGATGCCGCCGCGGATCGTGGTGTGTGCGCCGCGTCGCGGCAGTTGGGCCGCCGCCTCCGTTGCGATTCCGCACAGAAGGAGGCATACGATTGCCAGCCACAGACGCGTATGTCCACCCGATAGTTTCATGTGTGAGAAGCCGGCTTGTCGTTATTTTCGGTTTTGCTCTTCGAACTTGGCGATGAAGTTCTCGATGTCGCGGTCGTCGGTGAAGCCGATCGTGATGCGGCCTCCGCCGTTTTTCGAGCGTTTGATGCTGATCTCCTGCGAGAAGAACTTTTCGAGCTGCTCGACCAGCCGCATGTAGGATTCGGGATACTCTTCCTCGTCGGCCGGCTGGACGGGTCTCTCCGGCTGCAGGGTCATGGCGCGGACCAGCTCCTCGATCTGACGTACGGAGAGCCCCTTGCGGATGCACTTCTTGAGCAGGCGGAGCTGCTGCTCCTCGGGGGCGCCGGCGATGGCCTTGGCGTGTCCCATCGAGATCAGCCCCTCCTTGAGGGCCAGCTGTATTTCGTTGGGCAGTTTCAGCAGGCGCATGTAGTTCGAGACGGTCGAACGTCTCTTGCCGACCTTCTCCGAGAGCGCCTCCTGGGTCAGGTTGCACTCGTCGATCAGCCGCTGCATGCCCAGGGCGATCTCGATGGCATTCAGATCCTCGCGCTGAATGTTCTCGACCAGCGCCATGGCGTGGAGATTCTCGTCGTCGGCCTCGCGGATGTAGGCCGGAAGCGTCTCCAGACCGGCCAGCTGGGCGGCCCGCCAGCGGCGTTCGCCGCTGATGATGAGGTAGCGCCCCGCACCGTCCCGTTTGACCGTGATCGGCTGGATGATGCCCAGCGTGCGGATCGAATCGGCCAGCTCCTCGAGAGCCTCCGGGTCGAAATCCCGGCGCGGCTGGGTCGGGTTGGGAAAGATCTCCGAGATGGGTATTTCGGCCATTTCGGACATCGGCTTCAGTTTCGCGTCGAGATGCTCGCTCCCGAAGATGGCATCCAGACCGCGTCCTAATCCCTTCTGTTTCATATCGTCTGTTGTTCTTTTTGTTTACTCTGCCGGTTGCGTTTCAGGAGCTCCTTGGCCAGCGTCAGGTAGTTGATCGATCCGACGGCCGAAGCGTCGTAGAGGATGATCGGCTTCCCGTGCGAGGGGGCTTCTCCTAAACGGATATTGCGTTGAATTATTGTGTCGAAGGCGAGGGCTCCGAAGTGGTTGCGCACCTCGTTGACGACCTGGTTGTTCAGGCGGTTGCGCATGTACATGGTTAGCACGAACCCTTCGATCTCGAGCGAGGGGTTCAGGCCGCTTTTGACCTTGCGGATGGTGTTGAGCAGCTTCGAAAGCCCTTCGAGGGCGAGGTATTCGCACTGGACGGGGATCAGCACCGAGTCGGCGGCCGTGAGGATGTTGACGGTCGTATAGCCCAGCGAGGGGGAGCAGTCGATCAGGATGTAGTCGAAACGGTCGCGGATGCTCTGGATGATGTTGCGCAGCACGTGGTGGCCGTGCTTCATCTTCGGAAGCTCGGTGTCGGCCGCCACCAGGTCGATCGACGAGGGGAGCAGCCAGAGATTCTTGACGTCGGGACTCTTCTGGATCACCTGCTCGGCGGGTTTCGATCCGATGATGCACTCGTAAATGCCCTCCAGATTGATGTCGAATCCCAGTCCCGAGGTGGCGTTCGCCTGAGGGTCGGCGTCGAGCAGCAGGACTTTCTTGCCCAGCAGCGCCAGCGATGCCGCAAGGTTGATGGCCGTGGTGGTTTTCCCCACGCCCCCTTTTTGATTGGCCAATGCGATGACCTTTGCCATATTCGAAGTTTTATACAGGGTAATAATCGGCCAAAATTAATGATTTTATCTCAAAAAACCATATCGGTGCTGAAAAATGCTTAACTTCGAAGCGTTAAACGAAAACGAAGAAAATGAAAGAGAGTGAGAAGGGACAAAACGTCTCCCGGCAGGAGACGGAGGAGGTCTTGAAGAAGGCGGCAGCGGGTGGCTCTGCGGAAGGGGAGGAAGAGGCAAAAGAGGAGAAGAAGCAGAAGCAGGAGATGAAGGAGGAGTCTGTTCCTGTCAGAAAGAAATTGCGCTTCCCGACGCTGATCGATCTGTTGGCGTTGCTGGGAATCTGGTATCTGTTGCAGCTGGTGGCGCTGCTGGTGGTCCGGCTGTTCGGCGTCGAGTTCCCGGACTGGGCAATCCTGCGCGGAGAGGTCGATCCCAACGTGATGCAGCAGATCCAGTTGGGGCGTTTCAATGCCGCCGTCTATGTGGTTGCCATGGTACTGATGATCCTCTGCACGCTGCTCTACCGCCGCATTCGCCGGGGAACGAAGAAGACGCTGCGCTTCTCGGTGCGCGGATTGAATCCGGTGCTGCTGTTGTGGGGCTTTGTCATGATGCTGGCGGCCGGTATCGTGATCGAACCGGTGACCGAACTGCTGCCGACCCCCTCGTCGGTGCTCTACGGACGGGGGCTCTGGGCGGTGCTCACCCTGGTTGTGATGGCTCCCGTGCTGGAGGAGGTGCTCTGCCGGGGAATCGTTCTCGAGTCGATTCGGGCCAAGTACGGCGTGGTGGCCGCCCTGTTCATCTCCTCGCTCTTCTTCGCCGTGCTGCACGGCAACCTGGCCCTGGCCTTCAACGCCTTTATCATGGGGCTGATTCTGGGTTTCATCTACATCGAGACCAGCTCGATCCTCTCGGTGATTATCCTGCATGCGCTGAACAACGGATTTGCCTTCTTGCTCATCATGGTCGGCGTGGGCGACATGACGCTCCACTCGCTGATCGGTGGGCAGGCATGGTATACGATCGTTTACGTGGTGGCGCTACTGCTTTTCATCGGCTCCGGCTATATGATCTACCGCCAGCTCGGCAAGATGAGGGAGCAGGAGAAAAAAGCCGTCGAGGAGTAATAATCGGGGGACAGCGTACGTTAAATTCAGGTAAAAAGTATATCTTTGCAAAATGGTAAAAGGTGCAGAATCACCGCAGAACGGGATCTGCACCCTTTTCGGAGCGCTCTTCCCCGCCCGTGAGGCGTATGCAACAGACCGGTGAAATGCGGGGCGACGGCGTATCGGATGCCGGGAGAGAAAAAGTATGAAGCTGTCAATAAAAAAAATAGGAATTCTGCTGCCGCTCGTTCTCGTGATGCTGACGGGTTGTCAGGAGGTTCCCCGCTATTTCGGCGGCAGCCGGGTTCTGGCCGAAGTTGCCGGCGAGAAACTCTACGCCCGCGACGTGAGGACGGTGGTCCCGCGGGGAATGAGCGAGGCGGACAGTGCGGCCTTCATGGAGCGCTATATCGACAAGTGGATCAACCGCCAGCTCAAGTTGCGGGAGGCCGAGCAGGTCTTCTCCGATTCGGAACGGGACATCGATTCGCTGGTCGAGGAGTACCGTCAGGCGCTGCTGATCCGAAAGCTCGATTCCCGATTGATCGAGCAGCAGCTCGATACGGTTGTCACGGCCGAGCAGATCGCCGCCTACCACAAGGAGCACCTTTCCGACTTCAAGGTTAACCAGACGCTGGTCAAGGGGCGGATCGTGCGGTTCAATCCCGCCAACCGCCAGGCATCCAGATTGCGCCGGCTGATGACGGCCGACACCCCCTCTCAGCAACAGGATTTCACCGATATATGTACCAAGAACCATTTCGAGGTGAATGATTTTTCCACCTCATGGGTCACCTTCTCCGAGTTTTTGAGCTACCTGCCGATTCTTCGCAGCCAGAATTACGATGCGCTGCTCTCGGGGAACGGAGTGCAGGAGATGAAGGACAGCCGGTCGGGTTACTATTTCCAGATTACGGCGGTGCTGCACCCCGGTGAGCCCGAGCCTCTGGAGCGGGTGGAGCAGACCGTTCGCCGGATCCTGTTGACGCAGCGTCAGAACGAGATTATCCGCGCCTACGAGGATCGAATCTATCGGGAGGCGATGGAGGATGGAGATATCAAGGTGTATAACAAAGAGGAAGAAAAGGAATAATAACCGGATGATCAGGAAAATTCTATTGGGAGGAGCCCTTGTTTTGGGGACGTTGGTCGCAGAGGCGCAACAGCAGGTGATGCTGGATCGCGTGGTGGCCGTAGTGGGCAACTCGTCGATTCTCCGCTCGGAGGTGGACGAGTATGCGGCCGAATTGCTGGCGCGCCGCCGTCAGCAGGGATATACCTCGGATCGCGATCCGCGGAACGAGGCGCTCGAACTGCTGTTGTCCCAGAAGCTGCTTTTCAACCAGGCGCTTATCGATTCGGTCGATGTGAATCTGTCGGATATTTCGCAGCGGGTGGAGGATCACCTGCAGGCGCTCATCGAGGATGCCGGCGGCATCTCCGAGCTGGAGACCCGCCACCACATGGCCATCTTCAACATCCGCGAGATGTTGCGTCAGCGCTACGAGGAGCAGGCCTATGCCACCACGATGCAGAGTACGGTGATGAGCAAGGTGCGCATCACGCCGGGCGAGGTCGAGCGTTTCTACAAGAACATCGACCCGGACAGCCTTCCGGTCATCGCCGAACAGTACGTATATGCTCAGATTACGAAGTTCCCCTTCTCGATGAAGGAGGCCAAACAACGTACGCGGGAGCGTCTGCTCGACATGCGTGAGCGAATCATCAAGGGGGAGACCTCGTTCGAGGTGATGGCCCGCATGTATTCGCTCGATCCCGGTACGGCCATTCGCGGCGGAGATCTCGACCCGCAGCCGCTGGAGAGTTTCGTGCAGCCCTTTGCCGAGGCGCTCTCCGAGCTGAAACCCGGACAGATCTCCGAGATCGTCGAGACGCAGTACGGATACCACATCATCCAGCTGGTCGACAAACGCGGTCGGTTGTACCACGCCCGACACATCCGGTTGTATCCGACCTATGCTTCGGAGGAGTTGGCACAGCCGGCCCGCATGCTCGACAGCATCGCCGACCTGATCCGCAAGGATTCGATCACCTTCGAAAAGGCGGCCCTCGAGTTCTCGGACGATGCCGCCACGAAGATGAACGGCGGTATTGTGACCAACCACGCCGCTCTCGAGATGGGCGGACTGTACGATGCCCGATATACGGAGACGCGTTTCCGTCGGGAGGATTTCGGCATGGGTGGCAGCCAGACACTCGATGACTACAATGCCCTGAAGACCCTCCAGGTGGGCGAGGTCTCGAATTCGTTCCAGACCGAGGACTGGATGGGTAACCAGCTCTGCAAGATCGTCAAACTGGTTCGGGTGATCCCCTCGCACCGGGCTTCGCTGAGCGAGGACTACATTCAGGTCGAGCAGATGGCGTTGAATGCCAAGCAGGAACGGGCTCTCAAGGATTGGATCAACGAGAAGATCGGAGGCATGTATGTCTACATCATTCCCGAGTTCCGCGACGGAGAGTTTGAGAACAGGAATTGGGTCAAGTAACGCGTGCGTCCGATGTTGAAACGGTGGAACAGATGGATGGTCTCCCTGCTGGCTACGGCCGGGATGGTCGGGGGGGTGATCCTGGCGGCCAATCGACCGATGATGCTGACGGCCCCCGCCTCGGCTTCGGGTTCCGCTCCGGCATCGCGTCCGGCTACGGCCGCACCCGCGGCGGATCCGAACGGCAAGATCGTCGACTTCACGGCCGAAAGGGGATACCCCATTCCGTACGGCGATACGACGGCAACCGTACTGGTAGGCAACTTCGCAGCGCATCACAACGGAGCGGTCATTACGGCCGACAGCGCGATCCGTTTCAGCGACAAGCACCTGGAGTTCTTCGGCAACGTACTGATCAACAAGAACAATACGTATATCTACGGAGATCGGGCCGAGTATAACGGCGAGATCAACGAGGCGCGGGTCTATTCGCGGCTGGTGAAGACGGTCGACGGCGACGCCACGCTTTACACCTACGATTTTGTCTTCAACACGCTCGACAACATCGGGCAGTTCACCAAGGGCGGTATCCTACGGAACCGCGACAACCAGGTCGAGTCGATGCGGGGATATTTCTACGCCAACAGCCACGAGCTGATTGCAGTCGATCGGGTCGAGATGCGCAACGACACCTATACGCTGAAGGGCGATTCGGTAATCTACAACACACAGACCGATCGTGCCTATTTCTTCGAACATACGAACATCTGGGATCGGGACGGCGACTATCTCTATGCCGATCGCGGCCGCTACGAGAAGCTGCCCGACCTCTACGCCCTGACACGCAACGGCTATGTGCTCACCCCGAAGGACGAGCTCTGGAGCGACAGTCTCAACTACTTCCGCACACAGGGACACGTGCGGCTCTGGAAGGAGATTCAGATCGACGACGGAGAGCACAAGGTGCTGGCCTTCGGCGACTACGGCGAGTACTGGAAAGAGCCGGGCAACGCCCTGCTTACGCGGCGGCCGTCGGTAGTCAGCTATGATACGAGTCGCGGCGACTCGCTCTACATGCGGGCCGACACGATGTACCTTTATACGCTCTTCGAGGGTGATGAAGTGGTCGATTCCCTGCCGCAGGATTCACTCGCGGCCCCGTCTCCGGCTTCGGCCCGGACGGAGCAGCAGCCCGATTCGCTGACCGGACGGAAACCGGCCGATCGGCCTGCGGCTGCCCAGCAGAAGAGCGATGTGACAACTCCGCCCGCAGCGGGCGTTGAGCCCGCCTCGAAAGAGGGAGCGGGGGAGCGGCCTGCGGCCGATTCGGTGAAGAGGGCCGCGGAGCAGGCAAGTGCGCCCAGCCTGTCCGATCGGGATTCCCTTCGCGCACCGCAAACAGGAGAACTGACTCCCATGCCGACCGATTCGGTGACCGAATCGCTCATTGCGGAGATTGCCGTGGCGGATTCATTGGCCGCAGCAACCCCCGATACGTTGACCGTGCGGGAGCGCAAGGAGATGCAGCGGGCGGAGGCCAAACGGCTCAAGGCGCTGCAGCGTGCCGAAGCCGACAGCGTGAAACGGGTGCTGCAGATTCAGGCGGACAGCGTCAAGGCCGTTGAACGGGCTGCAGCGGCGGCCGCCCGTCAGGAGAAACTGGACCGGATCGCCACGGCGCGTCAGGCACGTGCCACGGCGCTGCTCGATGCCCAGAAGGCGAAGGAGGCAGCCCGCCGTGCCAAGCAGGTGGCTCGTTTGCGCGAAAGGGAGCGTGCCCGTTACGAGAAGGCGGTGCGCAAGGGGAAACTTCCGGCCTCGGTGCTCGATTCGCTGGATGCCGTTTATGCTGCCGATACGATTGCACAGGATTCGGTGACGGCCCGGGCTCCGCAGGACTCCCTGCAGCGGGATTCGCTGCAGCGGGATTCGCTGCAGCAGGACTCGCTTGCCATGCAGCCGGACAGCCTGCGGCAGGATTCGCTGGCTCAGCAGCAGCGGGATTCGATGTACCGGATGATTCAGGGCTACCGCAACGTGCGGATCTTCCGCAACGACTTCCAGTCGGTCTGCGATTCGCTGGTGAGCCTTTCGTCCGATTCGACCATCATGCTCTATATCGATCCGGTGATGTGGAATCTGGACAGCCAGATCTCGTCGGAGCTGATCAAGATCTACACCCGCCATTCGCAACTCGACAAGGCGGAGTTCATCGACCACCCGATCATGATCAGCCAGCTCGATACGGTGGCCTATAACCAGATCTCCGGCAAGTTGATCACGGCCTTCTTCCGCGACAACAAGATCTTCCGCACCGATGTGGACGGCAACGTGCAGACGTTCTACTACATGCAGGAGGAGGGGGCTCCCGACCCCGTCTCGTTCATGACCATGCAGAGCGGTTCGGCCTCCTACTACATCGAGAATAATGCGGTGACTGGAATCACTTACCGCAACCAGCTAACCTATTCGATCTTCCCCATCGACAAGATTCCCGCCACGCAGAGCCTCTATCTGGAGGATTTCAAGTGGGAAGAGGAGCGGCGTCCGCGGCTCCGCGATGTCTTCGACCGGCAGATCCGACCTTCGGAGCGTAAGGAGAAGAGTGCGCTCCGCCAGCCCGACTTCCCGCTCACGCGCCGGATCAACAACTACAAGTCGGCGCTGATCGAGGCCGGTGTCTGGGTCGATCGGGACGACAAGCTCTCGCCCGAGACCCTGGAGTGGCTCCAGTGGCTCGGTGTCCGATAAAAATTGGGATAAAGCGGTGTCAGTCGGATGATCCGATCCGCATTTTATCTATTTTTGCACTCCGAACACGCTCTGCTCGGAGTGCTCTTTTTTCGGGCGGCTCGGGCCAGGAGGGTGTGAATTGTAAGGATGAAAAGAAGTCTTATCGCTCTTGCCTTCGGGACGCTGGCGCTGGGCATGGCCGAGTTCGTGATGATGGGCATCCTGCCCGATGTGGCGGCAGCGCTCGGAATCTCCATCCCGCGTGTCGGCCATTTTATCTCGGCCTATGCCATCGGAGTCTGCGTGGGGGCACCCTGTACCGTTCTGGTGGCCCGGAAGCGGCCGTTGAAGGACATCCTGATCGCTCTGGTCGGGATCATCATCGTGGGAAACTTCCTGTCGGCCCTTTCGACCAACTACTGGATGCTGCTCGGAGCCCGTTTCATTTCGGGTCTTCCGCACGGAGCCTTCTTCGGCGTGGGCTCGATCGTGGCCAAGAAGCTGGCCGATCCGGGACACAGCACGAAGGCCGTCTCGATCATGATCCTCGGGATGACCGTTGCCAACCTGTTCGGCGTGCCGCTCGGAACCTATCTGAGCAACTTTTTCTCCTGGCGTCTGGCCTTTGCCCTGGTGGGGGTGTGGGGCGTGCTCGCCTGCCTGTTCGTCGTGCGCTGGGTTCCGGTGCTTGAACCGCTGCCCGACCACGGATTGAAGGGGCAGTTCAGCTTCCTGACCCGCCTGGCTCCCTGGCTTATTCTGGGTGCCACGCTGTTCGCCAACGGAGGTGTCTTCTGTTGGTACAGCTACGTAACCCCCGCCATGACAACTGTGGCGGGCCTCTCGCCCGACTCGATGACGGCGGTGATGATGCTCGCCGGATTCGGCATGCTGCTCGGCAATCTGGCCGGAGGTCAGCTCTCGGACCGCTTTACCCCGGAACGGGTGGCCCGTTTCACACAGGGGGCGCTCTTCCTGCTGCTGCTCGGGCTCTTCTTCCTGGCCCGCAACCCCTGGCTGGCGCTGCTGCTGATGTTCTTCACCACGAGCGGTCTGTTCGCCGTCTCTTCGCCCCAGCAGCTGTTGATTCTGGAGAATGCCCCCGGCGGGGAGATGCTGGGTGCCGCCTCGATCCAGATCGCCTTCAATCTCGGCAATGCCCTGGGGGCCTACTTTGGCGGCCTGCCCATCCATTACGGTCTGGCGGCGAACTATTCGGCCCTGCCCGGAGCTCTGTTCACGCTGGCCGGATTCATCCTCTTCTCCATCTATTGTCACCGTTACGGACGACGGGCCCGTGCCTGAAGTCCCCCTTCAAATAGCTGCAACTTATGCACCCGAAAGAGAATCTCGAAGAACTTTTCCCGGTGGTGGATCCCTCCGGGTTTGTGGTCGGCGCAGCGACCCGGGGCCGCTGCCACGACGGATCGCACCTGCTTCACCCGGTGGTGCATCTGCACCTGTTCAATTCGCGCGGGGAGCTCTACCTGCAAAAACGCCCGATGTGGAAGGATATTCAGCCCGGACGGTGGGATACGGCCGTGGGCGGTCACGTCGATTGGGGCGAGAGCATCGAAGAGGCTCTGTACCGCGAGGTGAGCGAGGAGTTGGGAATCACCGACTTTACGCCGACCTTCGTGGAGTCCTACCGTTTCGATTCGGACCGCGAGAGCGAACTGGTCTGCGTCTACCGCACGACATACGACGGCCCCGTGCATCCGAGCGAGGAGCTGGACGGAGGACGGTTCTGGACTTTGCAGGAGATTCGAGACCAGCTGGGCAAGGGGATCTTTACCCCCAACTTCGAGGGGGAGATCGGCCGCGTGGTCAAGTTGTAGCGGAAGTCTCTCAGAGGAAGCACATGAGCAGGATCTGGATGATAACCACCCGCAGGAACATGCAGACCGGATATACCGTTGCATAGGCGACGGCCGGATGGTCACCCGGAATCGAGTCGTTGGCATAGCCGAGGGCCATGGGGTTGGCCATGCTGCCGCACATGATGCCGGCCACCTCGCCGAAGTCGGTGCGGAAGAGCCGCAGCGAGAGTACGGCTACGATGACCACCGGCACGAAGGTGATCAGAAAGCCCAGCACGATCCACAACAGCCCCTCGGGGCGCATGATCGTCTCGACGAAATGCGCTCCGGCCTCGAGTCCCAGACCGGCCAGATAGAGCGAGAGCCCGAGGGCCCGCAGCATCAGGTTGGCACTCAGGGTGGTGTAGGTGACGATGTGGATGCGGGGGCCGAACGTGCCGATCAGGATGCCGAGGATGATCGGACCTCCGGCAATACCCAGTTTGACAGGCAGGCTGATACCGGGCACCGTGAGAGGAATGCTTCCCAGCAGCAGACCGAGAATCAGTCCGATGAAGACCGGAATCAGATTGGGCTCGTCGAGCCGTTTGACGGCATTTCCCAAAATCCGTTCCACCTGACGCAGCGCCTGCTCTTCGCCGACGACCGTCAGACTGTCGCCCAGTTGCAGCGTAAGATCTGGCGTGGCGAGCAGCTGCACGCCCGAGCGGTGCACCCGGCTGATGTTGATGCCGTAGAGGTTGCGCAGCCGCAGCGAGCTGAGTTTGCGTCCGTTGATCTCGGGGCGGGTGATGATGATCGAGCGCGAGATGAGCTGCCGGTCCACGGCATCCCAGTCGATGTCGCGCGTATTCCAATCCTTGGGTACCTGTTCGCCGAAGAGCAGTCCGAGTGCCGTTACGTCGTCGGGCGAGGTGATGACCAGAATCAGGTCGTTGAGTTCGAGGGTCGTGTCCGAAGTCGGGATCGAGACCTGACCGGCTCTCCACAGCCGTGAGATGACGAATCGGTGTTGGCTGTAGCGGGCCACGTCGCGGATGCTTTTGTGGACAATGCCGGGGTTGGTGATCTTGAACTCGACGATGAAGACGTTCTTTTGGTGTTCGGCATCGGGTTGAGGCATGTCGGCCGGCCGGACGAAGAGCTTGCGTACGGCGATGATCCCGAGAATCACGCCCACAACGCCCAGCGGATAGGTGAGGGCGCAGCCCAGCGTGGCGTTGTTGCTGTCTATTTGCATCTGCGAGAGCATCTGCTGGGCGGCACCGAGCGCCGGGGTGTTGGTCGTGGCGCCGCACAGAATGCCGGCCATGTCGCTCATCGGCACGTTGGCCGCATAGCTCAGGGCGATGGCCAGCAGCGATCCGAGCAGGACGATGAGCGTTGCGAGCGAGACGAGCCGGATTCCGCCCGAGCGGAGCGAACTGAAAAAGCCGGGACCGACCTGCAGTCCGAGGGCATAGACGAAGAGGATGAGTCCGAAACTCTCGGCGAAGTCGAGCATCGCGGGATCGACCGAGAGGCCGAAGTGGCCGGCGGCGATTCCGATGAAGAAGACGAAGGTGACTCCGAGCGAGATGCCGAAGAAGCGGATCTTCCCCAGCGCCATCCCGAGAACCGAGATCAGCGAGAGAACGACGACGGCCTGGATGGCCGAGTGCTGGGTGAAGAGATCAGTAAACCACTCCATGCTCTTTGCCTGAGGTTGATGCTGTTGCAAAAATAGCGGTTTTTCCCGAAACGGGGATCGACGATCCGCTCTTTTTCATATCCGATGGGCGGGAAAAGAGGTTTCGGGAGAGACTATTGCCCGATAAAGAGTGATTTTCGGGCGGTCGACCGCGAGGGTTTCCGTTTGTTTGCACTTTG
This sequence comes from Rikenellaceae bacterium, assembly GCA_963926835.1. Lineage (GTDB taxonomy): Bacteria > Bacteroidota > Bacteroidia > Bacteroidales > Rikenellaceae > Alistipes. The sequence continues at coordinate 10,233 of CAWUYY010000014.1, read as the reverse complement.
CGAGAGTTCATGCAGAAGGTCGCTGTTGCGTCGCAGGATGACCAGAATGCGCTCCTCGGAGAGGAAGAACTCCTCTTCGGAGAGGATCCGTAGGGTGTCGTCGAAGCGGCGGCGGGCGATTTCTGTCCAGTAGTGATAGCGCCGGCAGAGCATCTGATCGCGCTTGGCGATCAGCTCCCGGCTGCGGCCTTTCTTTGCCATGTAGGAGATGGTGTTGAGGTGAAACGATGGCAGAGCCTCGATCGCAGGGGCTGGGCGATCGGGAATCCGCGTGTGAAAAAGGATGTGTCGGGAAGATTTCCCCGCCGGGCGGTGTGCAAGCGGCGGCGGGAACTCAAGGACGGAAGGGAATCCGTCGGGGCAAAGATAATACCGCAGCGAGGCGATGTCAAGCATATGGCCCCCTTTTCTGCAGGCGGCCGGATGAAAAAGCGCGGGGAGTCTCATGCGACGCTCCCCGCGCTTGTGTGGCACAGGCTCCTTCCTTTTAGAGCGTAAGCGGATAGCCCGCGTAGTAGTCGAGAATCTTGGTGCGGAAGATCAGCTCGTATTTGGCCTGCAGCAGATCCGATTCGGCCTTCACCATGCGGTTCTTGGCATCGCTGTAGTCGAAGGTCGTCGAGCGGCCGGCGGCGAACTTCTCGGTCTCGTACTGGAAGGCGATGCGCGCCGATTCGAGCGCCTTCTGGGCCGAGCGATACTTCTGTCGGGCCGCCTCGGCCGTGTAGTAGGCCGTCTCAGCCTCTTTCTGCAGCGACTGCTCGGCCTGGGTGAGGGTCAGCAGCTGGTTCTTGACCGACAGCCGGGCCGTGCGGACACTGTTGCGGGTCGCCAGCCGGTTGAAGATGGGAATGCTTACCGTCAGTCCGAAATATTCGCTGCTGTTGTTGCGGAACTGCCGTCCGAAGGGCGGGTTTACAGCCCCCTTGGCAAACGAGTCGTAGACGTTGGTCCCGTATCCGCCCGAGAGGGTGATCTGGGGGTAGAATGAGGAGCGGGCCAGACGTACCGACCGCTCCGCCTGATCGAGCCGGAGCCGCTCCGCCTGGATGTGCGGCCGGTTGTCAAGTGCGTAGGCCACCACCTCCTTGGGATCGCGCAGCATCATCGATGATTCGATCTGTGCGCTGTCCAGAACCGGGTAGACCACGTCGAACCCCTCGGCGCTCGGCCGGTTCAGCGCCTGGCTGAGAGCCAGCAGCGCCAGCGAGAGGTTGTTCTTGTTCTGCGTGAGCGACAGCTCGTCCTGGGCCATCAGCGCTTCGGTCTCGTAGAGGGTCGCCTCGGCCACCTTGCCGGCAGCCACCTGTTCGCGGCTGCGCGTTACCTGCAGCGTGCTCAGGTCAAGCTGGCTCTGCGCCACGCCGACCAGCTCCTTGTTGAAGAGCACCTCCAGATAGAGCGACATGATGTTGACGGCCACATCCTCGCGGATCCGCTCCAGATCCTTGAGGGCGGCCTGGAATCCCAGTTTGCCCGCGGCGATCTGGTGGTTGATTCGCCCGCCCATGAAGACGGGCAGCGAGGCCGATACTCCGAGGTTGCCCGAGAGCTGGTTGTTGTCGGCGTAGGTGTTGTTGCTGATCAGGCTTCGTCCGAATGACATGTTGGCACCGAACGAGGCGTTCAGGTCGGGCAGACGGCTGTTTTGGGCCGTGTTCAGCTCGATCTGGCTCTGCGAAACCTTCACCTCCTGCTGCTGGACGCTGATGTTGTGCGCGTTGGCATAGTCGATGCATTGCTGAAGGCTCCACGCCGAGGTGTCGTTCTGCGGCTCCTGGGCATATCCTGTCAGCATGCCCAGAGTGAGGGCGAGAAGGGTGATTCCGTATTTCATGGCCGGTCCTGTTTTAGATGTTTTGTACCTGGAGACTCCGTACCTTCTCCTTTTCGTTGACGCCGGAGAGGATCTCGATGTTGATGCCGTCCGAGAGGCCGACCTCGACCTTGCGGCGCTCGAAGGTCTGCTCGTCGCTTCCTTCAGGACTGGTCAGCACATAGACGTAGGGCTGCCCCTCCTCGAACTGCAACGTGTTCTCGGGCAGTACCATCACACCCTCGCGGCTCTGGATCACGATGCTGGCGTTGGCGCTGTATCCGGCCCGTACGAAGGTCGAATCGGGAATCCTGGCTGCCGCCTTCACCTCGAACATGATCACCCCGTTCTCCTCGACCGCTTTGGGTGAGATGTACTCCAGTTCGGCATCAAGGACGGTCCCCTGCATGGCACCGATGGTCAGAACCACCGGCATTCCCATCTTCAGCTTGCCTACGTCCGTCTCGTCCACCTTTCCGCGGAAGAGCATGTCGCCCATGTCGGCAACCGAGGCGATGGTCGTACCGTCGTTGAAGGTGTTGGCCTGGATCACCGAGTTACCCACCTTGACCGGTACGTCGAGAATCATACCCGTGATGGTCGAGCGGATCTGCGTGTTGCTCACGTCGGCATAACGCTGGGCGATTCCGTTTCTGACAATCTCAAGGGCATCCTGCGCATTCTGCATCTCCTCTTCGGCCTTGCTCATGTTCGTCTGTCCCTGTTCGTACTCCTCCTGCGAGACAACGCCTTTCTGGTAGAGCGCCTCGGTGCGGTTGAACTCCTTGCGCTGCTGCTCCAGCGAGAGACGGGCTACCGTCACGCGCGATTCGGCGCTGTTGAGCGATCCCAGCTCGGGAATCACCTTGACCGTGGCGATCACGTCGCCGACATTCACCCGGTCGCCCGCCTCGCAGCGGATGTCCGAGATGATACCCGAGATCTGCGGTTTGATGAGCACCTCGTCCCGCGGCTCGATCTTGCCGGTTGCGATCACGTATTGGCGGATCGTGTCGATGGTCGGATTTACGGTCGTGTAAACCACCTTTTCGGGACGGCCCTTGCTCCATAGATAGACGAATGTCAGCACGAGCAGGATCAGGAAAACGATTCCCAGGAAAATCTTAAAAAACTTCTTCATATGCCACTCATTTTATATTTGTTTCGAGATTGATAGTCTATTTACTCTTCGCGGATGGCATCCACGGGTTTGATCTTGAGAGCCCGGACAGCTGGGATGACACCGGCCAGCAGACCGCTGATTACCAGTATTGTAAGGGCTGTCATGCCCAGTCCGAAGGAGATTTGCCACGAGATTTCCGGCATCTCGCTTCCGGCTCGGATGGCCGCCTGATACCAGGAGTCGAAGCCCGATATGACACCCACACCGGCGGCCAGGCCGAAGACACCGGCGATGAAGGTGAGGATGAAACTTTCGGAGAGAATCTGCGAGAGGATTGTCAGGGGTGATGCACCAAGGGCTCGGCGGACACCGATCTCCTGTGTGCGTTCGCGCACCAATACCAGCATGATGTTGCTGATGCCGACGATACCTGCCAGCAGGGTCCCCAGTCCGACGATCCAGGTCAGGGCTGCAATGCCCCGCAGCAGGCCCATGATCTTTCCGAAGATTTCGCCCGTATCCATGATGAACATCGCTTTTTTGTCGTCAGGCGAGATCAGGTGGCGTCCGGCGATCGTCTGGCGGGTCTGCTTGATAAGTTGCTCGGACGGTACGTCGGGGTAGGCCGAAACGGCCAGCATATGGATTTTGTTTCCCTGACCGTACATCTGTTGCAGGATCAGGGCGGGGATGGATATAGTTCGCTCCGGGTCGCTGAAGGCCATCATCGAGCCTTGCGGTTTGGTTACCCCCACTACCGTGAAATAGGATGTTCCGATCTGGATGATCTTACCGATGGGATCTTCTCCGCTGGGAAACAGGTCGCGCCATACCTGGGTGCCTATTACGCAGACCTTTCGCTGGCGCAATACGTCCACGTCGTTCAGGAAGCGCCCCATGACGATCTTCTGCGGGTTAATCTTCTGCATGTCGGGCGAGTATCCCATCAGACCGAAGTCGCCTTTCTGATTTTGGTAGGAGGCATTCCGCTGTCCTCCCCAGCAGAGGGCCGAAACGTATTCCGCCTCCGGGAGCTCCTGTATGGTCTTCAGATCGTCCATATCCAATTGCCAGGTGCGTCCCGACGGCATTCCTTTGTAGGGAAGCGACGTCTGTCCGGGATTCAGGAAGACCGTGTTGGTGGAGGTCTCACCCAGTTGGGCGCGGAACATGCGGCCCAGGCCGGTCCCGGCCCCCAGCAGGATGACGAGCATGAAGATACCCCAGAAAACTCCCAGAGCCGTCATGATGCTGCGCCTGCGGTTGCGGGTGATGGTCTGCCATATTTCGTTCCACCGGTCCGTATCGAAAAATGATATCATACTGCAAAAGCCTTAATTGTGAGGGAAGGTGCGTTTGCCTTTATCTGTTATTTGTTGTATCGCAATGCGTCGATCGTCTTGAGTTGGGCGGCACGACGTGCCGGGACGTATCCTGCGATGAGCCCGGCGATCACCAATACGATTGTGGCGCTCACGGCAACCGAGAGATTCAGTGTCGGGTTGAGGAACATGTTGAACTGGTGCTCGCCCGTAGTCGGCATGCTGGAGAGTATCTTGTTGACCAGCTCCATTGTGAAGACTCCCAGTACCATGCCGATGTAGCCGAAAGCGGCGGTAATCAGTACCGATTCGGTCAGGATGAGCCGGATGACCGACGATGGTTTGGCACCGAGTGCCTTGCGGATGCCGAATTCGAACGTGCGCTCCTGGACCGTTACGAGCATGATGTTGCTCACGCCGACCACGCCGGCCAGCAGTGTCCCCAGTCCGATGATCCAGATGAAGATGCTGATCCCGTTGAAGATAAACATGGTATCCTTGTAGTTCTCCATACGGTTGAAGATCCACAGGGCACTTTCGTCCGTGGGGGAGAATTTGTGTTCGGCCGCGAGTCGGTTGCGCAGCCGCTTTTCGAATGTCTCCATCTGCTGATCCGTGGTGATCTCATTGACCGAGAAGACAATGCGGTCCACATAGGGGCTGTTGGCCTTGAAGATCAGTTGGGCGGTCGACAGCGGTATGTTGCAGGTGGAGTTGTAGCTCTTCTGGATGCGGTCGTAGACGCCGATCACGGTGAAGGAGATGTTGTTCAGTTTGATCGACTTGCCGACCGGATCCCCGTTAGGGAAGAGCACCTCGCCGGCCGCCTTGTCCAGCAGAATCACCTTCCGTTGCTGGGCCAGGTCGGTCTCGTTGATGAAGCGACCCTGGAGCAGCACCTGTCCCTCCATCTCCACGTTGGCCGGGGTGACACCCACGACGCTCGTGTTGGAGAGGTATTCGCGACCGTAGGAGATCGTAATCTCGTTGAGCCAGACGTTGGCCGCGATCTTGTCGACCTGCGGGAACTCCTCCTGCAGGATGTCGATGTCGCGGTTGTCCAGCTCGATGCGCCGCCACTTGTCGTAGCCGCCGTAGGGGGTCGAGGTCCATCCGCCCTGCAGGGTGATCGTGTTGACCGCCTGATTTCCGAAGTTGGACATTACGCCGTTCTTGAGTCCGTTGCCCGATCCGAGCAGAATGACCAGCATGAAGATGCCCCACGCGACGGAAAATCCCGTGAGAAAGGTCCTCAACTTGTTCTTGCGGATCGAGGCCCATATTTCCAGCAGCAGTTCTCTCATAAGGCCAGATTTTCGGTCGAGCTGATGATGCCGTCCTTGATGTGGATGATCTTGTCGGTCTGTTCGGCGATCGCACGCTCGTGGGTGACGCATACGATGGTCATGCCTGTGTTGTTCACCTGCCGGAGCAGATCCATCACCTCCTGGGAGGTGACGCTGTCGAGGGCGCCGGTGGGCTCGTCGGCCAGGATGATCTGCGGCTTGTTGATCAGGGCGCGGGCGATGGCCACGCGCTGCTTCTGACCGCCCGACATCTCGTTGGGCATGTGGTCGGCCCAGTCGCGAAGTCCGAGCCGGTCGAGGTATTCGAGGGCGAGGGCGTTTCGTTTGCGGCGCGAGACGCCCTGGTAGTAGAGCGGAAGGGCGACGTTCTCGACGGCGTTCTTGTAGTTGATCAGATTGAACGACTGGAAGATGTAGCCGATCATCTTGTTGCGGGCCGCAGCGGCCTGCGTTTCGCTCAGGTGGTGGATCAGCTGCCCGTTCAGGAAATATTTGCCCGAATCGTAGTCGTCGAGAATACCCAGAATGTTCAGCAGGGTCGATTTGCCGGAACCGGAGGCTCCCATGATCGAGACCAGCTCTCCGCGGTGGATCTCCAGGTTGATGCCTTTCAGTACGTGCAACGGAGCCCCGTTGTAGTAGGTCTTGTTGATGTTTTCGAGTACGATCATACGCTAAGGGATTCCTGTTATCAGATTTGGTAGAGTAAAGGTATAAACTATATCTGTGAAAAACAAGAAAAATTTATCGAAAATCAATAAATTTTTTCTTTTTTGCCGAACCTTGCTCTTGACGGCCCTGCTCTGGGCAAAGAAAAGGCTCCGTTCCTTTTATATAAAGGAAACGGAGCCGATTGTAAAAAATTACCGCAGGGCGGTTCGTTTGCAGACAATTACTTCTCGATGCGGATGCGGGCGTCGACCGCAACCACGTCGCGGCTGTTGCCGAGCAGCGGGTTGAGGTCCATCTCGAAGATCTCGGGAGCTGCCTTTACCAGCGCCGATACGCGGGCGATCGCCTCGGCGAAACGCTCTTCGTTGACGGGCTCCTGACCGCGCACGCCCTGAATGATCTTGTAGGAGCGCAGGTTGCGGATCATGCCGAGGGCCTCCTCACGGGAGAGGGGAGCCAGACCTGCGTTCACATCCTTGAGCACCTCGATGAAGATACCGCCCAGACCGCACATGACGATGTGGCCGAAGGCACCCTCTTTCTTGGCGCCGATGAAGACCTCCGTACCGCTCAGCTGCTGGGCGAGCATGATGGCGTAGGTATCCTTGATCTGCATCATGCGGTTGAACTCGCGTACGACCGTTTCGTCATCCTTCACGTTGAGCACCACACCGCCTACGTCCGACTTGTGGATCGGGCCTACAACCTTCATTACCAGCGGATAGCCGATCTCATGAGCCAGCGTGAGACACTTCTGCTCCGTGTCGGCGACACCCTCCTTGGCACGGGAGATGCCGGCTGCATCGAGCAGCTGGTGGATCTGGTCGGGGTTCAGGTAGCCGTTCGGTGCGGCATCCACGATCTGACGGATGCGGGCCGTGTCGACCTCGGGAACATCCGGGTGCTCGGGCTGTACCTTGCTCGTATTGTATACTTTGGCCAGCGCCGTACCGAAGAGTACCTCATCGGGGAAGTAGGTGCCGCCGTTGCGTACGAACTCCTCGACCTCGTCCTTGACCCAGAGATAGGAGGGGAAGATCGGGAAGATCGGTTTGGGCGAGGTTTTGATCTTCTCGGCCAGCGTGCGGTATACCTCATATACGGGGAACAGACCGGGGCTGCCGAAGATGACGGCGATTCCGTCGATCTGGTCGAAGTCGTTGTTGCAGGCGTCGATGATGTATCCCAGCTGCTCGGCCGTACCGGTGGCCAGGAAGTCGATCGGGTTGCCCACCGACGAGCCGGGGAAGAGCTTCTCGAGCAGCGCCTGTGCCTTGGGACCCTCGAGGTGGGGAACCTCCATCTTGCCGTTCGAGAGGGCATCGGTCAGCATGACGGCCGGACCTCCGGCGTGGGTGGCGATGGCGATGTTGCGACCCTTCAGCTCCGGATAGGTGAAGATACCCGCTACGGTCATCAGCTCCTCACGGCCGTGGCAGCGAACGATGCCGGCCTTGCGGAAGAGGGCGTCCACCGCAACGTCGGGGCTGGCCAGGGCTCCCGTATGGGACGAGGCGGCGCGTCCGCCCGCCTCCGAGCTGCCCGATTTGATGGCGGCAATCCGGCACCCCTTGCGCGAAAGCGACGAGGCGTGTTTGAGGAACTTCTCCGGATGGTTGATGCTCTCGATGTAGAGGATCTTGATGCGCGAGCTGGTAGCCGGGTCGAACGATTCGTCGAGATACTCGAGCGCATCCTCCACGCCGATCTGAGCCGAGTTGCCCACGGCCCAGACGCTGTTGAACTGAAGTCCCTTGCGCATGCAGTTGTCCACGATGAAAATGGCCGTTGCACCCGATCCGGAGATGAAGTCGATGCCTCGGGGATCGAGCTTGGGAACGGGCGAGGTGAACGAACCGTTGTAGTTGCTGGTCAGAATACCCGTGCAGTTGGGGCCGATGAGCGAGCCGCCCACCGAGTTGATGATCTCGACAATCTTGTGCTCCAGTTCGGCGCCCTCTTTGTTCTCTTCGCTGAATCCGGCCGAGAGGATGACAAATCCGCGGGTTCCCTTCTCGCGGGCCAGCACCTCGATGGCGTGCAGACAGAATTTGGCGGCGATGGCGATGATGGCGCAGCCGACCTGAGGCAGCTCCTCGACTGTATGGCAGGCCTTAATGCCCTGAACCGAGTCCGCCTTGGGGTTCACTACGTAAACGGGACCCTTGAAGGGGCTGTTGATCAGGTTGCGGAGAACGGCTCCGCCGGGTTTGTTCACGTCGTCGGATCCTCCGACTACAACGACGCTCGACGGGTCGAGCAATTCTTTGTTAATCATATCGTTTTGATTCGGTATTAATCTTCGTATAACCTCCTCCGGCTGTCGTGCGATAACCGGAGGAGGTACATAAAATGATAATCTGATGTTCTGTTTTTATTTTTTGTGGTCCTGATCGAAGAGCGCAAGCCGCTGGTCGAGCAGTTCGTACTGGGCGTCGCGGTTCATCTGCGAGACGCAGACACGCACGCCGTTCTGCAGACTGCCGGCCGATGCGAGCGAGATGGCGCAGATGCCGTAACGCAGCAGTTCGGCCACCAGTTCAGCGCTCGTTATCGATCCGTAACCCACCGTGAAGAAGAAACCGTCGCTCACCTTCTGGTCGAGATCCTTGTCGTAGACAATGTGGAAGCCGTTGCGCTCGAAGATCTCCTTGATGCGATGGGCACGATGAGCATACTCGCGGGTGTGGTTGACGAAGTCGAGTTTCCCGTCCGTTGCTGCCTTGAACATGGCAGCCAGCGCATACTGTGCCGAGTGGCTCGTACCGGCCGAGGCGGCGTAGAGGAAGGTCAGCGAGAAGGACTCTCCGAAGTGTCCGATGCCGTAATGCTCCCGCAGGGCCGGATAGTCGCGGTGGAAGATCTTGCTCGAGATGGCGGCCATGGCGATACGCTCGCCGGCGTAGCTGAAGATCTTCGAGCCGGAGATCATCAGGGCGTAGTTCTCCGTATAGCGGGCAACCGTCGGCTGATAGGGGGCCTGGTAGGGGTGTCCGAGCTGTTTGCGGAAGTCCATGCCCATGTAGGCCAGGTCTTCGATGACAATTGCATCGTAGCGGGTGGCCAGCTCTCCGATGGTCTTCAACTCCTCCTCGGTCAGGCAGATCCAGGCCGGGTTGTTGGGGTTGGAGTAGATGATGGCCGCGATGTTGCCCTCTTTGAGGTAGCTCTTCAGTTTCGGACCGAGTTTCTCGGCACGATACTCATAGATATCGAACGATGCGCTCTTGATGCCCAGAATGCGGGCCTGCTGGCGCTGAACGGGGAAGCCGGGATCGATGAAGAGGATCGTATCCTTCTTCGGATCGCACTGCGAGCAGATCTGGAAGAGGCAGAATCCGCCCTGCATCGAACCGACGGTGGGAAGACACGCTTCGGGTTCCACGTCGATGTTGAGGAAGGCCTTGATGAAGCGTGCGCCTTCGCTCTTGAATTCGGGAATGCCGACGATGCTGGGATAGATCGAGGCCAGCCCATTCGAGAGGGCCTCCTGCTGGGCGGCAACACCAACCGCCTCGGGCGGCAGGCCGGGAACACCCATCTCCAGGTGGAGGAATTCAGCTCCCGACTCCTTCTCGAGAGCGGCGCCGAAGGCTCCGACCTGACGGATCGTTGCCTGGGCCATATCGTTGATCTCCATGCGCTTGAGCATGTCGTCAAACATCTTCTGGGAAATGATCTGTGCCATTACTTCTTGTGTTTTTGAGCGTATTGGTAACCGGCGCGGAACGCCTTCAGGTTCATTTCGACGATCTGGTCACCCTTGCGGGCGAAGATGTTGCGGATGCCCTCCTCGAACTTCTCGGCCTCGAGACCCAGGAAGGGGGCGGCGGCACCCAGCAGCACGATGTTGGCGGCACGGGGCGAAGCCTCCTCCTTGGCGATGGAGTCCACGTCGATGGTGATGACGTTCTTGTGTTTGTGCAGCTCGGCGAGCAGATGCTCCATGTCGGGGTAGTTGTCGATGTTGATGTAGGGCGTGGTGTTGGTGAT
>CAWUYY010000013.1:0-20564 GCA_963926835.1 Rikenellaceae bacterium | reverse complement strand
GGTCGAAATTCTTGCGATAGCTGGCCGTTGCATTGAGCGTCAGTCGTTCGATGCTCTTCATCCACCGCAGCGACCCGAGCACCGTGGAGGTCTGCTCGAACTGATCGGGATAGGCCAGCGAGTAGAATCCGTTCGATCCGAATGCCCGGTTCTGATAGCCGGCCTGGAAATCGAAATAGCCCGCCCGGGGCGAATCGTAGTTCATCCGCAGGTAGGCGTTGTAGTTGTCGAAGCCCGTGTTGTGGATGTAGCCGTCGCTGCGACGGTACGACGCGGCCCCGAAGAGGCTGAACTTGCCGGTCGAATAGGCGCCCGACAGGTTGCCGTAGGCGTATCCATCGCCACCGCCGACCCCTTCGAGGCGCAGATAGCGCGGTTTAAGGGGCTGTGTGCGGATATTCACCGCCCCCGCATAGGCACCGACGCCCGACACGCCGTCGATCAGATCGATCCCCGCCACGTAATCCATGTCGATCGGCAGCGAGTGCGACTGATGACCCGTTCGGGCATCCGTAAAGTTAATACCGTTGAGCATGACCATCGTCTGGTCGAAAGAACCTCCCCGGATCATGATGTCCGCCTGGGTTCCCCTGCCACCCCGTTCACGCAGATCGATCGAGGGGCTGAGGCGCAGGGCAGACTCAAGGGTCTGGACCGGCGCAGCGGCTCCCACGTTACGATTGTAAACGGAGACGGACGACATGGCGCTGCGTGTGGGCGAGGCTTTGGCAGCCTCCACCTCGACCGCTTCGATCTCAAGTTCCTTATAGAACTGGAGCGAATCGGACTTCTGGGCATACGCCGTGTTCGTCGTGGACAGGAAACTGGCAGTCATCGCAATCGAGAGGACTCCGATCGAGACCGGTCGATGCAGGGTAATGAAGGCTCCATACCCCGCACGGCGCCAGCGTCTGAAGCGCGAAGCCCGCTTGAATTGGATTTTTTCCATCCTGTTTAAAAAAGTTTAAATAATTAATAATGACCCGGATCGATTGTCAGATCCGAATCTGTCGGATGCAAAGGTAAAACTTTTCCCCGGACAAGCAAATCTCTCGTTTCGGTTCAATATGCCCACCTCCCTCTCCAATAAAAAAGTGTCGGAAGAGATTCCGACACTTTTTTCGATCAATAGCTATCTCCGGCAATCAGTCCGCCGCCGGCCGGCCGATAAACGGCCCGGATACGCAAGGGCTCCGTACGCAGCGCCTTGCCATAGGAGCTGCCCGGACCCTGGTTGGGATCGTAATATTGATCCGAACCGCTCGGCTTGTGGACGATCTTTCCGCTGCTGTTCACATAGGCCATCGTCGCCCGGGCATATTCCGACGCCTCGGATGTAATCAGGGACTCACGAGCTGCCGCAGCTGACGACCAGTAGAAACTCTCCTGAAACTCCTTATAGATGGGATAATAGGTGGTCAGCGTATTTTCCAGCTCACGAATAGCAGGCAGGTACCAGCAGGTATTCCCCTCGGAGATCATGCCGTCGGCGTCGGTCTTGTTTTTCCGATAGCAATACTCGGCAGCCGTTTGCGGCACCTCGTCCAGCACCATCGCCCGGGCAGGGCCGTCGGGCTGATATCCGTTGAAATGGTAGCTGTAACGGAACACACCTGTTGCCATCAGAATGGCGATCGTACCCTCTTTCCCCTGGAAATAGTTCTCAACGGCGCTGCCCGTCGGCAGATATCCGATCAATCCCGTACTGATATTGCCCATGTTGGCCGGGCCCCAGGGCAATCCCTCGTACACCTGTTCGGAGGTCCACTGCGAAAGCGGGTCGTAATAGTCGCGATACTCCTCGAACGCCTCGACGTAGATCGTATATTGGTAAACGCCGCCGTCTTCCACCCGCACCGGCCTCAGTCCATGCTGTACAAGTGTAATGGTCCGGGTATCCTCGACCTGTCCATTCTTCCGATACTCCAGAATCAGGTCTCCCTGACGGGTGTTGACACTGATGTTCTCATCCACGTAGATATAGAGTCGATCCCTGTTCCACAGTGTCGAGGTCGTACTGTTTCCGAGCTGCGAAGGGTCCGTCACCAGATTCTGCGTAAAGAAGCGCCGCTTGCCCGTTCCCGGGGCAAAAGCCACCCCGGGATGGCTGATCTGGTTCGAGGCGGCCTGACCGCTGCGCATCACATCGGCCGACACCCGCTCGATTCGGAACCAGTTGTTCTGATCGGGATTATCGATCCGAACCGATATCTCGTCATTGGACGCCTCGTCGAACAGATAGGCATCCAGCGGGACGACGTTGAAATGGGCATCCAGATCCTTGTGCCGCAGAATCGAAATGTAGTAGGGACTCGTATGCTCCACATCGATACGGGCATCGAACGAGACGGTCTCGTCCGGTTTGTTGTTCGTGGCCGTAATTCCCGCGATGGTGATGGTATTCCGATACTGGTGGTTGCGGCGCACCTGGAAATCGTCCTCGGGATCACCTCCCAGGAAGACCGTACAGGTAGCCAGATATTCGATTTCGTCCGCATCGGTGAAGATTCCCCTCAGCACTACATAGGTGGCCGGGATCGTATCGTTCTGCGGAGTGAGTGCCAGCAGCGGCTTGTAGCGCTGGTATTGATCCGGCTCGACACCCGCCGGATAGGGGTATGGGTCGGGATAACCGGCATAGCCCGGATTGCGCAGGTTCTCGTAGACGTAGAACGACAGTTGCGAGGTTCCCTGCTGGTTGCGGAGTGTATTGGCTGACGGATCCAGACGCAGCACCAGCGAAGTGGTGGCGTCGACCGTTCCGTCACCGTCCAGATCCAGGTTACTCTCGGCACCGCTCGCCGGGGAGATGAACGGCACGGCCGTTGCCATGTTCCGCACCTCACACTCGGTCAACACCAGCGAAGGCAGCCCTCCGATCGTCCCCTCGGGGGCGTCGATACTGAGCGAGAAGTCGAATCGCGCCATCAAGGCCTTCAGTTCGACCACCACCGAACCGTTCGTCCGGGTGAGGTTCACCCCCGTAGCCCATCCGAACATCGGCATGCCCGACTCGGGCAGCGAGGTCAGACTCTCGCGCTTGATCGGCTGGTAATGGAACCGTTCGAAATCGTCCTGGTTGCCGATCTTCTCGGGATAGCCGTTCTCGTCGATCATTCCGAAGGTGCCCGGGTCAACATTGGCCACCACATAGACCGTGGCATTCGAAGCGGTTTCCGGATCGGCAAATGCGGTTGCGTCGATATGCAGGGTCGAGGAGGCAGTCGTCTGGTAACCCTGCACCAGCGGATACCCTTCGCGGGTGGCCAGGTAGTTGCGATCCGCTCCGAACAGGAAAACATGCAGGGTGCGGATCTCGCACTCGGCCTCGGTTTTGGGATCGGATGCGCGCGTCACCACCTGTTCGGGGGTCATGTTCTCGGCCACCGCCGTCAGGGTAAAGTCGCCCGAACGCGGCGCAGCCTGCTCCTGAATCGGGTCTTTCGTACATCCGGCCAGCAGCAGAAGTGCGGCAATCGGTTGCAGGAGTCTGTATAGGTTGTATCGCTTCATGGCTCTCGTTATTCGAATTGCAGGTTACTGTCTCCGCCATCCTCCCAGCTCTGGTTGCCGGCCACCACGAAATTCAGCACAAAGGTGTCACCAATGTAATTCAGTTCGATGGTGTAGATCGTACCGCCCTGAGGCAGCGAGGTGGGGACGAACGGGATCGTCTTGTCGGTCGTCCGAACGCCCATGAACGTGTAGTCGATATGAATCTCGATCGGATTGCCCAGGTAATTGGGTCTGGCCTCCAGGTTGGAGACCAGCATCAGGGTCTTCTCCCCCGCTCTCACGCCGGTCTGCAGAGCCGGAACCGACAGATCGTCCGCCTCATTTGCACCGTCCAGCATTGTGAAGGTTCCCGAAAACATGTCGGCCGGATACTCCAGGCCTTCGCCCAGCAGGATCTTCAGTGAACGGTAGAAGTTGCCCGACACACGCAGTCCGTGGATGGTCAGATCGTTCGCACCGTTGTAGTTGTTCACCTTGAAGTTGATGCCCGTAAGCAGGTGCCGGAAACTCAATGCCACATGGCCGTCACCGCGCATTACATCCACCGCGGCGGCAGCCATCGCGTCGGGAATGGCGTCAATATCGAGCGGCGTCGAGAGATCACCGCCCGAGAAGGGCATCGTATAGGTCAGTGTCGGCGTGCCGATTCCGGCCTGCGTCGCAGGTTTCACCGCATAGTAGTTGTCCCCGTAGGGATAATAGGCAAAAAACGTATAGAGGTAATCCCCGGCTTCGTACCAGCGGCGCTGCATCCCCGTATAGTAGCAGGCGCTGCCGTTGTACTTCACCTCGGTCTTGTAGAAGAGATGCGGGGTACACAAAACGACCTTCGAATCCCAGGGGGTTGCCCCCGTAGCCGGATTCAACTCGCTCGATCCGTCGTAATTGGCCAGGCAGTAGCCCAGCACGCCGAATGAGCCACCGGTCGGGAACTGGTCAACCGGACCGCTCGCCCGCACCGTGCTCTCGACCTCGGTTACGATGGAGGGGGTCGAGAAACTGATCGCCGACCCCAGAGCGGGCTCCGGCATCGGAGCCTCCACCCGGTTGCAGGCGGCCAGCAGCAACCATGTGCCGCCAAGTATGAACTTCATCGATTTCATCGCTTCTTCTGCATGAGAGGGGTTACTCCACGGTAATGATTCCGCCCGAGGCCGTTCTCCAGGGAACCACCTCCGGCTCGTTGAAAAGAATGTAGTCACGGCCGACGGTAAAGGAGTAGCGGTAGCCCGTTCCGGGCGCCCACTCCGTCACACCGGCATCGGCCAGACGGATGCTCTTCGTAAACCTGTTCTGCGAATAATTCGCGTCGGTATATTCATATTCGAGCGTCAGGGTCCATCCGTTCCCCACCGGCTGTGCGAACGGCAGCAGCTCGCCGAAAAGGCTCACCCCGTCGACCGACAGCGTCTGTGCGCCGCCCGAGCAGAATGGTGCATCGGCCGACGTGTTTCCGTCGAAACTCCACACCCCGTCGCTGCCCGGCTCGATCGTCACGCTGCCCGTGGCGGGCATTCCGTAGAGGGAGGCCGAGACAATGCGGGCCGAGACGCCGGATTCGGCAAGCGCCGGATCGATGCGGCCGACAAACTCCACCCGGGTGAGCAGGTGTCGGAAGGTAAAGGTCACCGGTGACGGACTGCCGGCATAGGAGAGGTTCGTCCGTTCGGCTGCCATCAGATCCACCGCCCCGCGGGCATCGAACCCCGTAACGACAAGTACCGACGAACCATCGCCTGTTTGTTGCAACTCGACATTCGCCACGTCGTGCGGATAGAGTGCATGGAAATCGTAAACGGATGCGAGCTGCCAATAGCGCAGGTTGTCGTAGCTCCAAAGGCCGCCCGTACAGCGCACCTCTTCCCGCGTGAAGATCTGCCGCACCATTGAACTCGTATGCTCCCGGGCCCAGACGGCAAACGAATCGCCTTCGCCCAGTTCGCTTACGGAGGCCCGCACGACCGAGGTGGCAAACCCGATCGGATCGCCCTGCGGAGGAAGCTCCTCGTGCGTCACGCTACATCCGCCACACAGCACGGCCGTCCCGATCGCTCCGATGATCACTACTGTTTTCATAAAATCCTGTTTACTCGTTCCGTGAGGAGGAGATTCTCTGTCCGACAGTGCGAAGAGAGCCCGACCGCTGCCCGCGAATGCAGGGCAGCGGCCAGTCTTCTCCACCTCGCAAGGGTTCGCTCCGATTATGCCTCGGGCAGCACGACCTCGTCGCTGCCGTCGAAATTGGCATCCACGATCGGCGTAACCACAGGCGTACCGAACTCGATCGGGAAGAGACTTACGTTCTCACCCTTGATCGTCACGTTGTAGTTGTAGCGGTTTCCGGCCGTCCAGGTGTATGCCGGCAGCGTAGCGGTTACCGTTACGCCCGCGTCGGCGCTGCCCACGATGTAGTTCTTCAGGTTGTCCTGTACCTTTACGTCGAACGACACGGCCACCTTCGTTCCCGTACCGTCGCTGCCGACGATCGTCTGCGGGATCACGGCAAAGTCGTAGCTCGATGCGCTCGTATTGCCGGCCGTTGCATTCACAGCCTCCTTAACGGCCATCTCCGTGAAGGGAGCCTCAGCGCTGACCACGTTCGATCCAGGCGTCCAGCTCTGCGTGTTGCCGATGTAGTTACCGTCGGAGATCATACCCGAAACCTTCAGGTTGTCGACCGTCACCGTAATGTCGTTGCCGAAGCCGCTGATGAAGGTGAACTTGATCATCGAAAGCAGGTGGCCGAACTGGAACTGCACCTTGTCGGGCGATACGGTCAGCGGATTCTCGGTCTCCTGCATAGCCGTAGCATAAATCAGGTCGTTCTGGCTGAGCGGATCCGACGTATAGCCCATGAAATTCAGGGCGCCGTTCGCAAAGTCAGGCTCGATCGTTCCGTTGCCGGTCACGGCGCTCGGTGCGTAAGCGGCAAACTTGTAGGTCTGTCCGGGAACCCAATAACGGGTCGTCGTGTAGGTCCAGTCGTCTGCGCCGGCCGTACCCGTTACGGAGACGCCGTTGAATACGTGCGTCATATCGTTGTAACCGCCGTAAACGATGAACTCGTCGATGTTCGACTGCTCGATCACGGCAACGGCACGCGACTCGACCGGGTTACCGATATAGGCACTCGTAAAGCCGATGGCTCCTCCCTGTGCCTGGTCTACCGTCTCCGTTTTGCTGCATCCGGTGAGCATAACCACGCAGGCAGCCAATACCAATAAATTCTTTCCCATTTTTACTTTGAATTTGATTAAGTTAATGTATGATGAGTTATCTCGCCGATGGATTATCAATCCAACGGAAGTTCAATATCTTCGTATTCACCCCACCCCTCGACCGTCACGTCGAATCCGGCATTGCCGCCCGCCTCGGCATCCGAGACAGTCAACCCGTCGACCGTTATGACACCGCCCCGCGGCTGGGAGTCCATTTGATCCGTCACGTCGAACTCAAAACTCTTCATCGAACCGTTCTTCAACATGACCTCCAGGTTGAGTCCGTGCTGTGAGGCGGTTTGACGGGTTCCGCTCTGGGTATAGTAATCGCTTGCGAAGTCGGGAAGGCCGAACGAGGTGAGACGGACCTCGACCCCGTAATCCTTCAACTCGCAATCGAAGAGGATTGTGGCCGTATCTTCGCCGGTACGGCCGCTCTGCAGATAGACCGAGCGTGCCATGCCCGAGATCGCCCCGCGCGCCAGGGCCACATGTTCAAGCCCGGAGGAGAACTCATAACGAATCAGGTAGGTATAGACCAACGGACGCAGCGTCACGGCCAGCGGATCGGGCTCGGTCGTAGGGGTAGCCGTATAGCTCTCGATCCAGGCGCCGAAGAGCACATCCGGCGCATTGACCGTCGTCTCGTCACCGTGGTTCTGGCTGTAGGTCGACCGCGAACGCATCCGGGTCGTGGCCGAGGCTGTCGCCGAAGCATCCAGATCGCCAAAGACAATATAGCGCGTGTCGTTGTTATAAAGCAGGATCGATTTCTCGCCGGCCGTTGTCGGGAGCTCTCCTCCATCAGCTCCCAGATGGCGCTCCGTATAGCTGCCATCCTCGTGATAGACAAAGGTCGCAATACCTGTTGCCGCCTCCGGACGCAGCTCGTCATACTCCATACCGTATTTGTCGGGCCAGTTCTCCAACCAGCTCCGGCCGTAGTCGCGTTCCCATTCCAACTCCCAGTCGGGTTGAATCAGGGCGCTTGTCCGCAGGCCGTGCCGATCGTGGTCGTAGCAGAGATCCTTGCGGCATCCCCCCAGCGACAAACTTCCGCACAGCAGAAGCACACCAATAATGATACGGTTGCGTCTCATCGTCCAGCCCTCCTGTTTTGATCCCAAAGCCGCCACACAAGGGCAAATTTCAGCCGCATCGGACCGAACCAGTTTGTCCGGCTGGTCTGCTGGTAGACATAATGGCCGTCGATGGGCAGATACTCCTCGTAGGTGGTGCGCAGAAATCCCACACCGATACCCGCCTCCAGCGACAGCGAGCGTCCGATCGGGAACATGTATCCGTAACTGATACCCGTCATGAAGAACTCGCCCTTGTAGCCGCGCGCACCGTTTTCCAGGTCATACCAGCTACCTCCGGCAAAGAGGCCGACATAGTGGCCGTGCCACGGCTTCCGGGTCCGGAACCAGTAACGTCCCTCCGGGATGATCGTGGCAATCTGGTAATATTTGTGGGTACGGTTTTTCGACCACCAGGCCACACTCCCCTCGAGAGCCACCGACCAGCGATTGTCGATCCGGTATTCCACCTCCAACGAAGGCATCAGGATGGCATCGTAAAGCAGGTTCGTCTTGATTGCCATCCGGTGCGACGGATCCAGCTCCTCGTTCGGAACAGGATGCGTCTGCGTCACCGTCGGCACAAACAGCGTATCGACCGGCTGCCGAATCGAATCCGTAACCGCAAGGGGGACATCGGCGTCCATATCCGGAGAGGCTGCCAGTGAATCGTATTGCATAACGGCCGCCTCTTCGGGCGATGCCTCGCGTGTGACAGTTTTATAACGCATCACCACATCGACTCGCCGCAGGTCTGGGAAATGCTTTTTAAGCATGTAGTTATAAGGTACTCCCCCACGGAGTCCCATCAAGCGGTGCTTGCGGCCGTCCACGATGCGATTGCGATCGTCGTAGATCCATTCGGGCTTGTTGCGGAGGATCTGGAGCACCTGATCACGCGCAGGACAAAGCGAATCGCTTTCTACCTGCCGGATCAACCCCGCCCAATCGATTCCGTTGGAGCATACCTTCAGGATCGAATCGGGGATTGATCGCCTTTGCCGGAGACAGTCCCGCACAAAGGAGGCACGTTTTTGGCTTAACCGCACATTGGCCGCATACGTTCCGTCGGGAGAGGCATTTCCGGTCACGCGCAGTTCGACAAGAAGTCGTGCAGAATCCGGTGTAAGCCCGGAAAGGATCGCTTCAAGCACCCGAGTATTCTCCCGCCAGGTGGAATCCACCACGGCATACCCCTGCCGAAAATGAAGAGGCAGCGAGTCTGCAGACTGCTGCGCCCGCAAAGAGGTGCAACAGATCAGGCAGCCCAAACAGAATAATATTTTATACAACGGCCTCATTCCGGCAAAAAAATCATATCGGGACTAAAAAACTGCATCAAATGCTGTTTAGACCCGTTTTTGCGGTTTTTAATGTTGGTTTTAATCGGTTACATGATTAATGGGAGGTTTAAATCGAAATCTTTTCGAGAAATAATTTATAAAATGGGCTCTGGCATACTTCTGCCGATGATTATGATATAAAGTGTTGATTTATTTTGTTTATATATATATATTGCATATCTTTGCTGTTGTAAACCAACGTTTAAACAGGATGGGCGGATATGCCTCAGCCCATCCTGTTTAATAAAAAAACAACCTTCGATTCAAGACTCAAGAATCGAAAGTTTGTTTATACAACACGTCTTTTTTTTCCTTTTTTTCGACCGCTTGCTGGATTGACGGATAGTTGCGCCGAAATTTGTCGAATGTATCCCGCGAAAGCGAAAAATGGCGGCATATGTCATTGATCGACCGATTCTGTGCAAGCATCTGAATAATCGTTTGCCGATTACTCACCAATACCTTGTATTTTGTACAACTCCCCTTGCGGCGCCCCAGCACCACCCCCTCGGCTTTCCGCAATGCCAGCGCTTCGCGGGTACGCATCGAGATCAGATTGCGTTCGATCTCGGCCACCAGTCCGAATGCAAAGCACAACACCTTGCTGTTGATCGAATTATCGAACGTATAGCCCTCTTTGGTCGTATAGAGATTGATCCCTTTCTTCAAACACTTGCCCATGATCGCCATCACATCGGTGAGGGTGCGGCTCAACCTCGAAATTTCGGTGACGATGAGCGTATCGCCCCGCTTCATGCGTCGCAACAACGCTCCCAGTTTGCGATCCCGCTCGCTCTTCTTCCCGCTGACAACCTCCGTCACCCACGCATTGACCGTCCAGTTCTGACTTGCAGCGAATCGTCTGATCTCATCCTGCTGATTGGCCGGATGCTGCTTCCCGGTGCTCACTCTCAAATAACCTATTACCATATTATATTGTACTTTTATAGAGGCAACATTACCTCGCAAACAGTAAATATAGTCCGTAAGTCGGGTTTGAGTCACCCCCCTGGGTCCGACAGAAAAAGAAAACATCCGAACCCCTTGCGGGATTCGGATGCAAAAAACTCGGCGTATGCGACCGTCCTTTCTATCGGCGGACGTTACCACTCTTTGACCCGTTCGGAGGCCTTGTCGACCAGTTCTCGGGTCTTGTCGAACGCTTTGCCAGCCTGCTCTTTCGTCTGCTCCTTCAGACGGGCTGCCTTCTCGGCTGCCGACAGTTTCACCTGATCGACCACGTCGTTCAGGTTGCTTTTCACCTCCTCGGCGCGATCGGTCAGATGCTCCTTCAGGTGACGTGCCGTTTCGGAGAGGTCCTCCTTCAGGCGGGCCTTATCCTGTTTCAATCTCTCATCCATAAAAATACCTTTTTTAATATGCTTTTTGCAGAGCCATCATCGTATCGAAAATATTTCTACAAAAAATCAGCCAATCCTTCAAAAACGGCCGATAAAATCCATCTATATCATATCCAGGAAACGCAGAAGCATTTGACGTGCTTTAAGTCCAGCAAAGACGGCCCTTATCTCCTGCTCCCATCCGTTCCGCTTACTTCCTCTTATTGCACTTCAACTTGGGAGGTTCCGGCCGTCCAATAGACGTGATGATCCGCTTGTAACATCGTAAATTGTTGGGACAAATATAATAATGTGCAGCTTCCAATGTCTCGTCCAATGAAATTGCGCCGTATCCTCCCGTCTTTAAATAGGTAGAATCGATCAGCCCGTAGTGGTCCAATAGTTCGACACACTCCTTGCTCCTTTCCACTCGCGGATTATTCCAATAGAAGAGTTTCCCATTTACAACTAAACACTCAGTGGGAGAAAAAGTTAAATTCCCATCAGGATATGCCGTCAGAGTAGTGCCATAGGATCCCATAACCCTAACAAGATAGAATTTCCCATCCATATCCTCGAAGGAGTCCTCGAAGGAGACGTGAAAAGAGCTGTCTGTTTTAAACAACCTGCATCTTGTAAAGTCCTTGATGGAGTTTTGAATCGCCTCTTCCAGATAGCCATCTGAATAGAGTGTTTTCTTCCAGCAGGTACACGCGCTCATCGACAGAGCAAAAAGCACGATAAACAGTAAGACCATTTTCTTAATAATCCATCGTTTTTAAGTTATCGTTTCCGCGTCCTTACCAAAACATGAAAGAAATTTAAGCATTTTATATGAGACCGCAAAACTTTCAGGTGTAATATTCCCTAATAATCAACTCTTTTCATTGTTCGCATCAAATCATGACAAGGACAAAAGACAGGAGGCGGTCGTACTGCTTCGTACGACCGCCTCCTGCTTTATTTCAGACTCGCTGTCAGGCAAACATTGCCTCTACTTTCCGAACGACATCCTCCGGATCGGGATTGAGCGGGAAGATGTGGTCGGGTTTCAGGTGCCACAGCGCCTTGTCCCGCTTGAAGAGCTGCTCGCCGCCGCCCGTGATGTTGAGCATCACCACGGCCTTCTTATCGACCTTTCCCTCGCCGACCGCCTTGATGAGCGATGCTACGGCAATTCCGGCTGCCGGGTGCAGGTCCACCCCTTCCAGCTCGAGGAACAGACGACGGGCCTTGCTGCCCTGCGCATTCGTTGCCACGAGCACCTCGCCGTTGGTCGCCTTGAGTGCATCGTACAATCCGCCGGCCATTCCATAGGGAGGTTTGCGGTTCGACAGCACCTTCGCATCGATAATCTCCACATCACGGCGCGCCTTATGTTCGTCATACGGAAGCATCTCGCGCGAATCCACCCGCCAGGCATCGTGCATCGGCACAAACGGGGCATTCTGCGAAACCATCAGTTTCATCAGATTCGAACCGAAACGGCCATCCTCGATCAGCCGCATGTTGGCCTCCCAGGCTGCAATGGCGCCCGTACCGCTACCGACCGCCTGGAAATAGTAGTCGGGAATACGGCCGATGGTCGTTGCCGCCGAAAGCACGGTCGTTCCCATACCGTCGCGACGCGCCACATTCTTGGCACCACCCTCGGGATAGAAGTGCGGGCTGCGCAGTGCCAGGTTGCTCAGATGGATGGCATCGAAGTAGTCACCGCCCTTCTCGGCACAGATCAGCTTCACACACGGATTGAGCGGTTCCTCGAACCAGAGTGCATCGATGTTGTCGGCCGGAACCGAAAGCAGCAGCGGAATGTGGTTCTTCGAGCACACCTTGGCAAAGGCTCGGGCCGTATTTCCGGCCGACGCCACCACCAGCACGCGTTTCTCCTGTTCGTCCATGCGGGCGCAGACGCTGTATGCCTCCGTCTCCTTGAACGAGCAGGTGGTCATGTTGGCCCCGATAGCCGGGAAGTATCCGTTGAAGGTGATGTAGAGGTTCTCCAGACCGAGATGAGCCGCCAGCCCCTTGCTCTTGTAGGTCACCGGGGCGCTCGAACCGTGCAGCAAGCGACGGACGGGCAGCCAGTCGGCAAATCGGTAGATTCCATACTCCTCCGGTTTCACCTCGAGCTGTTTGCGAGCATAACGGGTGCGGATCAACGTGGTTTTTTCGCTCTGGTCGTCATCCAGAAGCCAGCCTGCATCGTCGAACTCCCGGCCGGTAGCGACCGATACCAACGTGTAGGCAGTAGGTGTAAAGTCTTTCATTGAAATTGCAGTATAGGGTTAAGGTCACGACATACGCGATTTGAAATCCTCGTAGCCGAACTCTCTGATAATATCCACTTTCCCGTTCTTGCGGGCAATCGCGATCGAGGGGTGTGCCACACCGTTGAACATCGTCGTCTTGACCATCGTGTAGTGAATCATATCCTCGAAAACGATCCGGTCGCCCACCTTCGGTTCACGATCGAAGGCCCAGTCACCATAATAGTCGCCGGCCAGGCAGCTGTTGCCCCCCATGCGCCAGCTCTTCTCGCCGGGCAGCGGATCGTGCGCGCCCAGAATGGCCGGTTTGTAGGGCATCTCCAGGCAGTCGGGCATATGGCAGGCGAAGGAGACGTCGAGCATGGCCGTACGCACCCCGCCGTTCTCCACGATATCCTCGATCGTCGAGACCAGATAGCCCGTCCGCCAGGTAAAGGCGCTGCCCGGCTCGAGAATCAGCCGCAGCGAAGGGTGACGCTGCTTGAACTCGCGCAGCAGAACGATCAGCTCGTCGCAGTCGTAATCCTTGTGGGTCATCAGATGGCCGCCGCCCATGTTGAGCCACTTGATCCGGTCGAGGAAGCGGCCGAACCGTTTCTCGACCGCCTCAAGCGCCAGCCGCAGATGGTGGGGCCGCGATTCACACAGCACATGGAAGTGCAGGCCGTCGATACCGGCCGGCAACTCCTTGAGCTGATCGGCGACGATACCCAGCCGCGACCCCGGGATGGCCGGATTGTAAAGGTCGGTCTCCACGGGCGAATATTCGGGATTGATCCGCAGGCCGCACGAAATTCCCCGCAGCAGGGCCATCGGGCCGAACCGCTCAAACTGAGCGAGGGAGTTGAAGGTGATGTGGTTGCTGCAGCGCAGAATCTCCTCGATGTTGCGATCCGTATAGACGGGAGCATAGGTATGGGCCGGAGCCCCGTACTCCTCGAATACCAGACGCGCCTCGGCGGCCGACGAAGCCGTCGCACCATCCGAATGGCGGGCCAGTTCGGGGAAGATGCTCCACATGGCGCAGGCCTTCAGGGCCACGATGATCTCGGCACCGCTCTCCCGGCGGACGCGGTCGATCACCCGCAGGTTGTTTTCGAGCAGCTCCTCGTCCAAAACGTAACACGGAGAGGGTATCTTTTGAAAATCGATCATGGTTTTCCGAATAAAAAGCAGTGCAAAAATAAACAAAATATGGGAAATATCCGCCTCTTTTCAAGAGAAACTCTTGCATCCGATGCGGATGGCAGACGTCGGCCGAAAGAGTTGGCAGGCGAACAGATAGCCCCTCTTCTCACCCCCTCGTTTTCATCCGGAATCGAAGGTGGAGCACCAACCCGATTTATTTTCGTATCTTTGCCCCCGGAGGGTATCATCCGAGACCCCGGAAAGGAGCGCACCCGGCGCCTCTTTCCCAACCGAAAAAAGATTAACACCGGGCGGACCCGTCGCATTGCCATGCGCGCCCACGGCTGTCTCGAATCGAGCGGCCATCGGGAGTTCCGCTCCCCTAAAAAGAAGAAAACTATGGCTTGTAATTTATTGAAAGGCAAGAAGGGTTTGATATTCGGAGCGCTCAACGAGCACTCGATCGCATGGAAAGTGGCCGAGCGGGCCGTGGCCGAGGGGGCCGAGATCGTGCTGACGAACACCCCCGTCTCGATCCGCATGGGCGAGATCAACCAGCTGGCCGAAAAGTGCCACACGATCGTCGTTCCGGCCGACGCCACCTCGGTCGAGGATCTGGAGAATCTGATCGACAAGACGATGGAACACTTCGGCGGCAAGTTCGACTTCATCCTCCACTCGATCGGCATGTCGCTCAACGTGCGCAAGGGACGCACCTACGACGATCTGGATTACGACTACCTGGCCCGCACGCTCGACATCTCGGCCATCTCGTTCCACAAGGTCATTCAGGTGGCCCGCAAGAAGGATGCCCTCAATGAGTGGGGATCGATCGTGGCGCTGAGCTACATCGCCGCACACCGCACCCTCTACGGTTACAACGACATGGCCGATGCGAAGGCGCTGCTCGAGTCGATCGCCCGCAGCTTCGGCTACATCTACGGCCGCGAGAAGCACATCCGCATCAACACCGTTTCGCAGTCACCCACCCCAACCACGGCCGGCAACGGCGTAATGGGCATGAGCGACCTGATGGACTTCGCCAACCGCATGTCCCCGCTGGGCAATGCCAATGCCGAAGAGTGTGCCGACTACGTGCTGATGCTCTTCTCGGACTACACGCGCAAGGTAACCATGCAGAACCTCTACCACGACGGCGGTTTCTCAAGCATGGGTATGAGCCGGCGCGCCATGAGCACCTACGAAAAGGGAATGGCCTTCAACGACGTGAAGGAACACCAGTTCCCGTTTGGCGAAGGCAAGGAGTAGAGACGCCTCTATTCGGAAAAAATACCGGGCAGGCTGCATGCTTGTCCGGTATTTTCATATTCGAAAAAAGAAGCGGATCGCTTTCGCAACCCGCTTTTTTCATAATGATCAGACCTCGAGATCGATGTCGAACTTCTCGACCCAGGGCAGTCCCTGCGGACCGAGCTCGGCCAGGAAGGGATCGGGATCGAACTCCTCGACGTTGAAGACGCCTGCACCGCGCCACAGCCCCTTGGCCCACATCGAGGCACCCAGCGCAGCCGGGACTCCCGTGGTGAAGCTGACAGCCTGCGTGCCGGTCTCCTTGTAGGCCTTTTCGTGATCGCAGTTATTATAAATGTAGTAGGTCCGCTCCTTGCCGTCCTTGATTCCCCGGATTCGGCAGCCGATCGAGGTCATGCCGTGATAGTTGGCTCCCAGCGACTTGGGATCGGGCAGCACAGCCTTCAGGAACTGGATCGGGACGATCTCCACACCGTTGTACATGATCGGATCGATGCGGGCCATACCGATGTTCTGGATCACACGCAGGTGGGTCAGATACTCCTGTCCGAAGGTCATCCAGAAACGGGCGCGGCGAATCGTCGGATAGTTCTTCACGAGCGACTCCAGCTCCTCGTGGTAGATCACGTAGGACTCACGCTCGCCGATCTCGGGATAGGTCAACGCCTTGTGAATCTCGTGCGGCTCCGTAACAACCCACTTGCCGTTCTCGTAGTAACGCCCCTTCTGCGTCACCTCGCGGATGTTGATCTCGGGGTTGAAGTTGGTGGCGAAAGCCATGCCGTGGTTGCCCGCGTTGCAGTCGACGATGTCCAGGTAGTGGATCTCATCGAAGTGATGCTTGGCAGCATAGGCCGTGAAGATCGCCGTTACTCCCGGATCGAAGCCGCAGCCCAGAATGGCAGTCAGCCCCTTCTCCTTGAAACGGTCCTGGTAGGCCCACTGCCACGAATACTCGAAGTGCGCCTCGTCCTTGGGCTCGTAGTTGGCCGTATCGAGGTAGTTCACCCCGCACTCGAGGCAGGCATCCATGATGGTCAGATCCTGGTACGGGAGTGCCACATTCACCACAATATCGGGCTGGAACTCACGGAACAGTTTGACCAGTTCGTTTACATTGTCCGCATCGACCTGGGCCGTTTTCACCCGATCGCCGCCTATCGTGGCCGCGATGGCGTCACACTTGGCCTTCGTACGGCTGGCCAGCATCAAATCGGTAAACACGGGATTGGCCGCCATTTTCTGCGTTACTACGGTTCCGACGCCTCCTGCGCCGATAATCAGAGCTTTACACATATTGGTATCTTGTTTAAGAAAGGTATTCGACAAATTTCTTGCACAAAAATATTTTTTTATTTTGGTAAAACAAAAATATTCTATACATTTGCACCACCAAAACCGAGGGAAACCCGGATTGGAAGCGGAGATTCCGTAGCTCAGCTGGTAGAGCACAACACTTTTAATGTTGGGGTCCTGGGTTCGAGCCCCAGCGGGATCACCTGAAAAAGACCGACAATCGATCGATTGTCGGTCTTTTTTTATTCCCTTCAAAACAGCCCGGCTCAACACCCGGAAACTCTCCTCCGTCTCGCGCTGTAGAGAACAATCACGACGGTTGTCGCCAACTCCGAGAGCGAGAGGGCAAGCCAGATACCCCGACCCCCCAACAGCTGCGGCAGAAGCAGGAAGCTCGGCACCAGGAAGAGGAATCCGCGCAGCAGGGCAAAGGTTGTGGCAGGGCGCACCCGCTCGACACTCTGAAAATAGCCGACGGCCGTAACATTTACGACAAAAAAGACAAATCCTGCCGCAAAATAGGGAAATCCGCTCACCGCAATACGGGCCGAAGCACCTCCGAGATCGACAAAGAGGCCCACCAGAAGTTCCGGGTAGAGCGTAAAGGCGAGCGTCACGATTAATCCGCATGCTACAGCCGTTGCCAGAGCGATCCGCACGGTTGCCGTCACCCGTTCCGTCTGCCCCACTCCGAAATTGTAGCTAATGATGGGCTGGGCGGACTGGGCGATGGCGTTGCCCACCATGAAGACGAAGGGGATGTAATAGCAGGCGATACCGAAGGCTCCGACCCCATCATCACCCAGATAGTGCATGAAGACCTGATTGCCGACAAACATCAGCACGGCCAGCGTAGCCTCGCCCAGCAGCGCCGACGAGCCGACCCGACACTGGTAATTGAGGTTGCGGAGCGAAAGGCGCAGACTTTTCAGGCTCCACTTGGGCCTCAGCAGACGCAGGTGACGGGCACGGAAGGCCAGATAAACGACCGCCATCAGCCCGCCGGTCACGATGCTGATCGTGGAGGCAAACGCTGCTCCCATCACGCCCCACCCGAAGGGGAAGATAAAGAGCCAGTCGAGAATGACGTTTACAACAGCCGAAACCACACTGCACAACATGGCCAGTTTCGGTGCGCCGTCCAGTCGAATGATGAACAGCGATACGGTCACCCACATCTGAAAGACCCACGAGGGGACAAACCAGAGCAGATAATCGACCACCAGCGGCAGCAGGTGTTCCGAGGAGCCCAGCATCCGTGCCGCCTCTTCGGGCCAGATCATCATCGCAACCGACGGGATGAGGGCCAGAAGAGTGACGATCGACAGGGCCTGCGTCACGTTCAGACGGGCCGCCTTCCTCTTGCCCCGCGACAGCTGAATGGAGGCGATCACCGAACAGCCGGCCCCGACCATGAGCCCCACGCCGGTAAAGAGCATCCAGAGCGGTATGCAGAGGTTGATGGCCGCAATGCCGTCGCTGCCGACGCCGTGGCCGACAAATATCCCGTCGATGGCCGTTACGGCCGAAATGCTGAGCATCCCCAGCAGCGTGGGGATGAAATATTTCCGAAACAGGGTGAAAACATTCAACGTGCTCAGGTCGATTGCATCTCGCTCCATATCCAATTCTCTTAAAAAAAAGAAAGCCGGACAAGTTGATTGGTTTTACCCAGTCATCTTATCCGGCCTTCCTTATCTCAGCCCTCCGATGAGGATTACAAAACGCTTCCTATCTATGGTTGTAATTGCGATGCAAAGGTGGGACAAATAGCGGCTCCCTGCAAATTTTTGCCTGACTTTTTTTGCAGACGACAACCCTCTACCCCCTCTCACCCCGGCTGTTTCAGCAAAGCGTTGGATTCTTCCTTTATATTGACGTAGCAAAAGTATCATTTCTTATCAAAATATTTTCCTTAGGAAATTTGTTTTAAAAGAAAATATATCTACCTTTGTACTGCATTAAATTAACACGGGAAGGAATTCCGACCTGAAAAACACCGAACACGACACATGAAACACCTGATCATAGGCGGCGTCGCCGGAGGAGCGACCGCTGCCGCCCGAATCCGACGTGCGGACGAACTTGCTGAAATCATCCTTTTCGAGCGGGGCAAATACATCTCCTACGCCAACTGCGGACTGCCCTACTACATCGGCGGAACGATTGCCGACCGTTCGAAGCTCTTTGTACAGACACCCGCCGCCTTCAGCCAGCGCTTCAACATCGACGTACGCACCGAGAACGAGGTGACGGCTATCGACCCCGAAGCACACAAGGTCACGGTTCGATGCCGCGACGGACGCACCTACGAGGAGCACTACGACAAGCTGCTGCTCTCGCCGGGAGCCACGCCGGTGCGGCCTCCGCTGTCGGGAATCGACCTGGAGGGGATCTTCACGCTCCGCAACGTCGAGGATACGGATCGGATCAAACAATACTTGACCACCCGCCCGGTTCGGAAGGCCGTCGTGGTCGGCGCCGGATTCATCGGGTTGGAGATGGCCGAGAACCTTCATCAGGCCGGGGCCCGCGTCTCCATCGTTGAGATGGGCAACCAGGTGATGGCCTCGGTCGACTACTCGATCGCCTCCTTCCTGCATGCACATCTGACCCAGAAAGGGGTCTCGCTCCACCTCGGAGAGAGCGTCGAAGGGTTCGAGCGACAGGGGGATCAGATCTCCATCCGACTGAAGAGGGGCGCCACCCTCGAAGCCGATCTGGTCGTTCTCTCGATCGGCGTGCGTCCCGAGACCACACTCGCCCGCCAGGCTGGTCTCAAGATCGGACAGACGGGCGGCATCTGGGTGGACGAATACCTGCAGACCTCTGCGCCGGACATCTACGCCGTCGGCGATGCGATCGAATATCCCCATCCGCTGACCGGCATCCCCTACCTGAACTACCTGGCCAATCCGGCCAACCGGCAGGGGCGCATCGTGGCCGACAACATGGTCTTCGGCAACAAGACGCGCTACGAAGGGGCTGTCGGCACCTCGATCGCCAAGGTCTTCGACCTGACGGTCGCCTCGACCGGACTGCCCGCCAAACGGCTCAAGCAGCAGGGAATCGACTACCGGAGCTCCACGACCCACTCCTCCTCGCACGCCGGATACTACCCCGACGCCCTTCCCCTGACGATCAAACTCACGTTCGATCCGCACGACGGGAAGCTCTACGGAGCCCAATGCGTCGGGTATGACGGTGTGGACAAACGCATCGACCAGATCGCCCTGGTGCTGAAGAGCGGCGGTACGGTCTACGACCTCATCCGAATTGAACACGCCTATGCACCCCCCTTCTCCTCGGCCAAGGATCCCGTGGCAATTGCCGGCTACACGGCGGCCAACATCATCAACGGCTCGATGCCCGTCATCGGCTGGCGTGAGATCGACAAGGCCCAGGCCGAAGGGGCGCTGCTGCTCGACGTGCGCACGCCCGGCGAATTCTCGTTCGGCACGCTGCCCGGCGCGGTGAACATCCCCCTCGACGAACTGCGCAGCCGCCTGCAGGAGCTTCCGACCGACCGGCCGATCGTCGTGTTCTGCGCCGTCGGACTGCGAGGATACCTCGCCGTGCGGATCCTGATGGCCCGGGGATTCCACCGCGTAGTCAACCTCTCGGGCGGCTACAAGACCTACAGCGCGGCCACCGCACCGATCGCATCTCCCTGCACGCCGTCCGACACACCGTCGAACCCCTCGCCCCGGTCCGAGTCCACGACCCGCACCCTGCGGATCGACGCCTGCGGACTGCAATGCCCCGGCCCGGTGATGAAGCTCAAGCAGGCCATCGACCAGCTCCACGCGGGCGAACAGCTGGAGATCGTAGCCACCGACGCCGGATTTGCCCGGGATGCACGCGCCTGGTGCAACACGACCGGCAACCGGCTGATCAGTCAGTGTGAGGAGCGCGGGAAATATACGGTCACGATCGAAAAGGGGGCGCCCTGCCAGGCCCCGGCACCGGCCGGCAGCGGTAAGGGGAAAACCCTGATTCTGTTCAGCGATGATCTGGACAAGGCGCTCGCCACCTTCGTGCTGGCCAACGGAGCGGCGGCCACCGGACAGAAGACCACCATATTCTTCACCTTCTGGGGACT
>CAWUYY010000012.1:0-13567 GCA_963926835.1 Rikenellaceae bacterium | reverse complement strand
CGTTACGCGAAATAGATTTCGTAACAGAAAACAGCTTGCCCGCAAGGGGGTGGAAAACTCCTCCGAAGTCGTCGTTTTTTACAGGGGCCACCGTGGCCCGACCCGAAATTTGGCCGGCGAAGGATTTTCGAGACACCTTCGCCAGAAAACAGGGAAGATCCGGCCATTTTGTCGTGGAAAAGTGGCGGTTTATCGCCCGAATCAGACTTCAAAACAGCCCGTTTTCGACCGATTTTCGGTGGTTGAGGATGCAAAATTGCGGACAGATTTCACGAATTTGGACGTGCTTTTAAGCCCTCAATTCATCCAGTTGAGAGCCTCTAATCCGACATTTTGCGTCCTAAAAAGCCGTGGAATTTGTCCTCTCCCGGCGTTCGATTTTGCAGAATTTCGGTCATTCAGAATCGGGTTTTGAAGCGGTTCCAGTACCAATTTCCCCGCGAAACGGGACGTTTATTGCGGGAAACAGCGCACCGGTTTACGCCCTAACTCCAGCCCGCAGAGGACGTCGAGCGAGCTGGGGCGGCCGTCCGAGCGGAGGGCGTAGACGCTCTCTTCGGACAGCGAAGCGATGGTATAGTTGCGGGTTTGGGCCGTCTGCCAACCGGTGCGACGAGCGTTGCGGATGGCAAAGATCAGGATGCGTTGTTCGCCAAAGCATCTTCGACAGCAAACGAATTGCGGTGGTAAAGTTGTTCGCCCCAGAATTCAGTTCACAGACAGAGGACTCTTCATACTCAATTCTGTATGGTTGACGGACTCACAACTTCTGCGTTTGCTCCGCTTCGTATGAAATGACTTCCAGTTGAGTCAGCCCATCCTGTCGGCCGACCAGATAGCTGTGATGATCCGAATCGAATGCTTCCCTGTGAAACTCCTGCATCAAAAGCGGAAGCCCAATCTGGAATTGCAGGCATCGAAAGGTGTCTCCCGCCTGCATGGTGGCATTTTTGCAACGCTCTGCCACAAAACGATTGTCGCCCAGATAGCGGATCTCACACACCCGATCGGGCTGCCAGCCGATGCGCAGGCGATCACCGACGCACAGATCGTCGGAACAGATAGCCCGACAGGCAAAAAGTTCGGACTGACTGCCTCCGTTGCGGCGCAAATCCTCGCAGAATGCCTCCCAACCGGAATATCCGGCATAGGAGGCCAACACATCAAGCGTACGCAGCGATGTGGTCCGATAGCCGCGCGTAGAGTAGCCCCAGACCCGCTCGAGCGTGCTCTCCGAAACATGCTCGCGCAGGAGTTGTCCGATCGCCTCGGACAAGGCCACGAAATCACCATGCACGGAGAGCCGTTTGCCGAATCGTTCTTCGACACGCTGTCGCAAGGCAAGAATTTGGGGCTGACTGCTGGAGATGCTCATTGGAAAGGATTTATTTTTCACAAAAATAAGTCGTATCTTTGAAAATAAAAAGAGACCTGCATCATGCAAAACAGCGATCTGTTCACGACCAAGGCGGATTCTCATCCCGTTGTCAATGGATATCATGATCCGATCCTGTTGATTGTCACCGCATACGCCTCTTTGTACCGAATCACCAGATCCGGGCGCTACTTCCTAATAAAGACAACAAAAGACAATTCGCCGCAAGCTCGTGCCATGCTCCGGCGCGAATACGAGCTCTCGATTGGCTGCGACCACCCGCACCTGGTCCATGTCTATCTCTTCGAGGAGGAGAGCCCGGTTGGTCCGGGAATTGTCATGGAGTATATCGAGGGACGGACACTCGATCGCTTTCTGGCCGAGAATCCCACTCCGACCGTGCGGCGGCGGATCTTCGAAGAGTTGCTCTCGGTGGTGGACTACCTCCACAAGCGCGGCATCGTCCACAATGATCTCAAACCCGAAAACATCCTCATTACCCGCAGCGGTGACCGCTTGAAACTGATCGATTTCGGGTTGTCGGACAACGATGCCCAATTGCTCCGTACCCCCGGGTGCACCCCTGCATACGCCTCCCCGGAACTTTTGTCGGGTGCCTTGCAGCCCGATTTGCGCAGTGACATCTATTCGATCGGGCGTCTCATGCAGCTGATCTTTGCCGGAAAGCACCACGGCATCATCCGCCGCTGTCTGCAACCGGACCGCGAGCGTCGTTTCGAGAATGTCGAGCGCCTCAGGCAGCGTTGGCGCCGCCGCAACAGACCCTGGCACCTGCTTCTGGCAACCATCGGAGCAATTCTGTTTCTGCTACCCTCGCTGCTCTATCTGCATGAACGACAGACCCGCATGGAGTTCCTCCGCGAGGAATCTCAACGTATCGAACAGAACGATTCGATCTACCGCCATCTCGAACAGGCCAGGGCCCGCTACGAATTTCTGGCCGACTCCATTGAGACACGACTGGCCGTTGACGCCCGCCGTCAGGCGCAGCGCGACTCGGTGATGCACTATTTCGAGCGGAAGATCGAGGCCAATTACCGGGAGTTGAAGGATTCGATAGAGACCTGTTCTTACAGTGATATGGCATGTGTGTATTTATGCGAACTTAACTATCGGTGGTGGCATCTTTATGAGGAGTTGAATCGGTTGAATCTTGATCCAGAACTGTGTGATCAGATAAGGGCGCGTATTGATCGTTTGTCGGGTGATTATTCCACCCAATTATATAAGATTGTAGATCGGAAGCCCTCTTTCCCCCGCGACTCACTTCCTTGGGAAGAGACGTCCCGCATATTGAATCGGATTTCGGAGCGTATTCGGCAATTCCAATAACCGAATCACCGAAAAGACAACAAAAGACAATTCATTCATCGGCTATTTTCCATACATTTGCTCCAGCAACAGCCCCGGAGAAAACCGGACGAAAAAGATTTGCCATGCAAAAAAATCCTTTTCGAATGGCTTTTATCCGTATTTTTGCTATATTTGCATAAATACTGACAAAACACGCGAGTGTTTGCACTTCTCGCTGATGAACCTAGGAAATTCATTGACGGTAAGAGAAGGCGAACTCCTCGGCGCTTCTGCATACTTTGTGCAACTGCACGTATGCGGATACAGCGCGGGCTGTTGCTTTTTTCTTTACCACAGGTTTTCCTAGGACCTATCAGCGGAAATCAGCAACTGATCTGCGCTTCTTTTTTTATGCCCGGCGCAGATTCATTGACCCGCTAACCCGAAGGTCCGCCCGGCAAACCGATCCGGCCTTCATAAAATGTTTATGACCAGGATGTGTATGGATCCGTTTGTTGAATATTCCCATCACGTGGCATGCGGAATGGAGCCGGGGATGCAGAACTCCTCTGCAAGTTCTAAGGATCATTGGCCACAAGCCGAACCGACTGATCGCAAGACCGAGGGGTGCCGACTGGTCGACCAGGTACGCCGTGATATCTGTGACTTCCTGACATCCTGCTCCGAGCTGCTCTTTAACGAACGTGACCTGCAGATGCATCTTGCCCTCTGGCTCCGGCAATCGGATTCAGCCTACGATGATGTGGATCTCGAATATTTCGTTCCATACCAGGAGCTCGACAAGGGTCCGAACGGATACCTTTGGGAGAACGAGCTGCGCCTCGATATCGTAGTCCGCAAAGGTAGGGAGTTTCTCCCCGTCGAACTGAAATACAAGACTCGCCGTATCACTTGTGCAACCGAACGCTTCGGAGAGAA
The DNA here is from genome assembly GCA_963926835.1 of Rikenellaceae bacterium. Taxonomy (GTDB): domain Bacteria; phylum Bacteroidota; class Bacteroidia; order Bacteroidales; family Rikenellaceae; genus Alistipes. Next base: position 9,939 of record CAWUYY010000012.1, on the reverse strand, counting down.
ACTCGGCGGAAATATCGAGGTGGTAAAGAATCAGGGTGCGCAGGATTTGGGCATGTACAATTTCTGGAAAGATGTCCGCCGGTTAGAGTTAGTCCGCAGGCGATTTCACACCTCGGTCAAAAATGGACTGTCCGTTTTTGTCACCAACGATCCCAAATATCTCAGGAAGAGTCCACAATCCAACCATGAAGCATTCGGCATGTCCGAAGGAGTACATGAAACCCGGAAATGTTGGGGCAATCGACACTCTGCCTGCGCCGCCAAGAATCCCAATTTCGAGGTCGAACAGCCCTACGCCATCCATTGGCATCGGCATAACATCGTCGGAAACATCTTCTATTTCTGCATCGTGCAAATCGGAGAGTCAGACGATTCCCCGGATGAAGCAACGAAGGAGTGTTTCCGGATCGGCTCCTCCTCCGGGGTTTCGACAAATGAGGCAGAATTGCTGTGAAAAATCTCGAATAATACTCCATAACTGAAATATTCACCTTTAAAATCAAGATAGTATGACTTTAAATCAATTGTTCGAAAAGTTCCAGACTCAGTATGGATGCTGTCTGGACATCGATGATTTTTCTTCCGTACTTGTCATGTATCCGGCAAGTCTGGTAGCTCTGGCCGATGGAGAGTTCAGCCAGTTGGAGCGGGAAAACATCATCAACGCACTGAAAGAGTCCGCCTCGGGCAACGATTTCAGAACATGCGAAATGTATCGAATGCTGTGCAAAATTCTGGAGCTCCCGAGCGATGACAAGGTGGCGCTGCTCAAATCCATGAACGAAGAGATTGCCGATCGTCCCGAGATCAAAAAGATCATCCTCGAGCTCATGATCTCTACGGCAGAATCCGACAACGGGATCTCCAAAGAGGAAAAAACGGCCATCGATCTGCTGAAAAACATTCTGTCTCTCTAATAAAACGATCCAACCATGAATAATACCATCAACCGCAAGGCGTGCATACCGCCCTTCATTGCATTCGGGACCATTGAAAAAGCCTGCGACCTGCATTCCATATTTGAAGCCGGACACTACGACTACGCCACCCAGAAGAGCATCATCCCGATGTTCTGCGGCAGCGACAAGAAGATCACCAAATCGGCCAAGAATATCGGCAGCTTCTGGTTCCCGGAATATAAAAACGTGACGGACGACGCCAAGGAGAAGTAATCGGAAGCAAAGGTCCATGCGGTCCGATAACCGCATGGCCCTTCTTTTGCCTATGCTGCTTATCATCACCAACGAAGCCGATATCCACCCCAATCCGGTCATTGATCGACTTCTCGAACGGGGTGCTCCCTTTTTCCGACTCAATACGGACCGGTTGCTGACCGACTACGATGTGACGTGGCAGCTCTCCGACCGAGATTGCCACTTTGAGATCAAATACAAACACGCCAATCACCGAATTACGGATCGGGAGATAAGTTGCGTTTGGGAACGGCGACCCATGGAACCGCTTGCAACCTACGATCGGATTGAAGACGATTCGGTCCGCCGGGTCATTCTTGAGGAGGCTGACGGGTTTGTGCGTTTTCTCCGGTATGCGCTGACCTATTATAAGGATTTGCTGTGGATCGGGCATCCGATCCATGAACGGCGAGCCGGAAGCAAGATTCTGCAGAAACTCGTCGCCCGCGACGTCGGATTCCGAATCCCCGACAGTCTGTTTACCAACGAAATCAAGGCCCTCGATCCCTTCCGTGAGCAAACCATGGCCATCAAACCCATCTGCTCGTTCGATATCCCGACAAAGGACGGAGCAATCGTGTTTTACACCCGGAAGGTTGCATGCCGTGAGATTTTGGCGTTGGGCGAGCGCTCGTTCAGGAACAACATCAATTTTCTGGAAACCTACATTCCTAAACGCGATGAGTGGCGGATAACAGTCATCGACGGACACTTCTTTTCTGCCCGGATCGATAGCCAGAAACACGCTGAAACGTCTGGTGCCGTCGACTGGAGACAGGGATACGACGACTCTATTGCGTTTGTTCCGGCCGATACGCCCCAAGAGTTGAAACAAGGATGTCTTGACTTCCTGGCCCGATTCGATCTCCGATTCGGATGCTTCGATTTTATCCGCCGTCCTGACGGAGAATATGTCTTTCTGGAGTGCAATACAAATGGACAATGGCTTTGGCTCGAAGATGAAGGATTGGATATTTCGTCATCGCTGGCTCAGATTTTTATTGAGCAGATCGAACATAAGAGAGATCGAAACAACCCGGCTCGATAAGTTGAGGCTTCGATACAGGGAGTTGACGCTCGAACGATGCCTTGAACCGCAGATTCTCGGGACCTGCTTTCCGGAAGAAGTCCGCAAACGGAGTTTCTCAGATGGCATAGCTCCCGTGGTGACGGAGGTGGATTATTTCTATCTGATTAAGGCCGGAGAGGAGATCGTCGGATTCTACAGAACGATGGACTTGTTCTTTGACTCGGCCGTCGAGCTGCACGGCAGTTACGGTTACCGGGACCGGAGCCATTTGAGAAGCTATTTCGCCCTTGCACGGGCATTCGTCTCGACAATAATGGACATTTTCCCGACACGCAAGATAACGACTCTTGTCCAAAAAGACAATCTGGCCACACGTCACTTCGTAGCATGGCTCGGATTTCTCGAAACCGGTATCAGCGATGATTCCAGTGCCAGACTGACGTTCGAACTGGACAAAGCACGATTCAAGGCTTTCAATGGCCAATTGTAGCTGAACCTCTTCAAATCGCAGTAGGTCCGAATATTTCAAATCGTAAACTTTGCAACAACATGCTTAAAGTCATAGCCTTTCTTCTTAATCTCTTTTCGCCGATCGTCCAACCACTCGGCGTGTTGGGTATCATCGCTTGCATTCTCTACGACGAGTACCGAAGCCTCCAGATCTCAGGCTTTCTGGCCATCATCGGATTCATCCTCGGTATTCTGATTTACCGGATGGACATTCCTCCGAGGTGGTTCTGGGCAAAATCAGAAAATCAGATCTTCCAATTCTCTATCGCAGCCGTATTGGGCTATATGTGGAGCCTTGCAGCCTGGCCCCCGGCAGTTTACTTCGTCCGACTGATTCTCGGCCCAGTGCTGGACGGTCTTGAATGAATTGCCCCTCCTGGCGAACGTATAACAACTTTATTCAGACATACAAAGAATCAGTACTCCATGGATAAGTATTCAGCCACCTATCTGCTTTGGACCATAACCATCTCCGATACGGGCTCCGTATCGGTTTATGAAGGAACACAACGTTGCGACAATACCAAAAAGACCCTGCGCACCATTGCCAGCAGCATCGGACTAACTGTCAACGAAAAGTGGTCCTCCCAACAGCTTGCCCGTCGCCTGATCGACCGCATCCACGAAAATGAGCGACTCGAAGCTGCCATGAATGCCGCCGCGGCCCAATCCACCCCCAAAGAGCCGGAAAAGTTCTCAGATACAGCCAAACGCTATCTGATAAACGCCCTGTTTTGGAAGAGCGGCTATCGGATCGCTTCATGTATTCTTTGGCTGGCGATTCTCTCTATTGTTTCGATTCCGTTCGACATGGCAGACCGCGCTGCCCAAACCGATTACAAGGAACGAATGGACTATCGCAGCCGATGCGCCGAGGGGGATTTCACCGCCGCTCACAACATCCTGTCTGAACTCCATACGGAATACACCAAGGCTTTAGGATTCTGGAGGTCTCACGGTTATCAGGAGGATCAGGTCCGGTCCCGGCAAGAGCGTTACTACACGGCTATGGCTTATGTCTTCGGACAGGAGATTGCCCGCCAATTTGACGATCCGACGAAAAAGACCGATGATAAGATATTGATTCAGATGCTGCTCGATATCCCGGTCGACGGCCGACCACTGCCTGAAGGCATACATGCAAACAAGATGTTTTACAATTCCAAACCTGCAATGAACGATGATGCTATCGACCATGCCGTTTATCAATCATGGGTACGTTTCTACAACGACCGTTGCGATCAGTTATTGGAAAAGACGATGATGAATCGGGACATGGCATTGGCCGAAAAGATCATCAAACGCTACAGGCCGGAAATCATAACCCACTTTGATCCAGATCCTCAAGCATCAGGCTACAACATTGCCACCGTAACGTACGACAATTCGCGACAAGAGAAAGCCAAGCTACGCCTTGCCGAAATGGAGGAGTAGATCGGGCCGTTCTGATCGCAGAATCTCCGGTTTGTCCGGCAATATGCCTGCCGCATTGTATTCTTGTCAGACCGTGCCGCCAGCGGCCATAAAACCATTTTATCCATTCATGAAATCGAGCATTATCGACCTCCCGCGCCAACATACGCAGAAGGACCTTTTCGGCATCCAGGTCTATCAGGATGCCTTGATTCGTTATATCCAGCTGACAGACACGCCTATTACCATTGCCTTGCAGGGCGAATGGGGCAGCGGCAAGACTTCGTTGATGAATCTGTTGCGATACAACCTCTGCGAGGTGGATCATGCGCCGTTCTTCCCGGTCTGGATCAACACGTGGCAGTATTCGCTCATGAAGACGCCGCAGCAGGCCATCATCTCGATTCTCGAGGGGATCATCAACCAGATCGGAGCCCTGAATCCCAACCTGCAACGCTGGGAGGAGAGCAAAAAGAAGATCGGCGGGCTCTTCAAGAAAATGGCTACCGTCGGGACGAAGGTAGCCGCCGGAGCAGTAGGAATTGACGGAGGCGTGGTTGATGAATTCTTCTCCGGGGATTCGTCAAGTGCCTCGTCGGAGATCCTCCAGCTCAAGGAAGAGATCGCCAAACTGATCGGCGACGCCCTGGCCCGTGACACTTCGAAGCAGGGCTTCACCTTCTACATCGACGATCTCGACCGGATCGACCCTCCGGTCGCCGTCGAAATCCTCGAACTGCTGAAAAACATCTTCGACCTGGAGAAGTGCGTCTTTATCCTGGCCATCGACTACGATGTAGTCATCAAGGGGTTGAAACCCAAATTCGGCGAGTTGACCGATGCCAACGAACGCGAATTCCGGTCGTTCTTCGACAAGATCATTCAACTGCCCTTCTCGATGCCCGTCGCCTCGTACAACGTCGACACGTTTCTGGTCGATGCGCTGCGGAAGATCGAATTCTTCACCGATGCGGAGCTCGATGATCCGGCTTTGGCCGAGACCCTCTCCGAAATCACACGTCTCTCGGTGGGCAGCAATCCCCGATCGCTCAAGCGTCTGACCAATACACTGGCCCTGATATCGATCATCAACGAAATGCAGCATCGAGGCGAGGCTACTCCGCAGGAGCGGCAGAGCAAGACGCTCAACTATGCGCTGGTCTGTATGCAGATTGCCTATCCCTATATCTACAACCAGTTGACCGAGGAGCCCGATTTCAAGGCCTGGAACGAGAAAATCGCCTCGAAACTCAAATTGCGGCCGCTGACCGAGGCCGAACTGGAGTCGCTCGATGCCACGGAGGAGTTTGACGAGGAGTGGGAAAAGGTCGTCTTCCGCATGTGCCAAAAGGAGACCTATCTGAGCAACCGGGTCTTCAACGTCTCGGCCCTCTTCAACCGAATTGCCGATCTGGTTGGCGACGACGCCGCGCTGGGTGAGGTGATCGCCTCGACGCTTGAATTATCGGCCGTCACGAACCTGAAGGCCTTTGACGGCCCGATGAAGAACCCCGGCGAACGCAACCGCGATACGCAAACCTACAGTTTCAACGGCAAACCCTATGCCCGAAAAACCGAGTTTGTACACGATGTGGTGGCCTACTACGTCTCACAGCACCCCGACACCACCCATGAACAACTTAAGGAGGCGTTCTGCATCAAACGAAACATGGACAAGGTCTTCATGGACTATGACCAATATCTGGCACAATTGGCCGAACGGGGCAGCGTGGATTTCTTCGGGCGAAAACCGGATATTCCGACGATCCAGCTGGCTGACCGGAAGATCGTTATTGCCGCCAACTGGCCGACGCAGGTTAATGGCAAACCGGCGGAATTTGCCAAGTTGCTCGATCTGTTGCGCAACAAGCTGGGGTATGACATAAAAGCCAATTAATTTTATAGTTGTTATGAAACAATTTATTACACTTTTTACAATAATGACGCTATTGCTGGCGTCGGGATGCAGCAAGTATGACGATTCTGCCTTGAACGGTCGTGTTGGAGACTTGGAAAACAGAGTTGACCGGCTCGAAGAACAATGCAAACAGATGAATACGGATATATCATCACTGCAAACGCTTGTCGAAGCCATTCAGGGATACGATTACGTTACGGGGGTTACTCCTGTCACACAGGATGGTAAAGAGATCGGTTATACCATCACCTTTACCAAGAGTGCACCGATAACGATCTATCACGGAGCGGATGGGCAGGATGGAGCGCCCGGCGAGGATGGACAAGACGGCTATACTCCGCAAATCGGTGTCAAACAGGATACTGACGGCGTTTACTACTGGACATTGGACGGTGAATGGATGACTGATGATAGTGGGAATAAAATCAAGGCACAAGGTCAAGATGGTCAGGATGGTCAGAACGGCACTGACGGAGCGGATGGCGTGACGCCGCAACTGAAAATCGAGAACGACTATTGGTATATCACCTACAACGGCGGCAGCAGTTGGGAGCAACTGGGCAAGGCCACCGGCGAGGATGGCAAAGATGGTGCCGACGGACAGGATGGCCTGGACGGCGATTCGTTCTTCCAGAGCGTCGACACCGCCAACAGCGAATACGTGATATTCACGCTGGCCGACGGTACGCAGATAAAACTTCCGACGTGGTATGCGTTCGAGCAGTTGCGCACGCTGTGCAACCAAATGAACACCAATATGGCATCGTTGCAGAGCATCGTCGAGGCTTTGCAGAATAACGACTACATCGTCTCCTGCACCCCGCTTATGGAGGAGAGCGTGCAAATCGGCTATACGATTACCTTCGCCAAGTCGGGGTCGATCGTAATCTATCACGGTCGTGACGGCGTCGACGGACACTCGCCGAAGATTGGTGCGAAAAGCGACTCTGACGGTGTGGTTTACTGGACTTTGGACGGGAAGTGGCTTACCGATGACAGCGGCAGCAAGATCCCGGTACATGGTCGCGACGGCCAGAATGGCCAGAATGGCCAGGACGGTACAGATGGTGCGGATGGCGTGACACCGCAACTGAAAATCGAAGACGGCTATTGGTACATCTCCTATAACGGTGGCAGCAGTTGGGAGCAACTGGGCAAGGCTACTGGCGAGGATGGCAAGGATGGTGCCGACGGACAGGATGGAGCAGACGGAGCTGACGGACAGGATGGCGACGCCTTCTTCAGCGATGTCTCTCAGGACGAGGACTATGTCTATCTCACCCTCTCGGGCGGCGAGCGCATCGAGGTACCGAAGCATCATCCGCTCTCCGTATCCTTCTCCGAGACGGAGGACATCCGGGTGCTTCCCAACAAGACGTACACCATCGACTATACCATTACGGGCGCTGATGAGAACACCGTGATAAAGGCTCTCGCACAGGATGGATTCCGTGCTGTCGTAAAAGAGACTGACTTCTCCAAGGGTGTAATTGAGATTACAACCCCGGAGACGGTCCTCTCCACCGAGATACTTGTCTTTGTTACGGACGGGAAGGAGCGGACGATCATGCGATCCATCAACTTTGTTGAGGGCGTTATCCTTATAACCACCAAATCCTACACGGTTGACTCCGAAGGCGGTTCCGTTAACATAGAACTCTCTACCAATATCAACTATACGGTTGAGATTCCGGAAGAGGATACGTCGTGGATTTCCATATCGGGCACGGAGACTCGTGTTGTTATGAGAGACGAAACCGTCACGCTTCTCATCCAGCCGAATGAAAATGTCACGTATAGATACTCCACCATCAAGTTCATCGATGAACAGGGCGTTACCGGAGAGACCGTACTGATAACCCAAAAGTCGGGAACGTCGAGGGTCATCAATGTGGAGACCCCGGGAAGCCTGGAGGCAATCATGAGCGAGGATGAAAAGAACAAGACGGAGGATTTGAAGATAACGGGTTCTCTCAACAGTTTCGACTTTGAGTTCATCCGGACAATGCCGCTCCTTAACACGCTTGATCTCCGGGATGCCCAGATCGAAACCCTGCCGGCAAGTTGCCTGGCCGAGACTAAAATATCGACCGTGATATTGCCTGCATCCTTGAAGAAAATCTCAAGCAGGGCCTTCTATGGTTCGGCCATAACGTCCTTGTACATCCCCGAATCGGTGGAGGAGATAGCCGATTATGCTTTTGCCAATACATCGGCCTTAACTGGCAACATTGTTATACCGGACAAGGTGACAGCCATCGGTAACCGAGCCTTCCAAAACTCTGCATTCAAGGGTACACTGCATATAGGGGAATCGGTTCATACCATCGGGGAATATGCCTTTAACGGATGCAAGGGAACCGGAGATATCATCATACCGGACAATGTGACGAGTCTGGGGGCATATGCTTTTTATAAATGTACGGGCTTTACGGGAAACCTGAATATAGGAAATGGAGTGACTGTTGTCAATAAATACAGCTTTTCAGGTTGCTCGGGGCTTAAAGGAACATTGAAACTTGGCGACGGTATCACATCGATAGGAGAGTATGCATTTGAAGGTTGCAGCTCCCTAACGGGAAATGTCGTCCTGCCTGAGGCGCTTAAAAAAATAGATGTGGATGCGTTCGAAAAGTGTACAGGGTTCACAGGATATCTGAGAATAGGACCTAATGTTACACGTATTGGCGGTGGTGCATTTAGTAATGTTTATGGAATATTGAATTTCAGTAAGATATATTGTATGGCAATTACACCTCCAATGATTGATCAGAGAACATTTGGTTATGCAGTAAGTGGCGGCAGTAGTAGTTGGCCTAAACATCTTCTGGTTCCGATAGGTTGTAAGGAGAAATATGAAAGCGCTGACTATTGGAGATATTTTACAATAATAGAAGAGACAGAATTTTAAACTTGTGAAGACATGCAGAATCGAAGGGAGAGAATGACGGCCGACAATATTATTCCGCAGATTGTCGACTTCGGTCGGCTGCTGATTGAATCCAGCCTAGACACCTTCAGAAGGGTGAACGCTGTCGTAAGGCAGAGGCTGTCGTGAAAAAGCATCAGTCTGCCCAACGCTTGGGAAATATTCTCCCATAAAGTTAGATAAAGGCTATTTAGGAATTAAAAATTCCTAAATAGCCTTTATCAGTACCTCATCTTTCAATCGGGAAATAGTTCCCGATCCAGGGCAATTCGGGGGGTACGATTTTTTATCCATGGCCGTTTTGCCCATCAACCGCAGAAACGACTCCTCATTGGGTCTAGCTCTCCGTGGCCGTAATATGAATTTGGAGAAAATCGTTTTACCACCTATCTTTGTATTCGAGATGCGTTCTTTCTGGCTATGCAGAATCGAGTAATTCAGAGAATATTGCTCGTCTCCAAATCGTTACCTGTCGGCTGACAAATCCCTGTAAATATCTCTCATTCAGTGGGTATTTTTGAGATCAATGCCTTGCGCAATGCATCGTCGGATTGAACGACAATCCAGCATGTCTGGCAACATGCCGTAAGGACATGTTCAGGGTTTTATAAGTGCCTTTAAGCGGAAAAACCTTCTCCCCTGTGCGGTATGTATCCTTATAACGCTTGTAGAGCATTTCGGCAACGGGAAGGAGTTTGACACGGAACTGTGTACCTGTCTTTTGCCGCTTGTCGATGATCCAATAATCCCCATTGTCGTCTGTATGAATATCGGCATGGGTTAGCTTTGCTACGTCCGAATGGCTCAGGCCCGTAAAGGCGCAGAAAACGAAGGCATCCCGGTTAATGCCCGTACGGTAGTTGGGAAGTTCGACATCCATCACGGCCTGCAATTCCGAAGCGGACAAATAGCGCCGTTCGGCATATTTGGGCCTGACATGGAACCC
>CAWUYY010000011.1:0-86290 GCA_963926835.1 Rikenellaceae bacterium | reverse complement strand
AACCATCTGGTTCCGCCCTCGCTGCATATCGAACAGAAGTGGATCAGGCCTCGCCGATCTTCGGCCCCCCGTGCGAGAAGTCGCCGGGAGACTGACGCTGCGGAGTCGGGATCTCGATCTTGCCCATGCTGCTCTCGTAACGCGTAATATTCTCCTGCAGGGAGATCAACAGACGTTTGGCATGCTCCGGGGTCATGATGATGCGGCTCTTCACCTTCGCCTTCGGAAGTCCCGGAAGCACCGATGCGAAATCGATGATGAACTCCGAGGTCGAGTGGGCGATAATGGCCAGGTTGATGTAATTGCCCTGAGCGATCTCCTCGCTCAGATCCACGTCGATGCCCATTTTCTTAATCTCAGCCATAGCTCTCAATTTTACGTATTGACCTTTGAATCCGATAGACAAAAATACCAATTCTCACCCAAAAAAGCACACATAGGGAGGCAAAATTGTGGAGAACTTATCAACAATCCGTCTCTCGGCCCCTCCGGCAACCGCCCCTGCCCGCCGGCCGGAGCCTTTTTCAGCCGGAGCCGCTGCGTTTTTAAGTTTGTTTTCGTATATTTGCCCAGATATAGGAGACCATCGCGGCGGACGGGCCCTCTCACCCCGAGACAATCGTCCGCCCGGCAGGTTGTCCGCCCCAGTCAACGATTCGAAAAAAAGAGTACACAGGCATGGTTAGCATCGAAGTGCTGCTACGTGGATTTTGCGTCGGTATCGCGGCCTCCATCACGGTGGGCCCCGTTGCCGTGCTGTGCATCCAGAGAACCCTCAGCAAAAACCGCAAATCGGGCATCATCTCCGGCCTCGGAATCGCCTCGGCCGATTCGATCATGGCCATGATCGCCTACTTCTGCTATTCGATCCTGCAGAGCCACATCGAACAGTACAACCAGCTGCTGCGCGTCATCGCCGGCATCTTCGTCATCATCGTCGGGGTCTACATCTTTTTCCAGAACCCGGTGCCCCAGATCCGACGCAACCGCGCCGGAAAAACCACCCTCTGGCAGGATTTCGCCTCGATATTCGGCCTAACGATCGCCAACTTCGTACTGGTCATCCCCTACATCCTGACCTTCTTCGCCGTCTTCAAGATCTCGACGGTCGAATCGATCGACATGGGCAGTCTGGGACGCGGTCTGCTGGTCATCATCGGATTCCTGGCCGGCGCCTCGCTCTGGTGGACCTCGCTCGCTTTTCTGATCAACCTCTTCCGGCGTCGCTTCCGCCCCCGCCACATGCTCACCATCAACCACGTGGCCGGCATCCTGATCGCCGTACTGGGTATCTACTCAATTCTCTCCACCTTCCTCAACATCATCCCGCATGGAATGCTCTAAACCCAAAAAGATCATCATAGCCGTCGACGGATTCTCGTCGTGCGGCAAAAGCACCTTTGCCAAGGCCATCGCCGCCCGTCTCGGATTCATCTTCATCGACACGGGGGCCATGTACCGCGCCGTCACCCTCTACGCCCTCGACCACGGAGCCATCCGCTCGGGCATGGTCGACGAAGAGGAGGTGATCCGGCTGCTCGACCAGATCTCGATCGCCTTCCGCTTCAACCCCGAACGCGGTGCCAGCGATATCTACGTAAACGGCGACCGCGTCGAAGGACGCATCCGCACCATCGAGGTGAGCAACTGCGTGAGCCAGATCAGCTCCATCCGCGAGGTGCGCGAGAAGCTCGTGGCCATGCAACAGGAGATGGGACGCCAGCGCGGCATCGTCATGGACGGCCGCGACATCGGCACGGTGGTCTTCCCCGATGCCGAGATCAAACTCTTCATGACGGCCGATCCGGCCGTCCGGGCCCGCCGACGCTACGACGAACTGCGGGCCAAGGGGGACAACGTATCCCTTCAGGAGATCGAAGAGAATGTCATCGCCCGCGACAAGGCCGACATGACCCGCAAGATCTCCCCGCTGCGCCAGGCCGAAAATGCGGTCGTGCTGGACAACAGTCACATGACTGTCGAGCAGCAGATGGCATGGTTCATGGATCACTTCAAGGGGATCATCTACGGCGAATAACCGCTCCCGGCCCAGCAGGCGGCAAGTTTTCCGGCCGGGGGGATCTCCGGTCGGTGCAAACCATACAAACAGCAATCAACACGGAATCATGAGAGTCGAAATCGACAGTCAATCGGGCTTCTGCTTCGGAGTCGTAAGGGCCATCTCCCTGGCCGAGGAGGCGCTGCAGCAGGAGCGCGTCGTCTACTCGCTCGGCGACATCGTCCACAACCGGCTCGAGGTGCAACGCCTCGAGGGGCTGGGCATGCAGACCGTCACGCACGACCAGATGCCTCGTCTGGGGGGCTGCAGCCTCTTCATCCGGGCCCATGGAGAGCCCCCGGCCACCTACCGGGAGGCCGAACGGCTCGGCATCCGGGTGATCGACGCCACCTGTCCCGTCGTCGCCAAGCTGCAGAAGAGCGTCGTGGCGGCCCACGAACGGATGAAGAAGGAGGGAGGTCAGGTGATCATCCTCGGCAAGCGGGGGCACGCCGAAGTGATCGGACTGACCGGGCAGGTCGACGAGCCGATCCCGGTCATCGAGAACGAGCAGGATCTCGACGCGATCGACTTCTCGCGCCCCATCTACTTCCTCTCCCAGACCACCCAGAGCATCGAGCTCTTCGAACAGCTGACCGAAGAGATGCGCCGACGGGCCGCCGACCCCTCGCGGGTCATCGCCCACGACACCATCTGCCGCCAGGTCGCCAACCGGGAAGACCATCTGCGCCAGTTCGCCGGACGGTTCAATACGGTCCTCTTCGTCTGCGGCCGCAAGTCGAGCAACGGCAAGGTCCTCTCGGAGATCTGCCGCCAGGCCAATCCCCGCTGCCACACGATCGAGGAGGCCCGGGAGCTGCAACCCGAATGGTTCGACGGCATGGAATCGGTCGGAATATGCGGTGCAACCTCCACCCCCAAGTGGCTGATGCAGCAGGTGGCCGACGCCGTTGTGCGAATCACCCAACCCCAAGAGAATCAACACACCAAATAGAGAACCGTTATGAAATATCTGATTCGAAGCGTAAAATATTTTATCGCGCTCTGCGTTTTATATCTGGTAGTCATGGCCTTGATGTTCGTGACCAACACCTCGCTGCTCACCCCTTCGGAGACCTTCTATGCGCTGGTTCACTCCACGCGCGGGGTGATTCTGATCGTAGCCGTCGTGCTGCTCTCGGCCCTCTATCCCCGATTCGGATTCATCAGCCGGCAGCAGATCGGCAGCCTGACCGTCAACCGCGAGCAGATCATCAACGCCTTCGCCTCGGAGGGGTTCAAACTGATCCGCGAAAGTGACGGCGAGATGGTCTTCCGCGCCGAGACCCTCTTCAAACGGCTGATGCTCCTCTACGAGGACGAGATCCGCGTCACACAGTGCGGCGAATGGATCACCATCGAGGGAATCCGCCGCGCCGTGGCCCGCATCAACTACCGGCTGGAGAGCTACCTCGAACGAGCCCGCAAGAATTATGAGTAAGAAGATAACACACATCCTGCGCTACACCGCCATCGTCGCAGCCACGACCCTCGTCTGCGCTCTCTTCTGGTGTGGCAAACCCAACGACTTCGGTCTGGGTCGGAACATGGAGATTCTGGTCAACATGATGCGGAATCTCTCGCTCTTTTATGTCGACGAGGTCGACGCCGACAAGCTGATGACCGATGCCGCCGAAGGTATGACCCGCAACCTGGACCCCTACACGGAGTTCCTGCCCGAAAAGAGCATGTCGGAGTTCGACCTGCTTACCACCGGCAAATACGGCGGCGTAGGTTCGCTGATCCGCAAAAAGGGGGATTACATCATCTTCGCCCAGCCCTATCAGGGGTCGCCGGCCGACCGGGCCGGGATCCGCATCGGCGACAAGATCATCGCCATCAACGGTGAATCGACCAAGGGGTGGAAGCCCGATCAGATCAGCAGCGCGCTGAAGGGAACGCCCAACACCACGGTCGAGGTGGTGGTCGAGCGGCTGATCGGCGGGGGCCACGACACGCTGACGCTCACCCGTGAGCGCATCGCCATTCCGAGCGTTCCCTATGCCGGATTCGTGGCCGACGGAATCGGGTACATCCAGCACAACGACTTCATCGAAGGGTCGTACGAGGAGATGCGCACGGCCATCGAACGGCTCCGCTCGCAGGATACCCTGCGGGGGCTGATCCTCGACTACCGCAGCAACGGCGGCGGCGTCCTCCAGGAGGCCGTGAAGATCGTCTCGATGTTCGTTCCCAAGGGGACGGAGATCGTCCGCACGAAGGGGCGGAATGCCTCCTCGGAGCAGATATTCCGCACCGAGAGCGAACCGATCCTGCCCGACCTGCCGCTGGTTGTGCTCATCAACGGAAGTTCGGCCTCCGCAGCCGAGATCGTGGCCGGATCGCTGCAGGATCTCGACCGGGCGGTGCTGATCGGACAGAAGAGCTACGGCAAGGGGCTCGTACAGTCGACCCTGCCGCTGGGATACAACACCATGCTGAAGGTGACCACGGCCAAATACTACATCCCCTCCGGGCGATGCATCCAGGCCATCGACTACTCCTCGCGCAAGGAGGACGGGACGGTGGACCGGACGGCCGACTCGCTGGCCCGCGAATTCACCACCCGCACCGGGCGCAAGGTCTATGACGTGGGGGGCATCACCCCCGACATCACGACCAAGCCGGAGTACATCAGCCGCTTCGCCGTCACGCTGCTGGTCCTCGGCTACGTCGAGGACTTCGTGGACGAATACATGCAGGAGCACTACGCCGATTCGATCGACCTGAAGAGCTTCACGATCACCGACGAGGATTACAGCGACTTCGAGAAGTTTATGGAGGGGAAGGAGGTTCCCTACGAGTCGGAGAGCCGCCGTGTGCTGAAGCTGCTCAAGAAGGCGGCCGAGAGCGACCTCTACCGCGACATGGTCGAGCAGATCGAGGGGCTCGAGGCCAACCTGAAGGATGACCAGCAGACCAACCTACAGACCTACAAGAAGGAGATCATCGAGACAATCAACAGCGACATCATCCTGCGCCACGCCTACCAGGCCGGCGTGATCGAGCACAACGTGGCCGACGATCCCGAAGTGGAGCGGGGTGCCGAACTGCTGGAGAATCCGGCCGAATACCGGAGGCTTCTCTCCGCAACCGAATCCGAAACCGCGACCGAATAGCACATCATGTTCAACCTGGGGGGTAAAATACTCACGTTCCGCAAACGGATCGTCATCATCGTCATCGGAGTCGTTCTGGTAGCCGCATCGCTCCTCTTCACCAATGACATGGCCCGCCGTCTGCGAGAAAAGGAGCAGCACGAGGTCTCGCTCTGGGTGCACGCCATGGAGCGCGCCATGAGCGACGTAATGAGCGACTCGGGCAACGACCCCTTCATCCGCGACATCCTGAGCCAGCGCAACAACATCCCCTTCATCATCACCAACCAGGATCTGAAGGTGCTGCGCTCGCACCTCATCCCCGAGCAGATCATCAACCACCCCGATCTGCTGCGCGAGAAGATCAACCAGCTTACCGAGGAGAACACCCCGATCACCATCCAGTACTACTGGGGGCCCAACCATCGGCACATCATCTTCTACGGCCAGTCACGGCTGCTCAAAACCCTCTACTGGTTCCCCTACATCCAGCTCAGCGTGACGGTCATCTTCCTGCTGTTCGCCTTCATCGCCTTCCGCTCGACCAAACAGGACGAGCAGAACCGCATCTGGATCGGACTGGCCAAGGAGACGGCCCACCAGCTGGGAACCCCCACCTCGTCGCTGCTCGGGTGGATCGAATACCTGCGCACGCAGCCCGTCGACCAGAATGCCGTCGATGAGATGAACAAGGACCTGGCCCACCTGATGAAGATCGTCGACCGCTTCTCGAAGATCGGATCCGACACCCCGCTCACCCCCCAGAACATCAACGAAGTGGTGGGCGAGGTGGTCATGTACTTCCGCCCGCGCGCCCCGCGCAACGTCACCATCGACTACAACGGACTGGCCATCGCCCCCGTCAAGGCGAACATCAATCCGGCGCTGTTCGAATGGGTGGTCGAGAACCTGATCAAGAACTCGCTCGATGCCCTGCAGGGACAGGGACGCATCGACGTGGAGATCTCCTCGGACGATAAATACGTGATGATCGACATCCGCGATACCGGAAAGGGCATTCCCAAAAGCAACTGGAAACGGATCTTTGAACCGGGATTCACAACCAAAACCCGGGGTTGGGGACTCGGGCTGTCCCTCTCGCGCCGCATCGTGGAGGAGTATCACGACGGCAAGATCGGGGTTGTCAACTCCGAGCCGGGCAAAGGCACCGACATTCGAATCACCCTCAAACGCTACTTCGAATGATCACCTCGCCGATCGACATAGCAGCCGATTCACTCGCGGCAAACACGACCGACACGCTGGCGGCCTCCTCGTCGAACCCTCTGGCTGCAACCGGGGCCGACACCCTTGCAGGGGCAGCAGGAGGGGATTCGCTCCGCTTCGAAGCGGCGGCGGCGTGGTTCCACTCGCTGAGCCAGAAGGCCGACTCGCTCCTTATGGGCCCGGCCCCGGAGAGCGTCGCCCCGGAGCAGGTCTTCGGTGAGGGATCGTCGCTCGTTGCGGCGCCGCATCCGCTGCGGGAACCGACTCCGGTTTACGAATCGGGGCTCTTCCAGGGGATCGTGCTCGCCCTGGCGCTCATCTACCTGTTCGTCATCTGCCGAAGCCTGCAGGAGAGTTGCGATCTGCTCCGCAAGCTCAGCCTCTCCCCCTCCAAATCGGCCCGAATGACCGAAATCCAGGGAAGCTCGAACATCCGCTTCCTCTGGACCATGACCGTGATCGGCCTTCCGACGCTCGCGCTGGTACTGCTGCGCCTGACCGATCAGGCACTCCCGCTCCCGACGCTTATGCCGCCGCAATGGATCCCCGTATCGGGCATCCTCGTGGTACTGACCATCGCGGCAATCGCCCTCTTCCAGGTGGGGCTGTTGTGGATCGTGGGACACATCACCCTCTCACAGCAGACAGTCAGGCTGTTGACAAACCTGAAATTCAACTATTTCAGTCTGGCATCACTCATCCTCTGCCCGCTCGCGCTGCTATACATACTGACACCGTCCGAAGCCGGCCGGATTGTTCTCTATGTCACGATCGGCGTCATGGGAATCATCCTGCTCCTCTTCCTGAAAGACACGCTCATGCTCTTTCTATCCAAAAAAATTTCAATTTTGCATTGGATTTTGTACCTTTGTGGCGTTGAAATTTTCCCATTGAACCTCATAGGGTTCTGGATGGCAAAAATTTGATAAATCTTAAAACCGACCGGATTTGAAAGTCAACAACGTATTGGTCTCGCAGCCGCGTCCTGCCGTGATCGAGAAAGCTCCGTTTTACGAGTTATCAAAAAAGCACAAGGTAGAGATCGACTACCTTCCCTTTATCCGTATCGAGGGCATCTCACTGAAAGAATTCCGCAGCCAACGAGTTGATATTCTCGCTCATACGGCCGTTATCTTCACCTCCCGGACGACGATCGACAACTTCTTCCGCATCTGCGAGGAGTCGCGCATCACCGTTCCCGAAACCATGAAATACATCTGCCAGACCGAGGCCGTAGCCCTCTATCTGCAGAAATACATCGTATACCGCAAACGCAAGATCTCCTTCGCGGACGGAAGCTTCACCAACTTCATCGAACTCATCATCAAACACAAGGACGAAAAGTTCATCCTCACCCTGAGCGAGCCCCACAAGCCGGAACTTCCGGAGGCGCTCACCAAACTCAAGATGCAGTTCGATCCGGTGATCCTCGCCCGCACCGTTGCCTCCGATCTGAGCCACCTGGACATCAAGAAGTTCGGGCTGCTGGCCCTCTACTCCCCGTCGGACGTCAAGGCGATCACCGAGCAGTTCGACATCAACGACCTGCCGGCCGTAGCCACCTTCGGCGAAGGGACACTGCGGGCAGCCGTAGCCGCCGGCATCAAGGTCAAGGCGATGGCTCCGACCCCCGAAATTCCCTCCATGGCCAAGGCGGTGGACATCTACCTGACCCGCATCGGCAAGGGCGAGGAGGTCGAGGACGTAGCCGTCACGGACAACAGCCAGAAAGAGGAGTTCCTCCGCACCCAGCAGAGCAAACTGGCCAAGAAGAGCCGCGTACGCCGTACGCCCGCTGCCGAGAAGACCGAAAAAAAATAAAATGAGCCTCAACTCGCTCCCCCGCACCGAGAGGCTCCGCTCGTTCGGAGCCATTCGCCGTCTGTTCGAGAACGGAGAGAGCGGGTTTGTCTATCCGCTGCGCTACGTCTGGTTTGCCGAGGCGGACGAGATCCCCTCGGCCGAGGTGCTCTTCTCCGTTCCCAAGAAGTTCCAGAAAAGGGCCAACAAACGCAACCTCCAGCGGCGGCGCATGAAGGAGGCCTACCGGCTTCACAAGACGATCCTCGGACGCGACGGACAGCCCGTAGCGCTCGATCTTGCCCTGATCTATTCCACCAAAGAGATTACCCCCTACCGGGTCATAGAGCATGCCGTACGCAAAATTCTGGGACAAATCATGGCGCGTATTTAAACGCATCTGCGCCTTTCCCCTGATCCTGCTGGTCAAGTTCTACCAGTACTGCATCTCGCCGTTCACGCCCCCCTCCTGCCGCTACACGCCGACCTGCTCGCAGTATGCCATCGAGGCACTGCGCAAGTACGGGCCGCTGAAGGGGTTGTGGCTCACCCTCAAAAGACTCTCCCGCTGCCATCCCTGGGGCGGCAGCGGGTACGATCCCGTCCCGTAGTTGCGCCCCGCGCAACGGGAATGAGTCAGCCGCCCGCCGTCAAAGGTTGTCCCGTTGCAGACACCTCTCCCGTCAGCGGCGGTCGATATCCTCGTAGGTAGTTTGCAGCAGTGCTTTTCCCCACTCCAATCGTTCGGAATCGGGGTCGCCCGATACGACCCGTCCGGTCGCATGGTCATAGATCGTCTCCCCCTCGGCGTCGATCACGCCGAATCCGTCGCTGAAGCACCAGTAGCCGAATTTATGCGGGGGGATCGCCCCGAAGATGTTTTTGCTGAAGTCGAACTCCTCGTGTGAAAGGCCCAGCTGCGCCAGCAGCGTGGCGCAGAGGTCGATCTGCGAGGCGAATGTTTCGACCTTCATCGGCTCCCTGACGGCACCGCCTGTCCAGATCATCGGGATGCGGTGGCGCAGCGAGGCGTTGTAGGCCACGTTGTAGGGGTACATGTAGGCGTGGTCGGCCACCAGCACGACCAGCAGATTATCCCACACGGGCGAGGCCTTGAGACGTTCGATGAGCAGCCCTACCTGCTCGTCGGCAAAGGCCATCGAGTTGAGCAGCTTGTCCTCGAACTTCGAATAGGGGACCTCGAAGGGTTCGTGGCTCGAAAGGGTCAGCAGACCGGCCAGGAAAGGTTGTCCCTCACGGTCCAGACGCTCCACCTCATCGCCGAACAGCGGGATCATCACATCGTCGGCATAGCCCCACTTCGAAGTGGGGGCATCGAGCTGCAGATCCTTCTGCCAGATGAGGCGCTCCCAGCCGGTGGCATACATGAACGAGGACTGGTTCGTGAAGTTCAGATCGCCGCCGTACATGAACAGCGTTCGGTACCCCTCCCGTTGCAGCGAGCGGGCCATCGAGGGCAGCGTCGCGCTCTTGCGGGGCAGTTTCATGATCGACATCGAGGTCTGCGCCGGGTAGCCGCTCAGGATGGCCACCTCGCCCCGATCGGTCCGGAATGAGTTGGCATAGAAGTTCTCGAACCAGATTCCCTCCTCCTTCAGGCGGTTCATCCAGGGCATCACCGGCTCGCCGTCGACCGTTTCGTCCATGATCGTGCGGCTGAAGCTCTCGAGGATGATCAGCACCACGTTGGGGCGGCTGGTTGTGAGCAGCTGCGGAGTACCCTCATCCGCTCCGGGGCGGTTGCCCCGAATCTCATCGAAGAGAGCCGCCCGCCGCTCCTCGTCAAAGAAGGGGTAGGCCGAGGCGTAATCCTTGTTCGAACCGACCGACGAGAGAAACGAGAAGATGGGGTTGGTCGCCGCGTGGTTGAGAAACATATTGGCGCTGAAATAGACCTTGCTGACGTTGGCCGTAGCGACGGTCACTCCACCGCGGATGGCCAGAAAGGTGAGGCCGGCGATGAAGAGGGTGCAGAGCGAAGCTCCGATGCGGCGCAGCAGCGGAAGCGGATCGTTGCGGAAGAGACGCAGCACGCAGAGGTAGCTCCACATCATGGCGCCGCCGTAGAGGAGCAGGATTGCGACCTGCCGCAGCGTCTCGCCCCACGAGAGGCTCGCCATCGCCTCCTTCGGATCCGACAGGTAGATCAGCACCGAGCCGTCGAGGCGGAAGCCCCAATAGCCGTACAGCCCCAGATCGACGGCAAAAACCGTTGCGGCGAAGAGCGATATGAGCGCAAAGTAGACTATCAGGATGATGCGCCAGACCCTCCGCGAGAGGGGGATCCAGAGCGAAAAGAGGACGACCAGCACCGGGAAGGCCGTCACGTAGCCGGCCACCGTGCTGTCGAGGGTAAGGCCATGCCACATCACCCCCAACCACTCCCCGAAGGAGGATTGGGCCGCCTGCGCGTGGTAAAAGAGCAGGAACAGCGGTTTCTGCACCACCATCCAGAGTACGGTCGTGCAGAAAACGGCCAGGATGAAGAGAAAACGGCGCATCAGATCTTCTCGCCGTAGGCCAGATCACCGGCATCGCCGATGCCCGGCACGATATAGGCCCGCGAGGTGAGCTCCTCGTCGACGGCCGCACACCAGATCGTCGTGGTCAGTCGGGGCATGTTCTTCTCGACATATTCGATGCCCTGCTCACTGGCAATGACGGCCGCCACGTGCGTATGTTTCGGCGTTCCGCCCTTCTCGCACAGGGCGTTGTAGGCCAGCACGAGCGACGAACCGGTCGCCAGCATCGGATCGACCAGCAGCAGGGTCTTCCCCTCCAGATCGCCGCACGAGATATACTCGACCTTCACCTTGAACTTGCCGTCCTTCGTACTCTTGCGGTAGGCCGAAACAAAGGCGTTCTGCGCATCGTCGAAGTAGTTCAGAAAGCCCTGGTGGAAGGGGAGTCCCGCCCGCAGAATCGTTGCAATGACCAGGTTGTCGGTGATCGTCTCGACGGTTGCCTCGCCCAGCGGCGTCTCCACCACCTTCGGCTCGTACGAGAAGGTCTTCGAGATCTCGTAGGCCGAAATCTCGCCGATCCGTTCCAGGTTGCGGCGGAAACGCATCGAATCCTTCTGAATCACTTTATCGCGAATCTCTGCGACGAATTTGTTGAGAACCGTGTTCTCCTGGCTGAGGATGTGCAACATAATACTCGCTATTAGGGTTATCTACGAATCTTCGGGTTAATAGAGGAAGTTGTTGAACGGGTAGCGTCCCGCATGAATCTCGCGGATCATGCCGTAGAGGTCCGTCCGCAGCTTGTCGATATTGATCTTCTCGACGGCCGAGATGAAGATGCAGGGGGTGTTGGCCTTCGCAATCCAGCTCTGCTTGAGGTCCTCGAGCGAAAGGTTCTCTCGCGTGGCGGGGGTCAGATCGTCCGGATCCTTCTCCGTATAGGTATAGGCATCGACCTTGTTGAAGACCAGGTAGACCGGCTTGTTGCCCGCGCCGATATCCTGCAGCGTCTGCTTCACCACCGCAATCTGCTCCTCGAACTGCGGATGGGAGATGTCAACCACGTGCAGCAGCAGATCCGCCTCGCGCACCTCGTCGAGGGTCGATTTGAACGACTCGACCAGCTCGGTGGGCAGCTTGCGGATAAATCCGACCGTATCCGAGAGCAGGAAGGGGAGGTTGTCGAAGACCACCTTGCGCACCGTCGTGTCGAGCGTGGCGAAGAGTTTGTTCTCGGCAAACACGTCGCTCTTCGACAGCAAGTTCATCAGCGTCGATTTTCCGACGTTGGTATAGCCGACCAGCGCAACCCGGACGAGCGAGCCGCGGTTGGAACGCTGCACGGACATCTGACGGTCGATCTTCTTCAGATCCTCCTTCAGTTTGGCGATCCGGTCGCGCACGATACGGCGGTCGGTCTCGATCTCACGCTCACCGGCACCGCCACGGGTTCCCGTACCGCCTCGCTGACGTTCGAGGTGGGTCCACAAGCCCGAAAGACGGGGCAGCATGTATTGGTAGTTGGCCAGTTCGACCTGCGTCTTGGCGTAGGCCGTCTGGGCCCGCGACATGAAGATATCGAGAATCAGTCGTGTACGGTCCAGAATGCGGCAGGGCATCGCCGCCTCGATGTTGCGGGTCTGCGACGGCGAAAGCTCATCGTCGAAGATCGCCACGTCGATCTCGTTCTGTTCGCAATAGGCGGCGATCTCCTCCAGTTTGCCGGGGCCGACGTAGATCCGGGCCGACGGATTGGCCAGCCGCTGCGTAAAGCGTTTCACCCCGACGATGCCGGCCGTCTCGGCCAGGAACTCCAACTCGTCGAGGTACTCTTCGGTCTGGCGCGCATCCTGCTGGTCGCGGATTACCGAGATCAGCACCGCCCGCTGCATCGACTCCTCCTCCGCCGGACGATTGCTCTTCGTATGGTTGTTTACTCCCAAAATACTCTGTTTTTTACAATGGCAAGAGCCACGTACCCTCGGATACGTTGATAAATAAGGGTATCCCATCTCGCACAGGATACCCTTTTTTTCAATGCTTCAACGGAAGCCTACTCCGCGATGCGGAATACTACCGGCAGCGTATACTTCAAACGCACGGGTTTGTTTCGCTGCATGGCCGGCTTCCATTTGGGCGAGGTCTTCAGCACACGGATAGCCTCATCCGAGAGCGAGCTGTCCGGAGAACGGAGCACCTGGATGTTCGTCAGCGTACCGTCCTTCTCGACCACGAACTGCAGGATAACCTGTCCCGAAATGCCGAGCTCCTGGGCAATGGCCGGATACTTCACACGCTCCTGCACCCAGTTGCGGAAGGTGGTCAGGTCGCCGCCCATGAACGAAGGCATCTCCTCGGCAACCACGAAGATCTCCTCCTCGACGATCTCCTCTTCCTGGGGAGCTGCGATGGTGATCTCCATATCGTCATCGAAATCGGTAAAGGTCAACTCCGTATCCGTCTTGGTCGAGTTGTCTACCAGCTGGAGAACGTCGCTCACCACGTTCATTTCGACCTTCTTGACCTGCGGCTGCTCCTGCGGCTGGTCGGGACGCGTAATCTCCACCAGATCCGTCTCGATCGGGCCCAACTCCATATCGATCTTCTCTACGTTGCGATCTCTCGATGTGCACCCGAAGGCACCGATCACGACTGCCAGGGCAATAACCAGGCCAATCTCAAGAAAAATACCGCGTCTGTTTTCCAGATTCGCTTTTCGCGATTTTTTGATTTCCATTATTGTCTTTCAATTATTGTTATCCGTATCCAAGCCGCGCAAACGGCAGACTATCTCCCGACAAATATAGAGATAAAAAATCAAATTCAACACGGGGAACCCGAAAATCTTCATTTTTTAACTAATTTTGTCGACACCAACCTCAACCACAAAGCGTCGTATGCCCACTCAAGAATACCTTTACGGGCAGACCCTCTCCGAACTGGAGGAGCTCTGCCGTCAACTGCAGCTGCCCCGTTTCGCCGCCCGGCAGATCGCCCGATGGCTCTATGTCAAGCATACGAACTCGATCGAGGCCATGACCGATCTGCCGGTCAGACAGCGCGAACGGCTGGCTCAGACCCACCGGATAGGGCTGATCCCGCCCGAAGGGGTGAGCACCTCGTCCGACGGAACGAAAAAGTACCTCTACCGCACCTCGCAGGGGCACTACATCGAATCGGCCTACATCCCCGACGGCGACCGGGCCACGCTCTGCGTCTCCTCGCAGGCGGGGTGCCGCATGGGGTGCCGCTTCTGCGCCACGGGACGACAGGGGCTCCAGCACTCGCTCTCCGTTCAGGAGATCCTGAACCAGATCGGGTCGCTGCCCGAGCGGGAACGGCTCTCGAATCTGGTCTTCATGGGGATGGGCGAACCGCTGGACAACCTGGACAACCTGCTCGCGGCACTCGAGATCCTCACCTCCCCGTGGGGATTCGGCTGGTCACCCACCCGCATCACCGTCTCGACCTCGGGGGTCGCTCCGGCGCTGGAACGTTTCCTCGACAGCACCTCGGTGCACCTGGCCGTCAGCCTCCACAACCCCTTCCCGGAAGAGCGGGCCGAGATCATGCCGGTCGAAAAGGCATGGCCGATCCGTTCGGTGGTCGAGATTTTGCGCCGCTACGACTTCACCCATCAGCGCCGCGTCTCGTTCGAATACATCCTCCTGAGCGGGATGAACGACTCGCCCCGCCACATCCGCGAGCTCTGCCGCCTGCTCGACGGCATCAAGTGCCGCATCAACCTGATCCGCTTCCACAAGATCCCCGGATCGCCCTACTTCTCGCCCGACGCAAAGGCCATGACCGCCTTCCGCGACGCGCTGACCCGCAAGGGGATTCACACGACCATCCGGGCGTCGCGGGGCGAGGACATCCAGGCCGCCTGCGGACTTCTGAGCACGGCCCGTCTGGAGTCGGCATAATTTTCGGAGGGATTGTTCCGTTCTATTTTTATCAGTAACCCTCAAAAAGAGAAAAACAATGAAAAAATTCCTGTTTACCCTGCTGTTGCTCGTCGGCGCTGCCGTTACGGCCAACGCCCAGGTCCGTTTCTCGGACAAGAATCTGGACGCCGTCCGCGAGGAGGCCGTCCAACAGAACAAACTGGTCTTCATAGATCTCTACGCCACCTGGTGCGGCCCCTGCAAGAGCATGGAGCGCGACGTCTTCTCACAGGCCAAGGTGGGGGACTTCATGGCCGAGCACTTCGTTGCAGCCAAATACGACATCGAAAAGCCCACGGGATCGGCGCTGGCCAAGAAGTACGGAGTACGCTCCATTCCGACCTTCCTGATCTTCGACACCGAAGGGGAGCTGCTCGCCCAGATCACGGGCGGCATGCCGGCCGACGAGTTCATCCGCACCCTCGAACAGGTGCTTCAGAAGAGGTCATAGCAAAAGCAGATCCAACCGAAAGAGGGGCGACCGACGATTCGGCCGCCCTTTTTTCGTGTCCGCGGACAGGAGCGACATTCCCCGACGCGAGGAATTTCTCCGTCCATTTTCCGCCCGGGAGGGCGGGGTCTGACGCTTTTTTTATGAATTCTGAATAGTTTTACCTATTTTTGTACGTTATTATTGTATATGAAATTCACGCTCCAACACAAAGACCCCTCCTCTCAGGCCCGGGCAGGTGAACTGACGACGGATCACGGCGTGATCCAGACCCCCATCTTCATGCCCGTAGGAACGGCCGCCACGGTGAAGGGCATCTTCCACCGCGACCTTCGCAACGAGGCGCACGCCCAGATCATTCTGGCCAACACCTACCACCTCTACCTGCGTCCCGGCATGAAGATCCTCGAAGAGGCCGGCGGCGTACACCGATTCTCGACCTGGGATGGTCCGATGCTGACCGACAGCGGCGGATTTCAGGTCTTCTCGCTGGCCGGATGCCGCAAACTCAAGGAAGAGGGGTGCCATTTCCAGTCGCACATTGACGGATCGCGCCACCTGTTCACCCCCGAGAGCGTGATCGACACCGAGCGTACGATCGGCGCCGACATCATGATGGCCTTCGACGAGTGTCCGCCGGGGGATTCGCCCCGCGAGTATGCCGCCAAGTCGCTGGTGCTGACCGAGCGCTGGCTGGAGCGCTGTTTCAACCGCTACCACCAGACCTCGCCCAAATACGGCCACTACCAGGCCCTCTTCCCGATCGTGCAGGGGTGTACCTACCCCGATCTGAGAGCCCATGCAGCCGAGAACGTGAAACAATACGAGGCGGACGGCTACGCCATCGGCGGTCTGGCCGTCGGAGAGCCGACCGAGGTGATGTACGAGATGATCGAGGTGGTCAACGCCATCCTGCCGCAGGACCGTCCCCGCTACCTGATGGGGGTCGGCACGCCGGCCAACATCCTGGAGGGAATCGCCCGCGGCGTCGACATGTTCGACTGCGTCATGCCCACGCGCAACGGACGCAACGGACAGCTATTCACCTGGGAGGGGACGATCAACATCCGCAACAAAAAGTGGGAAGACGACTTCTCCCCGATCGACCCCGAAGGGACCGCCTTCGTCGATACGCTCTACTCGAAGGCCTATCTGCACCACCTGACCATCTGCCAGGAGATGCTCGCCGCACAGATCGCCTCGCTGCACAACATCGCCTTCTACCTGCGGCTGGTAACCGAGGCGCGCCGACACATCATCGCCGGCGACTTCGCCGCGTGGAAAGAGCAGGCGGTCGCCAAACTCGGACGCCGACTATAACCCCCAGAAGCCCAACGAAAGATGAAATTCAGACTGCCGAGACCGAGCTGGCCGGGATTCAAGATCCTCGACTGGTACATCCTCAGGAAGTTCCTGAGCACCTACTTCTTCGCCATCGCCATGATCATCGTGATCGTCGTGGTGTTCGACTACGTAGAGAAGATCGATGACTTCACCACGCTGAAGGCTCCGCTGAAAACGATCATCTTCGACTACTACGTCAACTTCATCCCCTTCTTCATCAACCAGTTCAGCGGGCTGTTCACCTTCATCGCCGTCATCTTCTTCACCTCGAAGATGGCCTACCAGACCGAGATCGTGGCCATGCTCTCGGGCGGCATGAGCTTCCGACGGCTGATGTGGCCCTACTTCCTCGGCGCACTGATCATCGCCTCGCTCTCGTTGACCCTCAACCTGTGGGTCATCCCCCGCGCCCAGCAGAAGTCGGTCGCCTTCGAAAGCCAGTACATCAAACGCAAGAAGAACTACCAGTTCGACCGGCACATCTACCGCCAGATCGAACCGGGCGTCTTCACCTACATCCGCAGCTACTCCAAGGAGAACAGCCAGGCCGCCTTCTTTGCCCTGGAACGATACAAGGGGGGCGAGATGACCGAATCACTCGAGGCCGCCGAGGCGCGCTACAACCTCGAAACGGGCCGCTGGACCGCATCGCGCTACACCACCCGCACCTTCGATTCGCTCGGGATGGAGACCTTCACCCAGCGCCGCAACCTTGACACGCTGATCAACCTCGACATCGCCGAGCTGGGACGTATCAACGAACTGATCAAGACCATGAACATCGGGGAGCTGAACCGCTTCCTCGAACAGCAGCGCAGCAAGGGCTCCGACTCGATCTCCATCATCCAGGTGGAGCAGCACGCCCGCTTCGCCTATCCGATGGCCACCTTCATCCTGACCCTGATCGGCGTATCGCTCTCCTCGCGCAAGGTGCGGGGCGGAACCGGCCTGCACATCGGAATCGGCATCACGCTCTGCTTCTCCTACATCATGTTCAACCGCGTATTCGAGGAGTTTGCCAAGAGCGGATCGCTGCCCCCGGGGCTGGCGGTCTGGATTCCCAACATCCTCTACCTCTTCATCGCCATCTACCTCTACCGCAAGGCGCCCAAATAGCGGCCCCGCGGCGGGAACCATAGCCTGAAAACAGCCCAACAACCCGTTAATACCATGACAAAACTCACGGAAATCTGGAAGAAAATATGTGAAAGGCCCCTGCTCAAGCACCTGCTGATCATCATTGCGCTGCTGCTCGTGCTGGGGGTTGTAACCCACCTGCTCCTGCTGCTGGGAACCCGCCACAACGCCTCACGGACCGTCCCCGACCTGGCCGGCATCCCGATCGAGGAGGCTATGGACCGGGCCCGTCACGAGGGGTTGAAGGTCCACGTCAACGACTCGCTCTATGTCCCCATCTACGAAGGGGGCATCGTGCTGGACCAGCTGCCCGAGAGGGGAGTCGAGGTCAAACCCGGGCGGACGATCTACGTGACGATCAACTCCTACGCCCAGAAGATGGTGAACGTCCCCTATGTGGCAGGCCGCTCGCTCCGCCAGGCCAAGAACATGCTTGAAGTGGCGGGACTCGGGATCGAGAAGATCGTCTACCAGCCCGACATGGCCACCAACTACGTGCTCGAACAGTACGTGGACGGGAAGCGCGTGGCAAGCAACAGCCGCCTGCAGGCCGAGATGGGGTCGGGCGTCACCCTCTACGTGGGGGAGAGCGGCAACGCCTCGACGCTGACCCCCAAGGTGGTGGGGCTGCACCTGACCCAGGCCAAGAGTCGCCTCTGGGAGTTGGGGCTCAACGTCGGGGAGATCTCCTACGATGACGGCATCAACCTGCTGAACCAGAAGGAGGCGAAGGTCTACCTGCAGAGTCCGTCGGCCGGTTCGCCCGTACGGCTGGGAACGCCGGTACGTCTTACGCTGACGCTCGATGCCACCAAGACCGCCAACCAGAGCGCTGCGGCTGACAAACAGATGCGGGCTGCCGCCGAGGAGCTGCGCCGGATGCAAGAGGCCGAGGCCGACTCACTGGCCCGCGCCCAGCTGGACAGTCTGTCCAACGTCGTGGAGGAGAATCCCTTCGAGGAGGATGCCAACGGCGAAGGGCTCTACGACCACACCCGATACGACGAATTCTTTGAATAAACGGAAGCGCGACCGATGAGCGAAAACCAACACAGACCCGACCCGGACGAACTGATCGACGAATTGGACGACGAACTGGAGGAGGAGGGCTCCGAAGAGGGGCAGGAGGGACTCTACGAGCACTTCAGCGTCACGGCCGACCGGGGCCAGAGCCCCATCCGGCTCGACAAGTTCCTCGCCTGCCGCATGGAGCACTGCTCCCGCAACCGCATCCAGGCGGCGGCCGATGCCGGCAACATTCTGGTGAACGGCACCCCGACCAAATCGAGCTACAAGGTCAAGCCCGGCGACAGGATCTCGCTGGTGATGCCCTATCCCAAGCGGGAGGTCGAGATCATCCCCGAGAACATTCCGCTCGAGATCCCCTACGAGGACGACGACCTGCTGATTGTCAACAAGCCGGCCGGCATGGTGGTTCACCCCGGCCACGGCAACTACTCGGGGACGCTGGTCAACGCCCTGACCTACCACCTGCGCAACCTGCCTCTCTTCCAGGAGGGGGACATGCGGGCGGGACTGGTTCACCGCATCGACAAGGACACCTCGGGGCTGCTCGTGGTGGCCAAAAGCGAACGGGCCCACGCCCGGCTGGCCAAGCAGTTCTTCGACCATACGATCACGCGCCGATACATTGCCCTCGTATGGGGCAACTTCGATCAGGACGAAGGGACGATCACGGGCAACATAGGCCGCAACCCCAGAGACCGCCAGAAGATGTTCGTCTTCGAGGACGGTTCGGAGGGCAAGCACGCCGTCACCCACTACCGCGTGCTGAAGCGCTACGGATACGTCACGCTCATCGAGTGCCGCCTCGAGACGGGCCGCACGCACCAGATCCGCGTCCACATGCAGTGGATCGGCCATCCGCTCTTCAACGACGAGCGCTACGGCGGCGACCGGATCCTCAAGGGAACCACCTTCAACAAATACAAGCAGTTCATCGAGAACTGCTTCGCCCTGATGCCCCGCCAGGCGCTCCACGCCCGTTCGCTGGGGTTCCAGCACCCGACCACCGGGAAGGAGGTCTACTTCGAGAGCGAACTCCCGGCCGACTTCCAGGCCGTGCTGGCCAAATGGGAGGCCTACACCGCCGCAGGCCGTACGGAGGCCGGAGAGGAATAAAACCGTTCGCACAAGATGTTTCTACCCACCACACTCAAGGAGGTTCGCGCCCGCGGATGGGACGAACTGGACGTAATCCTCTTCTCAGGGGATGCCTACATCGACCATCCGGCCTTCGGTCCGGCCGTCATCGGCCGGCTGCTCGAGGCCGAAGGGTATCGCGTGGCCATCGTGCCGCAGCCCAACTGGCGGGACGACCTGCGCGACTTCACCAAACTCGGCGCCCCGCGCCTCTTCTTCGGCATCTCGGCCGGAGCGATGGACTCGATGGTCAACCACTACACGGCCAACCTCCGCCTGCGCAGCAACGACGCCTACACCCCCGGCGGTAAGGCGGGATTCCGCCCCGACTACGCCGTCAAAACCTATACGCAGATTCTCAAGCGGCTCTTCCCGCGCGTGCCCGTGGTCATCGGAGGCATCGAAGCCTCGCTGCGACGGCTGACCCACTACGACTACTGGAGCGACTCGCTCCACCCCTCGATTCTGGCTGAGAGCGGAGCCGATCTGCTCATCTACGGCATGGGGGAGCGGGTGATCCAGCAGGTGGCCCGTGCACTCAGGAACGGATTCAACGCCAAGCTGCTGCGGAACATCCGGCAGGTGGGATTCCTGGCCGACGCCAAATATGTCGACCGGCTCGATCCGGCCAAAACGATCCGCCTGCACTCCTACGAGGAGTGCGTGGCCGACAAACACGCCTTCGGCGAGAACTTCACCCGCATCGAGACCCTCAGCAACCTCATGGAGCCGGAAGAGACCCTCGTCGAGCAGATCGGTGAGCGGTACGTGGTCATCACCCCGCCCAATGCGACCCTCACCACCGAGGAGCTCGACCACTCGTTCGACCTGCCCTACGAGCGGGCGCCCCACCCGCGCTACGAGGGGCGCGGCGAGATCCCGGCCTGGGAGATGATCAAACACTCGGTCAACCTCCACCGGGGCTGCTTCGGCGGCTGCTCCTTCTGCACCATCTCGGCCCACCAGGGGAAGTTCATCGCCTCGCGCAGCGAGGCCTCGATTCTGCGCGAGGTCGAACGGATCACCCGGATGCCCGACTTCAAGGGCTATCTCTCCGACATCGGCGGCCCCTCGGCCAACATGTACCGGCTGGGGGGACGCGACCGGGGGCTCTGCGCCAAGTGCCGCCGCCCCTCCTGCCTCCATCCGAAGCGGTGCCCGAACCTCGACAACGACCACCGTCCGCTGCTGGATCTGTACGCCAGAATCCGGCAGGTTAAGGGGATCAAGAAGGCCTTTATCGGCAGCGGCATCCGCTACGACCTCTTCGACGAGAGCAACTACCTCGAAACGGTCATTCTCCACCATACCTCCGGGCGGCTGAAGGTGGCTCCGGAGCACACCGAGGATCGGGTGCTCCGACTGATGCGCAAGCCCTCGTTCACCCTCTTCGAGCGGCTCAACGACGACTTCCACCGCATCTGCCGCCAGCATGAGCTTCCCTACCAGTTGATTCCCTACTTCATCTCCTCCCACCCGGGATGCACCGAGCAGGAGATGAAGGCCCTCTCGGAGAAGGTGCTCGGACGGCTCCACTTCACCCTGGAGCAGGTGCAGGATCTCACCCCGACACCGATGACCTTCTCGTCGGTGATGTTCTACATGGGCGAAAATCCCTACACCGGCGAAAAGGTCTACGTGGCCCGCACGCAGGAGGAGAAGCGCCGCCAAAAGAGCTACTTTTTCCGCCCCTCCCAGCAACACACTTCCCAGCCGCTCCGGCAGCACGGAACACCCCGGAAACAAAAGGGTCGGACCCGCTGAGCAGGTCCGACCTCCGTGTAACGGCAACGGGCACGATGCGCCCCTGCACGGCATCATCTCCGCCCGGAATGGGGGAAGGAGAGGGTGCGTGCATCCAGATAGGCATCCGGGAAGGGGCTCCAGTTCTGGGCCTGTCCGTTGGAGATGGTAAACCAGCCGCTACGCACCTTGTAGGGGATGATATCGATCTTGCGCGGCTTGTTCTTGAGTTGAATCCGCACCACCGAACTCATCGGAGCCACAATCTCGACCGGCTCGGTCGGGACGAAAAAGCCCAACGGGAAGAGAGTCAGCGACTCCAACCCCAACGAATCGGGCTCGCGGAAAGCCTCGTACCACCGATCCCGTTCCTCCTGACGGGGGTTCGTCGGTTTCAACTCGCGCCCCTCTACGGCTCTCCGGAGGGACTCGTCAACTTGCGGCTGTGCGGCAGCCACCGCAGCTGCTGCAATCAAAAGCAGCCCTAAAAAGATTCGTTTCATACGGCACATCTTTCGTTTTACGCCCGCCATGCGGACTGTCTCTTCATTTATTTATTGCTCTAAAATACCTCCTGCAAAATTCGGACCGACTGCACGGCATGGATGGCATCCAGGTGATAGCCATAATAGCTCAACAGCGCCTCCAGGAAGGCGGCCCGCTGTCCCCGGTTGAGTCCGATCTCGGCCAGGCAGCGGACGTCGCACTCGACAAAGTCGTTCAGCAGGCGCGCCATCGCGGGCTCCATCACCATCGGATGGGGCGGACGGAGCGTGACGTACTGTCCCTCGCGGATGTCGAACCAGCTCTCGGCCCGGTAGCGGTTGCCCGGGAAGAAGCCCAGGAAGCGGCTCAGGTTGACCAGGAACCAGAGGTGGAAGTTGGCCACCCCCTCCTCCATGGTATCGAGCGCCCCGATGCTCTCCCACACGAAGTCGAAAAGCGCCGGATCGGGTTCGCTCTCCCGCACCAGCCGGTAGAGCACCTCGGCCATGAAAAGGGCGATCGTCGACCGCCGCACATCGAACGGGATGCGCTGCAGGACGATGCCGCTCTGCACCTCCCGGAAGCGGTGCATCTGCTGGCGCGTCGAATCCAGCCCCTCGAACTCAAGGGCGAAGAGCGGCTGGAAAAGGGCCAGTTTCGATCCCCGTCCGCGGCCGCTGCGGATTCCCTGCACCATGTAGCTCTGGCGTCCCCGCACGTCGGTGAGCAGGTGGACCACCATCGCGCTGTCGCCGTACTTGAGCGTGTGCAGGACAATGCCGCGCCCCTTGTATGTCCGGAACGTGCCTGCCACCTCAGCTCCGTTTTACCCGGACGAGGGCCCAACCCTCCCGCAGGCGCGACTCGACCGGTTCGAGGCCGCAGGCACGGGCCCGCGCCTCAATCACGGGGATATCCTCCTCCAGAAAGCCGCTCATCAGCAGATCGCCCCCCGCCGTGAGCGCCTCGGCATAGGCGGGCATGTCCATCGTCAGGATGTTGCGGTTGATGTTGGCCGCGATGAAATCGTACCGGCGGCCGGCGATGCTCCGCACGTCACCCAATATCGGGTTGATCCGATCCGAGAGTCCGTTCGAGGCGGCATTCTCCCGGCAGTTGGCCTCGGCCCAGGAGTCGATGTCGACCGCATCGACCGAGCGGGCTCCCCGCTTGACGGCCACGATGGCCAGCACCCCCGTGCCGCAGCCCATGTCGAGCCCCCGTTTCCCCTCGAGCGGCAGGTCACACAGGGCCCCCACCATGAGGCAGGTCGTGGCGTGGTGACCCGATCCGAAGGCCATGCGGGGCATGACGACCACCTCCATCTCGTAACCGCTGCGGGGTTCGTGGAACGGAGCGCGGATCAGCACCCGTCCGTCCACGTCGACCGGCGTGAAGTTCTGCTCCCAGAGCGCGTTCCAGTTCTGCGACTCGATGGCGATGTAGCGGCGCTCCGCAATCCCGTAGCGGGCCAGCAGCTCGTCGGTCTGCGTCATGCAGTCGGCCAGCCGCTCCTGCTGAATGTAGGCCTTGAGCAGTTCGCCCTCGGTCTGGAAGCTCTCATAGGGCAGATCGGCCAGCTCCGCAACCAGAATCTCGGCCAGTTCGGGATTTCCCACCCGAATGTTCAATTCAACGTAATCCATCCGCTTGTATCATTTTCAGCCGGATCAATGCAACAAAAAGTCCGACCTTTGCATTATTATGTAAAATTTACCTATCTTCGTCCAACCTGCCGCCCCGCTGCAGAGGTGGCTGACCGAAGCTGCCGCCGGCAGCAGACGGAGGCGGTAATTTCCGGTAAAGGTATCAATAAAATGGCAGAAAGCATCAAAAAATGGGAAGAAACAGCGCGTCGCTACCGCACCTACATCAAGGTGGAGAAGCGTCTGTCGGCCAACACGGTGGAGTCCTACATGCGCGATCTGAGGCAGTTTGCCCACTTCATCCTGCGCTTCTACGACGTGCCGCCCCGCAAAGTCGAGCGCGCGATGGTCGAGCGCTACATGGCCTTTCTCTATCACGAAGGGCATGAGAAGACCTCGCAGGCCCGGGCCCTGAGCGGACTGCGCAGCTTCTTCAACTACCTGCTGCTCACCGACGCCATCGAATCGGCCCCCACCCAGTTCATCGACACCCCCAAGTTCGGACGCCACCTGCCCGACATCCTCACCCCGGAGGAGATCGACCGGATCATCGCCGCCGTCGACACCTCGACCCTCAAGGGACGGCGCGACTCGGCCATGCTGGAGGTGCTCTACTCCTGCGGGCTGCGCGTCTCGGAGCTTATCTCGCTGAAGCTGGGCGACCTATTCTTCGGCGAGGGGTACATCCGGGTCATCGGCAAGGGGGACAAGCAGCGGCTCGTACCCATCAGCAGCGCCGCCCGCGACAAGATCCAGCGCTACCTGGAGGAGCGCCCCTCCAAATACCAGGGCGAGAGCACCCTCTTCCTCAACAACCGGGGCAAGCAGCTGACCCGCGTCATGGTCTTCACCATCCTGCGCGATGCGGCCCGGCGTGCCGGAATCAACAAGCACATCAGCCCCCACACCTTCCGCCACTCGTTCGCCACCCACCTGCTCGAGGGGGGCGCCTCGATCCGCCAGGTACAGGAGATGCTGGGCCACGAGAACATCATGACCACCGAGATCTATACCCATCTCGAAAACGAACATTTGCGGGAAACCGTCGAGAAGTACCTCCCGATCTGATCAGAGGATGCGGGTAAGGCGCGTTGCGGGCGTAAGGCTCATCGTCCGGTAGTCGAGCCCCGAGAGGAGAACCAGTCCGGGGCGTTTGCCGACGGCCACCTCGCCCACCTCCTCCAGAGCGAGCGCGCGGGCTCCGTTACGGGTCGCCCAGCCGAGCCGTTCGAGCAGCGGCACCTCGGGCAGAGACGAGATCTCCGCAAGCAGCGACAGGGTGTGGTTCGAAGCGAGCGAATCGGTCCCCAGGCAGATCTGAAGAGCGTTGCGGCGCAGCAGCTCGACAGGGGGGCGCAGGCGCGAGATGTAGTGGTTCGAGCGGGGGCACAAGCACCACCAGACCGGGGCCGTGAAGTGCCCCATAATCAAATCAATATCCTGCTGGGTGATCAGGCAGTCATGTACCAGGATCACGCTCCGGTCGGAGGGGATGCTCTCCACGATACGCCGGGCCGGAGAGCCGTAATGCAGAAAATCGCACGTCAAGCCGCTCTGTGCGTACCACTTCCACAACTCGCCGCGCCGCTCGAAGAGCTGCGGCTCGGCCTCCGACTCCATGAAATGGATCGACAGCGGGGCGTCGCCCTCCGCACAGATCGAGCGGAAGAGTGCATCCTGCACCGAATAGGGGGCATGGGGGGTAAGTGACGTTCGCGGATGGCGCAACAGCGGCAGTTGCGCCCGCACCGAATGGCGCTTCAGTCCGAATACCTCGGCAAAGGTGCGATAGACCAGCCGGCTGCGCGCCTTGACCCGAAAGGACTCCTCCCCGTTGGAGATATCGCCGACGGCCTGGATCCCCTCGGCCCACATGCGGGCGTCGGCCGCATCGATAGCCGCCAGCCGCTCCTTTTCCCCGAAGCGGTTGCGGACCGTGCCCATCGCCCGGGCAAAGGCCGTAAAACCGCCCCCCTCGGGGATGGCACCCCGCAGGCAGGAGAGTTCGAGGTGGCAATGGGCGTTCACCAGCCCCGGACAGAGCACCCCCGCGTAGAACTCCACGCCGGGCAGCCGATCGGGCTGGTCACACTGCTCGACCGATTCGATCCGCCCGTCCGCCGCGCACGCGATGAGCGGGTGCGGCAGCAACTCACTCCCGGTGAAGAGGTAGTTCGAGGCTATCCGGCGCGAGCCAGGGGAAGTATTCATCGGAAAAGATCCTGAGATTCAACTGGTCGTGATAGAGGCTGTCGACCGCCCGCTCCACCTCGGGCGTATAGGTCACCTTCAGGTCGTAGATGGTCACATCGGGGCGTTTCAGCGCACCGTTCGTCTGGTAGAGGCTCAGCACCAGCATGCGCATCGACGTATCGGCCCGCAGCGTGCGCGTGATCTCGCTGCGGCGGAACTTGCGCAGCGTCATCGTATATTCATCTCCGCGAAGAGTGTCGGACTCCCCCTCCAGCCAGAGTTTCGTCCGCAAGATGCGATTCTCGTCGAGCGAATCGATCAGGTAGCCGTACGAAATGTTGTACTCGCCCGGGCGGACATCCTCAAGGCGGATCCGCAGCTTGGCCGTATCCCGCAGGCGGCTGACCCGGATCAGCGAATCGGCGTAGAAGGGGCGTGTATAGCGGCGACGTGCCACGTTGTCGATCGTATCGAGCACGGCCACCTCGCGCTTGTAGTAGGCCGCCTCGGACTCGAGCATCGCAATGGCCTGCTCGACCACATCGCTCAGGTTGGCACTCTTGCGGCGCGAGAAGCTGCCGATCGTATAGCGGAAATTCTCGGCCGTATAGCCGTAACGCCGGAAGATCGGCTCGTAGATCTCCAGCGAATCGAAACGGATCTGACGCTCGTCGATGTAGGCGTTGGTCAGGTAGGCATCCCGAAAGATCTGGGCCAGCACCGGATCCGGGATCACCTTCTCCCGCGAGCAGGAGAGTGCCACCACGGCGCATACCGTCCAACAGAACAGGGTAAACAATCGTTTCATCGTTACATTTTATTACGTTTCATCACGCTCCGCACCGTCAGCTGGGAGATGGTGACGATCACCACGGCGAAGGCCGCCACGACGGCCAGCAGATCCTCCCAGCGCAGCACGACCGGATAACTCTTCAACAACAGCGTATCGACCGGGATGCGGATGAAGCCGAAGTACTCCTGCAGCAGGCAGAAGGCAACGCCCAGCACCGCACCCGCCAGGGCCCCGATCGAACCGATCAACAGCCCCTCGCCCACGAAAATGGAGCGGATGAGGCGGGTATCCGCCCCCAGGGCCCGCAGCGTGGCCACATCATCGCGCTTCTCGATCATCAGCATCACGAGCGTTCCCACCACCGAGAACGACGCCAGCACCAGCACCAGCAGCGAGATGAAGAAGACCCCCCACTTCTCGAAGGAGACCAGTCGGAAGAAGGTCGCATTCATCTGGTCACGCGTGCGCACCTCGAAATCATCCCCCGCCAGGCGGGCCACCTCGCGCCGGATCCGCGGCACGTCCCCTCCGTCCGTCACCCCTATGG
Organism: Rikenellaceae bacterium; assembly: GCA_963926835.1. GTDB lineage: Bacteria > Bacteroidota > Bacteroidia > Bacteroidales > Rikenellaceae > Alistipes. The sequence goes on along the minus strand of CAWUYY010000011.1, from coordinate 59,170 downwards.
CCAGCGCCGAGGCCTGACCGGGGTGGTCGAAGAGCTCCTGGGCCGCACGCAGCGAGAGGAGCGCATAGCGCTGTTCGCTCTCCAGATCGAGCGAGAAGATCCCCGCCACATCGAACCGTCGGAGGGTATATCCATCCACGGGCAGCAGCGACGAGAAACTTCCCCGCCGCACCACATAGACCGCCATCTGTTCGTTGATGACCGTGCGGATGCCCAGCGTACCGGCCATGTCCCGTCCCAGCACTAGGCGGTCCAGATCGCCGTGCTGGACGCTCCAGCTGCCCGGCGAGACGGTCTGTGCGATCGGGAAGACCCGGTCATAGGCCGGATCGACGCCCCGCAGCGTGGCGGTCGCCTGCATTCCGTCGTGTTCGAGCAGCACCTGCTGTTCGAGCAGGAAGGAGAGCGCCTTCACCCCCTCCACCGAGCGCAGCGACGCCGTATCGAGGCGGTCGATGGCAAAGGTCTGCCCCCGCCGCGGCAGCACGGTCAGTTCGGCATCGAAGGCCGAGCTCATCGCCTTGGCAAAATCACCGAATCCGTTCAGCACCGAGAGCAGGATGATCATCGCCGCCACGGGCATGGCAAACGAGAGAATGCTCACGCCCGCAATCACGTTGATCACCGAACGCGACTGCCGCGAAAAGAGGTAACGGCGGGCAAACAGACGGGCAAGCATCGGCGGATGGGTTGGCTCGGTCGGCTACTCGTTGCGATGGATCGCCCGGTCAATCTGCTCGATATACTCGAGCGAATCGTCCAGGAAGAACTGAATCTCGGGGATCACCTTCAGCTGGTTGCGGATCCGCTGTCCCAGCGCCCGGCGAATGAACCAGTTGTTCTGCTCGAGCGCCTTCATGACCGCCTCGTTCCGATCGAACGGGAAGATGCTGACGTAGATCTTCGCATAGGAAAAATCGGGCGAAACCCGGACGGCCGTCACCGTCACGAGCGTCCCGCGGACGATCTCCGCCCCCTCCTTCTGGAAAATATCGGCAATATCCTTCTGGACCTGCCGGGCTATCTTTTGCTGTCGTGTCGTTTCCATACGCTGTATTCTTCTATTTTTTCTTCGTCTGTCCCTTATAATCGAAACTCTCCTTGACCTTCTCCCGCTTCGGAGGGCGGTTCGACCACTCGGAGAAGCCCCCCTTGTTGAAGCGATAGGCTATGCCGACCGTAAAGGTCAGGTTGTCGAGCGGAGAGCGCAACGGCGAATAGGTGAAGGGGTTGGCCGCCGGTTGTGAAGAGTCGGCCGAGATGTCGGTCGTATTGCCCGCATACTTGTTGCGGTTGCGCAGCAGGTCCGAATAGCCGAAGTAGTAGCGCACCCGCACACTGAACTCCAGCTGCTTGACCAGAAAGGCCAGACCGCCACCACCGGCCAGGCCGTAGCCCCAGCGGTTGTCGCGCGCCAGCTTGAAGTCGTACTCCCCCTCCCACGGTTTGCCGTAGAGCGGACTGTCGGGCGAGAGAGCCTCGTACTGGGCCCGCGCATACTCGTTCACGTAGGTCGAGGAGATGTTGTAGGAGAAGTAGACCGACAGATCCAGGAACAGGCGCATGCGGTTCTTGAACAGGTAGACGTGGGGCTGCCACAGAATCGGTAGCACCAGCGAATTTACGCGGCGCGTGTACCACTTGTAGGTGCTCGGATCGTCCGCCTTCGAGACGTTCGGGGCGAACGAGAATCCGCGCTGCAGGAACTCGAAATCGATACCGAATCCTCCGACGAAGCGCTGCGGTCCGTAATAGCGCCACGAAAGGCCGGCCGTATAGCAGCCCCAGATCGAGCGGGTCTCCTGCTCGGGGTAGAAACGGGCCGTACCCGAGCCGTAACCGCCCGTGACGCCCAGCGTATGCTGGCCATACGCCCGCCCCGCGCACACAATCGCTCCGAAGAGCATACATATCGCTATCAGTCGTTTCATCGCATCATGTTGGTCATTGAGTTGTTCATCGAACCGGACGTCGAGTTGAACATCGAATTGGACGACGAATTGAACATCGAGTTGGTCGACGAGCCGGACATCGAGCTGTTATTGTTCTGACGTCCGGCAGCCCCCTTCTTCTCCTCCTGGAGTTTCTGCAGGCGCTGGATCTCCCGATTCTCGAGCGTCTGAATCAGGCTCTGCATCGTCACCGGCGCAAAGATCCGGTTCATGTCCATATCCATCTCGATCTCCCAGTTCTCCTTGGCCGCGAAGGTGTCCTCCCCCTTCTCGTTCACGTAGTTTTCGGCCCGCTCGGGCTGGCGGCGCTCCACCACGTTGCCCGTATCCCAGAGGCCGTTGCCGTTGGCATCCTCGATGATGCGGAAGCGGACGTTGCCGGCCGGTACGTAATTGAACCGCACGAGCCCCGTCGAGACCCCCTTCTTCTCCTCGATGAGTCCGCCCTTGTCATTGAGCAACTGGACGATATAGCGGGCATCGTCGCTCTTGCCCACGACGTTCACGAGGAACGTGGCAAACTTCTCGGGGTCGATGCCCTTGTAGCTCACCGTGATCGAATCGTTCTGCTGCTGCGCCATGTCGGCCAGCGCCCCCTTCGGGATCGTCAGCACGTAGTCCGTCTTGAGCTGCCAGGGCACCTCGACAAACCAGTTGCGCATGTTGGCCGTATCCTGCACCCAGCGCACCGGCGTGGGGATGGTATCCTTGTTCTCGATGCGGTTCATCACGATCGCCGTCGAATCCATCCTTACCAGCGGGTAGTCGAACAGCACCGAAAGGCGCGTCTCGGGGTTCACCGAGCCGCTCGTCGAGAATTTGTAGGTAAACGTGCTCGGCTTCTCCGGCTCGGTCCACTCCTCGCCGGCGGCAAGCGCCTTCTCTCGCTCCTTCTCCAGCCGCTCGCGCTCCTTGGCCTCCTCCTTCGATTCAACGTAACGCCAGGAGAGTTTCAGATCCTCGGTGACGGTTACCAGCTGGTCGATCGAGTCGTGGCGCTCGTAGGTGATCTTGCCCCGGATCGTATCGGGCAGCTGCTCCGACGGGAGGTTGAACCAGAGGGCTATCGTATCGGCTCCCACCGACTGCGGATCGAGGACGACCTGCTCGGAGGGGATGCTGTCGAAGACGATCTGCTCGATCCTGGGGTGTCGGGCGTTGAAGTAGAGCAGAGCCTTGTGCTGGGTCGGACGCTCCGACTGGCGCAGGTACTGGCGGTTGAAGGCCACATCGGTAAACATCCGGAAGTAGAGCTGCGGCTCGGCCACCACGTAGCGGCGGATCGAGTCGTACCAGATGGCAAAGTCGGGCAGCTCGGCCGGGTTGTAGGTGCCGTCGAGGAAGCCCACCTGGTCGACCGACGGCTCATACATCATGTTGCTGTTCGTATCCTCGAAGGCGTAGATGCGGTAGGGGATCGGCTTGAGGTTCTGGGCTATGAAGATGCCGTTGGTCTCCGCGCGAGCGATCACCGCCGGAGAGTACTTGAACAGGGTCGAATCGTACGCCTCGACATACTCGACCGAATCGGCCGGGAAGAAGTAGATGAAGCTCTGCGGGACGCTGTCGGCCTTGTAGCTGTCCTCGGTATAGCCCGAGCAGATCAGCGAATCGACCTCCGGACCGGTCGAGAAGACATAGCGCAGCGAATAGAGCGGGTTGCCCTCGTTGTTGTCGCGGATCGAACTGCCGAAGTTGAGCGCATAGGTCGTATTCTCGAGCAGCGTATCCTTGATCTGCACCACGATGCCCCGTCCGCGGACCGACACCTGTGGCGTCTTCTTCATGCGCGGCGAGGTGAAAAACTCCTTCTGCTGGTCCTTGATCTGGACGAACTCGTCGAACGAGATGTAGATCTTCGGACCGTTCAGGGTCGGATAGTTGGTCGTGTAGTCCTCCGGCAGCATGGCGACAACCACCGGGGGGATCGTGTCGATCGGACCGCCCTCCAGTTTCATGATGTTGGCGCAGCGCCACAGAAATCCCGAGCAGAACATCACCAGCGTGAATACACGCAGCCAGCCTATGATTCGATGCTTGTTTCGGTTCATACAGATTCTCTCGTTATGCGGTTACTCGGTCGGCTCCGGCTCCGGCTCCGGAGTCGGTTCCTCGTAGAAGTCGTTGCACATGATCCACTTCTTGGACCCCATCGACTTGATGTAGCGTTTGCCGACCTCCTGCGGGAAGAAGGTGACGTTGACGAACGTCTGCGGCAGGTTCTCGCCGATCGCCTGGTCCGTAAATCCGTAGAGGCGGTTCTCAAGATCGACCACCAGCAGCAGGTAGCTCGGCCCGGTCAGCTGCATGGCCACCATGTTGTCACCGTTGAAGACGTACGATCCCCCCTGCGCCACCGGCTGCTGCGTGCGCGAATCGGTGCGCGAGGTGACCATCCCCCGCACGGCATCCTCGTAGGTGAGCACCTCCCAGTTGGCCGTATCGGCCTCAAAGGCATAGGCCAGCACGCCGTTGCGCAGCGGAACGGCCGCCGCGCTGCCATCCTTCACCCAGGCCTTGACCAGCAGGAAGGTATCGAAACCCACCTGCTTGAAGCAGCCGGTCATCGTGCCGAGCAGGAGCAGCGCCAGGACGATCAACAGGTTACGCTTTCTCATTTCCCCTCTTTTTTAGTTCGTCGAGCAGCTCGCCGATGCTCTTCCCCAGCACCGGGTGGCGATAGTCGCGCATCCACTCGCAGAGGGGCGTCAGCACGAACTCCCGCTCCTGAATCAACGGATGCGGGACGGTAAGCCGCTCGGTATGAATCACCTCGTCGTCGTAGAAGAGGATGTCCAGATCGATCTTGCGCGCCGAATAGCGTGCGCCGGTGCGACCCTTCTCGGCCGCCTCGGCCTCACGGTCGCGACCCAACTCCCGCTCGATCCCCTGCAGGGCGTCCAGCAGGGCCTCGGGCTGAAGATCGGTATCCACCTCGACCGCCTGGTTCGAGAATTCGTCCGAATCGAACCCCCAGGCAGGTGTCGTATAGCGGTGAGAGCACCGCATGACGGGGCCCACGCTCCGGTTGATCAACCGCTGCGCCTGCTGCAGGCGGCTCTTCATGTCGCCCACGTTGCCCCCCATCAGGATAATCGCTCTTGCCATAGCTATTTTCGTTTTATCATCTTACTTACACTCAATGCAAAATGGGTGAAGACAATGGTCGGATTCCCATTCTGCGAAATCTGCGCCAACGCCGTTTCGACCTGCTCGACCAGCGGCTCGATGTTCTCGTTGCCCACGAACGGCGCGAAGTTGCGGCAAAATTTTGCCTCCTCGCCCCACACGCCGCTGATCTCGGCCAGCCCCGCGTGCAGCAGGTAGCTCTCGCGCAACAGCCGCACCATGTCCTTCAGGAAAGCGCGCTGCCCCTCGCGGGAGAGTTGCGCCACCTCCTCGGCCCAGGCCATCAGTTCGAGGTGCTTGTCGTTGTAGCTCAGTCGCATGAGCGAACAGAACAGCTCGAAATTCTCCCGGCGCATCTCATCCCCCTCGCCCGCCAGCAGGTGGTCCAGTTCGATCTGGTCACCGCCGGCCAGCCGCGTGAGGGTGCGGATCTTCGCCGGGTCGCTCTCCCCGTGCCGCTCGATCAGCTGCCGCACCACCTCGTCGGTCAGCCCCGGCACCGCGATCTCCTGCACGCGTGAGAGGATCGTCGGCAGCAGCAGGTCGGGCCGCTCGCTCACCAGCAGGAAGAGGGTCTTCTCCCACGGCTCCTCGAGAATCTTGAGGATCTTGTTGGCAGTCTCCTCGTTCATCGCCTCGGGCTGCCAGATCACCACGCACTTGTACTCGGCCGAATAGCTCTTGAGCGAGAGCTTGCGGATGATCTCGTCGGCCTCGCGCGCCGCGATGATCCCCTTGAGCGTCCGTCCCAGATCCAGCCGGTCGTACCACTCCCGGGCGTTGAAGTAGCCCCCCGTCTCGCTCACCAGCGTCCGCCAGAGCGGCATGAAACTGTCGCTCAGAACCACCTCGCCCGACTTCTTGCCCTGCTTGTTGACCGGGAAGACGAAGTGCAGGTCGGGGTGGGCGAGCGCCGTGATCTGACGGCAATTGGGACACTCGCCGCAGGAGTCGCCGTCGTGGCGGCGGGTGCAGTTCAGGTACTGCACGTAGGCCAGCGCCAGAGGCAGCGTCCCGGCACCGGGCTTCCCGATGAAGAGCTGGGCGTGGCTCACCCGCCCGGCATCGGCCCCCTGCACCAGGTGGCGCTTCAACTCCTCCTGTCCTACGACATCCGCAAACCGCATAACAAATTGTCCTCCGTTATATCTTATCCGGGGCATTCGCCCCCACTGCTTACCGTATTCGCCCGCTGCCGGGCACTGCTACAAGATAGCTATTTTTTTCCGTATTCTCACCGCCCCCGGTGCAGCACCGAGCGGAGCAGCCCCTTCACGTCGATCCGCTCGCGGCGGACGGCATAGAGCGTATAGGCGGCCAGCAGCACCAGGTTAATTGCATAGCGGGCCACCGCCGGAGCGCCCTGGCGGTCCACCAACACGCTCGCCCCGTAGATCAGCAGCGCCAGCACCACATATTCGGCGATCCGGCGCACCGGGTAGGGGGTCGGGAAGAAGCGGCGGTTCAGGTAGAAGCTGACAACCACCATCGCCGCCTCGCAGATTAAACGCGCCCAGGCGGCTCCGTAGTATCCCCAACGCGGCACAAAAATCACATTGAAGACCACCGTAAAGAGCAGTCCCACAAATGTTACCAGGATCGCGAAGGAGGTTCGCTCCTCGCGTTTGTACCAGAACGAGAGGTTGAGCCAGACGCCGCTCAGGATGTTGGCCCCCAGCACCGCCGGCAGGATGCCGATTCCCTGTCGGAACTCGGGGCCGACGATCAGCGCAAAGAGATCCCGGAAGAAGACAATCCCCAGGAAGATAAACATCGAGGCCAGCACGAAATATTTCAACGCGACGGCATTCATCGTCACAAAATCGGACTTCTTGTAGTCGGCCAGGAAGAAGGGCTCGGCCGCCAGGCGGTACATCTGCGTAAAGAGGACCATGACCACGCCGATCTTCACGATCGCGCCGTAGATGCCCATTTGAGCCATCGCATCCTCCGGAACGAGGAACTTGATCATCTGACGATCGATAAATTCGTTAGCCGTACCGGCAAATCCGCTTACCATCAACGGGAGCGAATAGATCAATACCCGAGACAGCAGTTTGCGGTCGATACGGGGCAGCACCCGATCGGTCGTCGGAAGAATTACCACCAGCGTCAAGGCACTGGCCACAAAGTTGGCCACGAAGACCCAACCCACACCGAACTGAGTTTCGTAGAGTCTGGCGAATCCGAAAGCGAAGGCCAGCACGACGTTGACCACCACGCTGAAGAGGCGGATGCCGACATAGCGTCCGGCTCGGCCCTGCTCCCGCAGGCGGGCGTAGGGGATGGCCGTCGAGACGTCGAGCAGGATGATTGCCGCCACCCAAACCAGGTAGTCGGGGTGCGCCGCATAGGCCTCACCCATCCAGCCCGAAACCGGCTGGCAGAAGATCACCAGCACGACGAAAAAGAGAAGTGCCGCCAGCGAGGTCGTACCCCAGGTGGTGGCAAAGAGGCGCCGCTTGGCTGCCTGCACGTCGCCCCCCTGCTCGTCGGCCTTGGCCGCGAAACGGAAGTAGCCCGACTCCATTCCCATCGTGAGCAGCACCAGCGCAAGGGGGATGAGGGCATAGACGTCGACCGTGATTCCGTAGGTCGCCGCATCGAACACCCGGGTATAGAAAGGGGTCAGCAGGTAGCTCAGAAACCGGCCGAGGATCGTGCTAATGCCATAGATGGCAGTCTGTTTCGCTAACTTCTCAAGCATAACGCAATATAATTGGCAAATGTACGAAATTTATTTGGCTTTCGGTCGCAAAAACGGGCAAAACTCCACGCCGGAACCCCGAGCGGATGATCCGCCCTCCTCGACCGGGGCGGATCGTCCGCCCGTAACAACACGAAAGCGGCCCCTCTCCCTGTGGGGAAGGACCGCCTCATACTTTTTCAAATGGCTGTATCAGAGCCACTTCTTGAACCGAAAGAACCAGATCGTAGCCCCCGAGAAGAGGATCATCAGACCGAGGGCAAACAGATACCCGTAGCGCCAATGCAGTTCGGGGATCGCGAAGTTCATTCCGTAGATACTTGCAATCAGCGTGGCCGGCATGAAGACCACAGCTGCAATCGAGAAGATCTTGACGATCTCGTTCTGCTCGATGTTGATCAGACCCAGCGCCGCATCCTGGATATAGTCCAGTCGCTGGAAGCTGAAGTCGGCGTGGTTGATCAGCGAATTGACGTCCTTGATCATCAGCTGCAGGCGCGGGTAGATATCGTTCGGGAAACGGACGCTTCGCAGGATGCTCGACAGCACCCGCTGGCGGTCGAAGATGTTCTCGCGCAGCAACATCGTACTCTCCTGCAACCGGTTGATACGGCGCAGGATCTCCTTGTCGATCGAATTCTCGCCGTTCATGTCCCGGCTGAGTGAAGATACCTGGCGGGCAATAAACTCGACCATGTCGGCATCGTAGTCGATTCGCACCTCGAGCAGCGTGATGAAGATGTGATAGCCGGTCGGGTAGTTGCGGTAGTTGATCTGCAGCCGCTTTTCGGTCTCGCGGAAGGTGCGCGACTCGGCCTCGCGCACCGAGACCATCACACCCTCGTTGGAGATGATGACCGAAACGGGCTCGATGGTGAACCCCTCCTCGGTCGGGACGAAGAAGTTGGCGTTCGAGATGATCGCATTCTCCGTCTCGGAGTATTTCGAGGTGGACTCGATCTCCTCGACCTGCTGCTTGGTCTGCAGGTTGATCTCCATGAAGTTCTCAACGGCCTTCTGCTCCTTGATCGTCGGCTGCAGCATGTCGATCCACAAAATATCGTCATACCCCAGCTCGTCGAAGAGCGAGGTATCGGCGTTGCGGATGATCTTGTTGTATTGTTTGAGATAAATCGTAATCATAAGCACCCTGTTTTTATTCGGTTACCCGAATCGCCCTCTTGTGCGGACTCATCCAAAGACAGGGGCCGCCCCGCGGCGGTCGATGCCCTGCCTACGGCCTTCAGCCGGGATTGACCCGGGGGGCGATCTTCAGACCGGCACTCCAGAACTTTTGCAGGGCCTGACGCTTCTGCGCGTCGAAGATATAGTCGATGTTGCGTGTCAGATATTGATAGGCTTCGCAGGGATCCATGCCGCGATCCGCCTCGAGAATTGCCTCGTAGGTGTGCTCCACACCGAAGGTCAGCGCCAGCTGCAGGGCATCCATCACCTCGATCGAGGTCCCCTTGTGGGCCATCCAGACCGAGAAGACGAAGGGGAGCGAGGTGGCCTCCTTCCACTCTTCGGCCAGATCGAGCACGCAGGCGAAGCGCCGCTCGAAGTCGAAGACCTTGTCGCCCACCAGCAGGAAGGCATCGCCCGGGGTCCCCTTCGAGAGTGCCCCGAGGTCGTTCAGCTCGTACCACTCGGGCGCGATCGACCAGCGGTTGGCGGCCAGGTATCCGGCCAGCTGCACGGAGGTACGGGCCTCCGGATCGACGAAGATCCGTTTGATCTCACCGACGGGCGAGTCGCTCAGCAGCACCGAGGTCCGAACCGGGCCGGAGGCTCCGATGCAATAGTCGGTGATCATCTCCGAAGCCTTCAGCGTAGGGACGACGGATGCGGGCAGCAGCGCCATGTCGGCCTGTCCCTCGACAAAATGCTTCAAACAATCGGACGGAGATAACAACAGAAACTCCGCACGAAGATTACCTTCGTGACGGATACCATAAATGAATGGCATCGTATCGAGATACGACACTGCCGCTATACGTGCAACCGACACCATCATCCATAAGGAATAAAAATTAGTTCGACCTCCGAAAGAACAATTTACGCGACAAAAGTAGATATTTTATTTCAAAAAAGCAATTCCCGGACGGAAATCGCAGTCTGCACCGCACCTTCCAATCCGTTCGCGCTCAAAGCGAACAAACTTTTCGGGAAATATATTTGCTCCGAGCTGCAAATTTTCCCCGTTCAAACTCTTGACAACCCCTGTTCAGCCGTTGTATCTTTGTTCCCGTCAAAACCTTTCCAGCGGGGGCCGTATCCCATCGCCGATCTTCGCACGAAGTCCCCGTTCTTCCTGTCTGGAGTTCCCCTTTTCTACATATCGACAACCTCGGGGAGCTCTCTTTTCAACAATCGCAATCACCCTTTCAACAACTGTTTACAGGTCGTTTTCAACACTTGTAAACATCTTATCAAACAGTTTTCAACATGAATCGCACCCATCTGGAGCAAGCCATCCGCACCCTGGCCGCCGAGTTGGGCTACACCCTCCTCGTGGATTCGGACGACCGCATTCCGCAGACCCTCGCCTCGCTTCCCGCCGCCTGGCTCATGCCCCTCCGCCTGAAGTCGATCGAGTGGCGCCGCCACGGCCGCCAGACCTACAGCGTCGAGCTGCGGCTGCTCTTCCCCGCCCTGAAACAGGAGGCCGCCCAACGGGCCGAGCGACGCGCCCTGGCCGAAGAGCAGCTGGTCGACCTCTTCACCCGGCTGAGCCGCGACAGCCAGGTCGTCACCGTACAGAACCTCACGATCCAGCCCGGCGCGGGGAGCTACACCCAGCACGGCGAACTCTCGCAAACGGCCAAGGCCGACGTGGTCACCTGCTTCTAATTCCCATCCCGCCATGAACTTCACCAAACTACCCGCACAATTCTCCTCCCTCTACGGCACTCTGTCGTACAATTTTTCGGGAGCCGCCTCGCCGGAGTTCCGACTGGACATCGTGGACGTAACGACCGGCACCACCCTGGGGTTCAAACGCTTCTGCAACGTCTCGTCCGGGTCGACCGACATCGCCCCCGTGATCCGCAAATGGGTTCGGTTCACCCCCCAGGACGGACGCATCGGCTTCTACGAGCCGCAGGACCGCAGCCTCTCGATTCAACTCGGCGGCGAGAATACCTTCTCGGAGGTGCGCACCTTTCTCCCCTCGGTCGGGGCGGTGACGGCCCCGGCGCTGCTGACGGCCATGCCCCGGCGAAGAGTCATCGCCTACGGCGAATACGACGAACTGACCTGTCTGATCCCCTCCGACTACACCATCTCGCTGCAAAGCGACACGCTCACCTATCCGATCACCTTCACCTGCGACAAGGGGGCGCCACTCACGCTCTTCCGGCTGGAGACGGGCTACTTCGAGCCCTCGATCACGAGCCTCTCGCTTCAGATCATCGTCGCAGGCGAGACGATCGACCGCATCGACTACGCCGTCGTCCCGCCCTGCAGACAGGGGTGCCGGCTGGCCTGGCGCAGCTCGGCCGGATCGATCGAGCACTACACCTTCCCCGTCGTCAAGAGCATCGTCCGGAAGACAACCCGCGAACAGATCTACACCCCGACCCGGGGGTATACCAGCACGGGGATCGAGAGCCAGCAGATCACCACGCTCGTCTCGGCCTACGAACCCGCCCCGACGATCGCCGCCCTCGGCGAACTCCTCTCCTCGCCGCAGGTGTGGCGTGTCGATGACCGGCAGTACGAGGAGGTCGACCTGCTGCCGGCCGAGCAGCCCCTCTTCCGGCACGGGACCCTCTGCGGCATCGAGGTGAGCATCCGTCCGAAACTCAAATCCCGATCGCCATGGAGCTGATCATCGACAACCGGGTCTGCGACACCGACGAGCAGCTGGCCGTCTCGCTGACCTACGACGCCGCCACACTCAGCCAGCCCAGGAGCGGGCAGCAGGGGGAGTCGCTGCAGATCCGCCTGCCGTCGACCCCCGTCAACGACCGGATTTTCGGCCTTGCGACCGACCCTCGCACGGGCGTGCGCTTCAACGACACCGCCCACCGCGGAACGCTGCGCTGCGACGGGGCCACCCTCCGCAGCGGCACCCTCAGGCTGTTGAGCGCGCAGAGGGGGCCCGAAGGGGGATACCTCGTCGAGCTGACCTACGGCCGGGCCGAGTGGGCCCGGCAGGCCGCCTCCGAGATGTTCAACACGCTCGCCATCGACTTCTCGGCGCGCATGAGTCCGACGGCAATTGTCCAGAGCTGGAGCAACGACAGTCCCGTGAAGTTCTTCCCCGTCCACCGCGACGAATACACCCCCCGCCTCTCCTCGACCGACCTGCTCCCCGTCGAGCGGCTCCTCTCGACCGACGACTACCACCCCTTCATCTCGGTGGCGGCCGTCGTCGAGGCGATCTTCGCCGAGTCGGGCTACACGATCGTGAGCCAGTTCATGGCAGGCGACCTCTTCCGCTCGCTCTACATGAGCGGCGCCTACGTCTCGCGCGACACGAACGCCGTGCGGAAGAACATGGACTTCCTCGCCCGCCGCAAGACGACGGCCGCCTCGACCGCCAACAGCGCCGGACGGGTCTATGCCAGCCCCTTCCGCACCCTCAACTCGGTGGGCAACTTTGTCGAGACGGTCAACCCGAACGACGAGAACGACCTGGGCGAGCCCCTGACCGACGCCTTCTCGAACAACCACTGCTTCGCCCTCAAGGAGGGGGAGATTCAGTTCACCCCGACCACCTCGGTCACCACCGGCTTCGAATACCACATCCGCTACATCACCGCCCACCGGATTCTCACCCGCACGCGGCTGCGGGGCTTCGACTCGGTCTATCTGGGCGACGGCACGCAGATCGAGCTGCAGCTGGCCAACCGCTACTCCGACCGGCGCGCGCAGATCAAGCCCTACTTCCAGTACCGGGCCATCGTCTTCAACCACGTCGCCGGCAACTCCTACCGGCTGACCTGCACCCGCAACGGTGCGGCGGGGTACGTGGTGGGGGAGTTCTCATCCCGCTCGGCCGCCCTGACCACCCCGACCGCCGACACGATCTCCTCTCCGCAGCTCCTCTACAAGAGCGCCGGCAGCTCGACCTACACCCTCTATCCGGGCGACTGGGCCCTCTACGACGGCTACATCGAGGAGACGGGGCAGACCGAGGTCGAGATGACCGTGCGCACCAATCCGGTGACGGTCACCCCCACCTCGCCCAAGACCTTCTCGACCCTCTACTTCTACGGCGCCGAGGAGGGGATGAGCTTCCAGCTGAGCCGCGAATGCACCCTGCGGCCCGACTTCTCGTCGGCTCCCGGGCTGAACACGCAGCTCTCCTTCCAGGATGTCGGACGCCACAGCATCCGCCGGATCGTCGTGCTGGAGGCGCTGCAGCACCTCTTCAACCTCTGCTTCTACACCGACCCCGAGACCCGGAAGGTCTACATCGAACCACGCGACGACTTCTTCCGCCTCGGCAGGGTGGTCGACTGGAGCGAGAAGATCGACCTCTCGCACCCGATTCAGTTGAGCGATCTGGCCCAGGAGGTCGAGCAGGTGCGCCTCTACAAGTTCCGCGAGGGGGACGGAGCCGTCCGCCGGCTCGACGCCACGCTGGAGCAGCCGCTCGGCCAATGGCGCATGGTCAACGACTCGGCAGCCGCCCTCGAGGGGGAGAAGAGTCTGGTCAATCCGCTCTTTGCCCCGACGGTCAACGAGACGGACCACTATCCGGATGCCCCCTCCGCCTCGATCATGCAGGTGGGCGACCGCGACGACAGCGATGCCTCGGACCGCTGGAACTTCTCTCCGCGCATCGTCCGCTACTGCGGCATGCAGCCCCTGCCCGCGGACGAGCAGTGGGGATTCCCCTCGAACGGAAAGAGCTATCCGCTGGCCGCCTTCCTGCGCGAGGATGCCGACGAGGGGTTCACCCTCGGCTTCGAGGATCGCAACGGCCACCCGGGACTGAACCGCTACTACACGACCCAGGCCGAAGAGCAGCGCCACGGCCAATACATCACCCTCTACCTGCGGCTCGAACCGCACGAGGTCGAGAACCTGTTCCAGATCCAGCGGACGGTTCCCTGCATCGCCTCGACCTTCCGGCTGCAAATCGGCGAGGAGAAGATCCTCTGCTCGCTGCAGCGTATCGAGGGGTACGATCCGCGCCAGCCCTCGACCCGCTGCGTATTCGTCCGGCAACCCAACTCATAGCAACCGTTCACAACAACCCAAGAAAACACACTCTGTCTCATGGAATCCAACATTCTCATCTCCAACCGCGAGGGGACCTGCTACGTCGACATCGAAGGGACGATCGGCGTCCCGGAGGAGTGGCAGTTCGACGACCCCTCGTCGCGCGTGGCCACCTACGAAAAGTTCAAGGAGAGCCTGCTCCGTCTGCGGGAGATCCACGCCGACCGAATCGTCGTCAACATCCGCTCGACGGGCGGCGACGTCAACGACGCGCTGCTGATCTACGAGGCCCTCTCGTCGCTCGAAAGCCGCATCGTGACCCGCTGCTACGGCTACACGGCCTCGGCCGCCACGGTCATCGCCCAGGCCGCTTCGGAAGGGGGCGCGAGATCTCGGCCCACGCCCTCTATCTGATCCACGACTCGATCTGCTCGGCCGAGGGGAACGCCCGCGAACTCTCCTCGCGCGTCGACCTGCTCACCAAGACCGACGACCGGCTGGCCGAGCTCTACGCCCTCCGCTCGGGACGCCCGAAGGAGGAGTTCTCGGAGCTGATGGCCGCCAACAACGGCAACGGACGCTGGCTCTCGGCCGAGGAGGCGATCGCAGCCGGTCTGGCCGACCGCCTCACCGCACCGACACGGACACTCCCGTGCGAGGACCCCTCGCTGGGTGACCCCGTCCTCTCGCCCAACGAGCGGGCCTACGCCGAAGATATCAAACAATTCATCCGCTAACTGCCGCCCGGGGTCCGTGAACCGGCCCGGCGCCGGAGGCGGACCCGTCGCGGCGGTCCTTTCAAACAACCTCAACCTTACATCTTATTATTATGAGCGCACTGGAAAATGCCAAAACCTACACCGGCAAAAGCCTCGAAACGATCTTTTTCCGCCCGATGCTGAGCGGCCCCTCGGCCGCCGATCTGGGCGTCAGGGTTCTCTACAACATGCCCGTCCCGACGACGGTGCAGATGTGGGAGCCCAAGGAGAACATCCTGCAGAAATTCACCACCCCCGGCTGGAGCGGCGAATCGGTCTCCAAGAAGCTGCAGAAGACCATTGAACTGCACCGCGTCAAGGCCGAGATGGGCTATTCGGCCGCCGACTACTTCTCGCTGGTCTACGAGCTGATCACCAACCGTGCCGACGTGAACATGGAGGATCTGAGCGGCACCGAACTCGAGGAGGCCGAAACGACCCTCTTCCGACGTGCCATCGCCGAGGCGATCCGCGCCACCATGTGGATCGGCGACACCGATGCCGACTCGGGCTACAACACCTTCGACGGTTTCCTGAAGCTCGCACTGGCCTATGCAAAAAGCGACGGATACCTCACCCAGTATTCACAGGACGACATAAGCGCCCACGCAAAATCCGTCGACATATTCAACGAGCTGTGGGTCGAGTCGAACGAGCGTCTGAAAAGCCTGAAAGCCGAGGGGCAACTGGTCTATTTCGTCTCGGCCGACATCTATCAGGCCTACGAACAGCACCTCGACAGTCTGGGAACCGAAGGGGCCTACCAGGATTACATGAACGGACGCCAGACCCTCTCGTATCACGGCATCCCGGTCATCGACCCCAACCTCTACTACTACCTCTCCTCGATGTACGGATCGAAGGTCATTCCGCAGTCGTTCTGCATCCTGACCGACCGTCGCAACCTGGCGCTGGCCGTCAACACGGCCGACTTCCCCGGCAACGAAGTCCGCATGTGGTACAACCCCGACCAGATGGAGAACCGTCAGCGCGCCGTCTTCATGGCCGGATGCGAGATTCTCGACGAGGCACTGATCTCGATGGCCGTTCGTTCGGAAACGCTCGCATAGCCATGGAGCCCTCCGAAAACAACGCATGGGCCGTCAAGCCGGTCGGAGGCATCGAAGCCGTACGGCTGATTCCGATCGGCGACCTCGAATCGGTCCAGATTGTCCGGGGATGCTGCACCGGCATCACCCTCCGCACCGGCGGGCAGAGCATCGAGTGGCCCATTCTGGAGGATCGCTCCTCCTACCGGGAGGAGACCCTCTGCGAGAACGGAGTCCCCCGCATCCGCCACACCCTCCAGCTCGTCTGCGACCCCGAAGAGCTCCGCAGCCAAACCGGCGCGCGGCAACTGGCCCGTCTGGCGGACGAAGGGGTGGCGGCGCGGATCGAAACCGCCGGCGGCACGACGCTGCTGGCCGGCTGGTCCGAACGATTCGGAGCGGAGCAGCCGCTCCGGCTGCAGGGGCAAAGTCTCGACACGGGCGACAAGCCCCTGGCAAGGCCGCAGCTGCAGCTGACCTTCACCAGCGAAGACACCTCGCCGGCGCTCCCGGTCGAAGAGGCCTGAACAGCAGCGGGGGCCGGATAACCGGCCCCCGCCCTGCAACAGGCACATTGCCCCGACTCCGACAGACCCTCCAACGTTCCTTCACAAAACAGAAATCATGAAAAACAAACCACAGAAAACGACCCTCGTGAGGGCCATCCACCGCGAAGATCCCTTCCTGGCCATCAAGCCCGGACGGGTCGAAAGCGACCAGTTCTGGCGATGGGGCGACGACAACCTCTTCCCGGTCGCGCTGGCCCTCATGTCGCGCCGCTCGACCATCCACCGCCGCATCATCAATGACAAGGCCGACTACATCTCCGGACGCGGCTTCGTCTTCGACCCCGAGGTTCCGCTGCTGGGCACCTTCGTCGAGCGGGTCAACGGATCGGACGAATCGCTGCGGCAGGTGATCAACAAGCTCGCCTTCGACAAGTCGCTCTTCGGCAACGCCTTCCTCGAGATCGTGACCGACGCGCAGCACTCGTTTCTGGCCCTCTACCACCAGGATGCCTCCCGCTGCCGCATCGCCAAGGACTCCCGCCACGTGCTGCTGCACCACGACTGGGCCCGCTTCCGCACCGACGAGGCCCGCTCGCTGCCGCTCTACCCCCTCTTCGAGGAGCAGCCGGACGGCACCCTGCGCGCCATGATCCACTACAAGGACTACGAACCGATGTTCGAACACTACGGCGTGCCGACCTACATCGCCGGCATGAACGTCTCGGCCATCGCCTACAAAACCGACCGGTGGAACATCTCGCGGCTCGATAACTCGTTCCAGCTCTCGGGGGTTCTGATGCTCGACAGCACGGCCGAGGACGAGGTGCAGGCCGAGCGGATCATGCGCACGGCCGAGGAGAAGTTCGCCGGCAACCCCGGACAGGTAATGTTCGTGCTGCGCGACGGGGCCGAGCAGGACCACTCGCGCTTCATCCCGATCTCCTCGCAGAACGAGGGGGACTGGAAGTCGCTCCACGAGCAGGCCACCTCGGACATCGTGATCGCCCACTCGTGGTTCCGCACCCTGAGCGGACTCGAATACACCTCGGGCTTCAGTGCCGAGCGCATCCTGTACGAATACGAAATCGCCCTCAACACGGTGATCCTCGGCAAGCAGACCGAACTGCTCGAGCCGATCCGCGAGGTGATCCGCCGCCTGCTCGAGATCGACGCCTCGTCGCTCTCGATCGTCAACTGTCCCCCCACCCGCACCAAACCGGCCTACATGAAGGTCTGGGAGGCCCGCAAGGCCGACGGTCTGGACTACGACCCGCTCGACGAGCGGCAGCAGTGCTTCCTGGCCCAGCTCTCCGATTCAACCACCTCAAACTACGAATAAGCCATGGCTCAACTCCTTACCCCACAAGAGGCCGTCGACCTCGCCTTCCGCGACGGAGGGTATCTTCCCGCCGAGACGATCACCCCGGCCGACATCGCCGCCGCCGAAGCCCGCTACCTGATCCCCGTCACGGGCGAGGCGCTCTGGCAAAAGATGATTGACGGAGAGTATCCGGATCTGCGCAGCGACTACGCCGCACCGGCCGCCGCCCTGGCCGTCCGGCTGCTGCTCCAGCCCGCACTCGACATCCGGGCCGGTGCCGGGGGGAACGATCGCCCCGCGCACCTCCACCGGCCAGCCCCCCGACCGCGAAGAGCTGCTCGCCGCCCGACGCTCGCTGCAGGCCCGTTTTGCGTCGCTGCGGGAGGCCCTCTCGACCCACCTGGACCGCCACACGGCCGACTACCCCGAATACGATCCCCGGCAGAACATCCTCCACAGGGTGCAGATCGCCGGGGGATTTGTCCTCCGTCGATAATTTTCCAGAGGGAGACAACCGCCAAACAGCCTGGATATTTGTTTTTTGGAAAGAAATCGTTACCTTTGCCCCCGCAAGCATACATGGGGTCTGCACGATTGGGGTGCAGACTGAGTAGTGCCCAAGGTAACACATTAAATTTCAAAACACTATGAAAACTATCCAGATCAACGCCGTAAAGCGCGACCAGTTCGGCAAGAAGGCGGCAAAGGCGATTCGTCGCGAAGGTATGATCCCCTGCGTTCTCTACGGCGGTGGTGAGACGGTTGCATTTTCGGTAGACCCGAGAGCCGTAAAACCGCTCGTTTACACCCCCAACTCGTACATCGTCGAGCTGAACATCGACGGCAAGACCGAGCCGGTCGTACTGCGCGAGACCCAGTTCCACCCCGTACGTGAGGAGATCCTCCACATGGACTTCTACCGCGTACAGAACGACAAACCCGTCGTAATCGCCATCCCGGTTCGCCTGACCGGTAACGCCGAGGGTGTGAAGGTCGGCGGTAAGCTGCAGCTGGCTACCCGCAAGCTGATCGTCAGCGGCATGCTCGACAAACTGCCCGACGAGCTGGAGATCGACGTAACCCCGCTGGGCGTTGGCAAGACGATCTTCGTGGGCGACCTGAAGTTCGACGGCCTGAAGTTCATCACCCCGGCTACGACGGCTGTCTGCGCCGTTCGCGTAACCCGTGCTTCGCGTGGTGCCGCCGACGCAAAATAGTCTCTAACCGATCGTTTCGATGAAATACCTGATCGTTGGCCTGGGAAATATCGGCGCCGAATATGCCGAGACCCGGCACAACATTGGATTCAAAGTGTTGGATGCCTTAGCCGAGGCATCCAACATCTCTTTTACCACCGGCCGTTACGGCGATGTGGCCGAGCTGCGCTACAAGGGGCGCACCCTCATCCTGCTCAAGCCCTCGACCTACATGAACCTCTCGGGCAAGGCGGTCCGCTACTGGCTCGACCAGGAGAAGATCCCGCGGGAGAACCTGCTGGTGGTGGTCGACGACATCGCCCTCCCGTTCGGCACCTTCCGCATGCGCACCAAGGGGAGCGCCGGAGGGCACAACGGGCTGAAAAACATCACCGAATGCCTCGGCAGCGAGGAGTACACCCGCATCCGCTTCGGCATCGGAGGCAACTTCCCGCGCGGCCATCAGGTGGACTACGTGCTGGGGCAGTGGACCGACGAGGAGGAGCGTGAAATGGCCGAACGGCTCAAATATTTCGACGATGCGATCCTCTCGTTCGTCGCCATCGGCCCCGAGCGCACGATGAACCTCTTCAACAAGAAATAGAACCGATCGGGCGGTGCCTGAGGGCCCTCAAACCCGCTCGGCTCTTTTTTTATTTACACCCCGCCACGGCAACGAACGGGGTTTTTTCTTACATTTGTAGGAAACGGCAGGCGGGCACCCGCACGGGGCCGCCCCCGCACAACCAATCACAGCACAACTCATGAACCAACAACCGACCGCAGCACTCGTATACGACTTCGACGGCACACTGGCTCCCGGCAACATGCAGGAGTATGACTTCATCCCGGCCGTCGGGAAGAGCAACAAGGAGTTTTGGAGCGAATCCAACGAACTGGCCCAGGAGCAGGATGCCGACATGATCCTGGCCTACATGGCCCGCATGATCCAGGCGGCCCGCTCGAAGGGGCTCTCCCTGCGCCGCGAGGCCTTCCAGGAGTCGGGACGACACATCACCCTCTTCAACGGGGTGAAGGAGTGGTTCGGACGCATCAACGCCTATGCCGCCTCACGCGGGGTGCGCGTGCTCCACTACATCAACTCCTCGGGGTTGAAGGAGATCATCGAGGGGACCGAGATCGCCCACGAGTTCCGCAAGATCTACGCCTGCTCGTTCCTCTACGACGTGGACGGCATCGCCTACTGGCCCGCCGTGGCGGTCAACTACACGAACAAGACCCAGTTCATGTTCAAGATCAACAAGGGGGTCGAGTCGGTCTACGACAGCAAGCTGGTGAACAAATACATCGAGGAGAGCAAACGCCCCGTTCCGTTCCGCCGCATCATCTACGTCGGCGACGGGACGACCGACATCCCCTGCATGCGGCTGGTCAAGAACTTCGGCGGCCACTCGATCGCCGTCTACAACCCCGCCGAGCGTAACGCCCGCCGCGAGATGAACGAACTGCTGCGCGACAACCGCGTGAACCACGTCTGCCCGGCCGACTACACGGAGGGCTCCGAGATGGACATCCTCGTCAAGACGATCATCGACAAAATTGCAACCGACTACCGCCTCGAACAGCTCGAGACGCCCCGGAACTAACCGAATACAGCCATGAAAATCATCTTTGCCACCAACAACGCCCACAAACTGAGCGAAGTACAGGCCATTCTGGGCCCGGAGTTCGAACTGGTGACACCCCGCTCCGTGGGGATCACCGAGGAGATTCCCGAGGAGCAGGCCACCATCGAAGGCAACGCCTCGCAAAAGGCACACTATATCCACGACCGCACCGGCAGCGACTGCTTCGCCGACGACACGGGGCTCGAGGTCGAGGCCCTCGGCGGGGCTCCGGGGGTCCACTCGGCCCGCTACGCCTCTAACGGGCACGACTTCGAGGCGAACAACCAGCTGCTGCTGCGTAACCTGAACGGGGTGGGGAACCGCCGCGCGCGCTTCCGCACGGTCATCTCGCTCATCCTCGACGGGGAGGAGCACCTCTTCGAGGGGATCGTCGAGGGGCACATCGCCCAATGCCCCTCCGGCACCGAGGGGTTCGGCTACGATCCGCTCTTCATCCCCGAGGGGAGCACGAAGACCTACGCCGAGATGAGCCCCGAGGAGAAAAACGCCCTCTCGCACCGGGGACGCGCCGTGCGGAAATTGGCTGATTTCTTGCATAACCGAACCAAATGATCTACCTTTGCGGCGGTTTTTTTTAACGGAGAATTCATGAGACGCTACCAAAAAGAAGAAAGATTCTCGCCCGAGAAGATCGCTCAGCTGAGCGAGCACTACAAGGCGATTCTCGAACTGCTGGGCGAAGACCCCTCGCGCGAAGGGCTGCTGAAGACCCCCGAGAGGGTGGCCAAGGCGATGTCGTTCCTGACCCACGGCTACGAGGACGATCCGATGGAGATCATCCGCTCGGCCACCTTCAAGGAGGAGTACCGCCAGATGGTGCTGGTCAAGGATATCGAACTCTACTCGATGTGCGAACACCACATGCTGCCCTTCTACGGAAAGGCGCACGTGGCCTACATCCCCAACGGCTACATCACGGGGCTCTCGAAGATCGCCCGCGTGGTGGAGAGTTTTGCCCGCCGTCTGCAGGTTCAGGAGCGTCTGACCGTGCAGATCCGCGACTGCATCCAGGAGGCCCTCAACCCGATGGGGGTGGCCGTTGTGATCGAGGCCAGCCACATGTGCATGCAGATGCGCGGCGTCGAGAAGCAGAGCTCGGCGACGACCACCTCGGCCTTCACCGGCGTCTTCCTCTCGCATGCGCCGACGCGCCAGGAGTTCATGACCCTGATCAGCAACAAATACCGGTAGCAGAGACGCCTGCCGAATCGAAAAAGAGGCCCGCTTTTCAGCGGACTTTTTTTATCTGTACGTTCCGACGCCATTTCGGGCGCTACCGGTTGCGCGCAGCGCCCCCGCAGCGACGGGTCAGAAGAGCGAGAGCTGGTCGATCCCGGCATTGAAGGTGAGGCGGTGGTGGGGCGACAGGCCGTGGCGGAGGATCGCCAGCCGGTGTTCGCGGGTGGGGTATCCCTTGTTGCGATCCCAACCGTATTCGGGGTACTCGGCCGCCAGACGGAGCATGTACTCGTCGCGGTGGGTCTTGGCCAGCACCGAGGCCGCCGCAATGTCGGCGTAGCGGCCGTCCCCCTTGACGATGCAGCGGTAGGGGATATCGAGCTCCGTGCGGAAGCGGTTGCCGTCGATGGCCAGAAACTCCGGGCGCAGGGCCAGCTGCCCTACGGCGAGGTTCATCCCCTCGAACGAGGCGTTCAGGATGTTGATCCGGTCGATCCGTTCGGCCGAAACGGAGGCCACGGCCCAGGCGAGGGCCTCGCGCTCGATGATGCCGCGCAGCAGGTCGCGCTGGCGGGCGGTCATCTGTTTCGAGTCGTTGAGCAGGGGGTGGTGGAAGTCGGGCGGCAGGATCACGGCCGCCGCAAAGACGGGACCGGCCAGGCATCCGCGCCCCGCCTCGTCACACCCGGCCTCCAGCCGGTCGTATTGCACGCAGTTCTCCAACATCGCACAACAAAAATAGGCAATATTTTACGGGGACCGTTCGCTTTTTTCCTACTTTTGTATCGACACTCAACACAAAAAACCGAAATGAGACCGGATATCGTTCGCCAGCCCCTGCTGCTGGGGGTCTTCTCGCTGCTTGTCATCATCACGGTGGCCTTCCTCTGGGGCA
This sequence comes from Rikenellaceae bacterium, assembly GCA_963926835.1. Classification (GTDB taxonomy): domain Bacteria; phylum Bacteroidota; class Bacteroidia; order Bacteroidales; family Rikenellaceae; genus Alistipes. The sequence goes on along the minus strand of CAWUYY010000011.1, from coordinate 36,649 downwards.
AAATGCCGACCGAGGGTGTGGGGCGCGAGATCGGCACCCCGCTGGGCTCCCTGCTCCGCCAGTTTCAGGACAGCTACCCCCTCTGGGCCAAACTGATCGCCGCCGCGATGCTCTTCGTGGCGGGCATCAGCACGGGACGTCTCGCGATCCGCTACGCACTCTATCCGGTCAACACCAGCCTTGCCATCCCGCTCTACGGGCTGGTCTCCTGCGGCATCCTGCTCGGCGGCAACTACCTGGCCGACATCACCGCCGCCTTCCTGCTGCTGCAATCGACCCGCAACTACTTCGCCGGATACCGCACCGGCTATGCCATCGGCCACGCCTTTCGCGGCTCGCTCCTGCTCGGCATGCTGCCACTGCTCTACGCCCCGGCCCTCGTGCTCCCCGCGCTCTTCCTGCCGGCCGCCTTCTGCTTCCGCCGCACCCTGCGCGAGGCCTTCGTGGCCCTCTGCGGCGCCATGCTCCCCCTGTTGACAACCGCCTACATCGTCTGGGGACTGGGCGGCGGATTCGGCGACACGTTCGTACGGCTGTGGGAGGCATTCCTCACCGACAGCGGCTACCGTCTCTTCGAGAACACCCCGCTGCTCTCACCCGCCACGCTGGGCATCGTCCTCTTCATCACCCTCTGCGGCATCTTCTTCTCCCTGGCCTGCTTCCGCTCGCAAAGCCTGCGCGTCAAGGGAATTCTCACCTACACCATCCTCCTCTTCGCAGCCACGGCCGCCCTGGCAGCCGCCCCCTGCGCCACCCCCGGCCTGCTGGCCATCGTCGCCCTGCCCGCCGCCCTGCTCATGCCCCAAACCTTCGTCCGCATCCAGCCGACGGTCGGATCCCTGCTGTACGCGGTGCTCTACGGCGGCTGCATAGTCAATATCATATTGCACTAATATCCCATTCAAAACGACTCAGTTAATTATTTATCATCTGTTTTTCGTTATTTTATTTGCTTATACAATTTTAGATTGTAAATTTGATTCATAACATGGACTAAACATGGTAATGCCCTCTATGAATCAACCCTTCTCTCAACTCTCCGAGCAGCCGCTGATCGTCCGCTACGTCGAAAACACCCACAATGAGATACGTGTCCACTCCCTGTCGCGCTGCGCGGTAGGCTACATCCTGCACGGCGAGAAATCGATCTACTACGGCGACAAGTGCTACAAACTCGGCCCGGGCGATGTCTTCTTCCTGGGTATGGGACGCCACTACCTGCGCAACAACGCCGAGGAGAAGCACCCCTTCGAGCAGCTGCTCTTCTTCTACTCGTCGAGCGAGCTGCAGCGGATCCTGCTCCACCTGAACATGACCTACCGGCTGACGGTCTCCAATCCGCCGGAGCCACCCTCGCCCGGGCGCAACCTGAACCACGCCTCGATGCCGGCCTGGGAACTCCTGCGCCTCTTCTTCGAACAGACCAACGCCTGTCTGAACGACAGCACCTTCCACAACGACACGATCCTCGAGGATCTCAAGATGACCGAGTTGCTCTATCTGCTGGTCAGCCACCGGGAGTGCCCGCTCAGGAGCAAGCTGCTGAGCAACGTCGACTCTTCGCGCGACGCCTTCCGCCAGACCGTCTACGCCCACATCTTCTCCAACATCTCGATCGAGGAGCTGGCCGCACAGTGCAACCGGTCGCTCACCTCGTTCAAGAAGGAGTTCAACCAGATCTACGGCACCTCGCCCCACCAGTGGTTCATCCGCCAGCGGCTGATCCACGCCCGGCTGCTGCTGATCTCGACCGACAAGCCCGTCTCGGAGATCGGGACCCTCTGCGCCTTCTCCAACACCTCGCACTTCATCAAGCTCTTCCGCAAGCAGTACGACATGACGCCGGCCTGCTACCGGGCCCGCCACCAAACGGTGGAACCTGCCGCCGCACCCGAGCGGCAACCGGTCAGGGAGGCACTTCCCGCCTGAGTCGCCCCACGCCGTCGGGCGGAAGGCAGCATCCGCTGCGGACGGGGCCGGAGCCCCGTCCCGAATCGCCGTCGCCCGCCGTCGGCGATTTATTTTTCACTCCGTCCCTTCATTTCGGATAAATTCCCTATTTTTGCATGATTATCGGGCCAAGTCCGCCGATGCCGACCCAAGAGCGGAGCGCAACCCGCCGGCCGCTGCGGCCCGGGGCGGACGACCACCCGTTATAAAGAACCTGTTTTCAAGAGTTTAGGAGATGGAATTCATCGACTTTGTCATCGCCCACTACGGGTGGGAGGGCACGGCTCTGGCCGGAGTCATCCTGGTCATGTTCGGGGTGCAGCTCTACTACTACCTGATGGTCTACGGACGGATCCCGAAATACAAAGATTCGCGCCGCCCCGAGATTCTCGCCGAAAATCCCCCCATTTCGGTGGTTATCCCGCTCTTCTCGGAGGACTACACCTTCGTCGAGGAGACCCTGCCCCGCCTCATCGCCCAGGAGTACCCCTCGTTCGAGGTGGTAATCGTCTACGTGGGGCGCGACACCGACTTCTTCGAGGAGCTGCTCCGCATCCGCCAGACCTTTCCCCAGATCTCGGCCACCAAGATCGAACTCAACCCCCGCTTCCCGATCTCGCCCAAAATGGCGCTCAACGTGGGCATCAAATCGGCTCACTACGAACATATCCTGTTCACCACCTCCGACTCATACCCCATCTCGGATCGATGGATCGCACTGATGGCCAACGGATTTCGCCGCGGCGACATCGTCATCGGCTACTGCGGTCTGGAGGAGTCGAAGGGGCTCTCGCGCTACCTGATGCGCACCTGGCGCATGATGCAGTCGATCGACTGGCTCGCGAGCGCCGTCAAGGGACGCCCCTATCGCGGCACCCGTCAGAACTACGGCTTCACCAAACGCCTCTATTTCGGCGCCAACGGCTTCAACCACCTGAACATGAACATCGGCGAGGACGACCTCTTCTTCCCGCGCATCGTCGCTCCGGGCAACGTCAGCGTCGTCCTCTCGCCCCGGGCCACCCTGCGCGAAAAGTGCTGGGGCGGCATGCGCTGGTGGACCTCCACCCAACGCTTTTTCGGCTCGGCCTTCGCCTTCTACCCGCGCTGGGTCAAGAACTACATCCAGTGGGAGCTGGGCAGCCGCATCCTCTTCTGGATCGCCTCGATCGTCGCCCTGGTGATCATGCCCTGGGAGTTCAAGGCCGCCGTCGGCGTGCTGCTGATCGCCCGCTTCACGACCGTCCTGATCGAGGTGCGCCGCATCGCCAAACGCCTCGGCGAGCCGCGAATCGGCCGCCGCTACCTCCTTTACGACCTCTTCAGTCCGCTCTACGCCACCTTGCTCTGGATTCTGCATCTGCGTAAAGACGAACGGGTATGGAGATAGGAGACTACATCGTAGCCGACGACCGGCGACTGATCGAACTGGTCCTCGCGGGCGACAACACCGCCTTCGAATACCTCTTCAACCGCTATCAGGAGGCGATTCACCGCCTCTTTGTCCTGCGCACGGGCAACGCCCAGGATGCCGATGACCTGCTGCAGGAGACCTTCATCAAGGTCTACATCAACATCCACCGCTACAACCCGGCCTACACCTTCGGCCAGTGGGTCTACACGATCGCCCGCAACACCTTCGTGGACTACGCCCGCAAACGGCAGGAGGACATGCCCATCGACGAGAAATACACCGCCGCATCGACCTCCACGGCCCCCTCGCCCGAGGAGAACTTCATCAACCTGCAGCAGCGCAGCCAGATCAAGCAGATCCTGCAGCGCCTGCCCGAACGCTACCGCGAGCTGATCGTGCTGCGCTTCTTCGACGAGTGCTCCTACGAGGAGATCGCCGCCCGGCTCCAGCTGCCGCTCGGAACCGTTAAGACGCGCATCCACCGCGCCCGCGAACAGATGCTGCAGCTGCTCTCGATCATCGACCGACACTGACCCCCAAAAAATCCGACCAAGACCATGATAGAGCCGATTGTCAAATACTTTCCGAATCTGACCGAGAGGCAGCGCAGCCAGTACGAGGCGCTATACGACCTTTACGCCGACTGGAACGCCAAGATCAACGTCATCTCGCGCAAGGACTTCGACCAACTCTACGTGCGCCACGTGCTGCACTCGCTTGCAATTTCCAAGGTGTGCCGCTTCGACGTCGGCGCCCGCATCCTCGACGTCGGGTGCGGCGGGGGATTCCCCTCGATTCCGCTGGCCATTCTCTTTCCCGAAGCACAGTTCACGGCCGTCGACTCGATTGCCAAGAAGATCACCGTCGTACGCGGCGTGGCCGAGGGGATCGGGCTGAGCAACCTCACCCCCCTCTGCGCCCGGGTCGAGACGCTGACCGAGCGGTTCGACTACGTCGTCTCGCGGGCCGTCACCGAGATGCCCCTCTTCCTGCGCTGGATCTGGGACAAGATCGAGCCGGGACAGCACGGCACCCTTCCCGACGGCATTCTCTACCTCAAGGGGGGCGATCTGAGCGAAGAGCTGGCCCGCACCCGCAAGCCCTGGCGCGAATTTCCGATCCGCGACCTCTTCGACGAGGAGTTCTTCGAGACCAAGAAGGTGGTCTACACCCCCAAAAAGTAAGAGGGGCGAAGAGCGGGGCGAAATTTCCCCGGGAGCCGCACTGCGGCACGAAAAATGTACTCCTTCGCCGGTCGGTGCGCCAGCCGCCGGGAGAAGTGCCGGGCAGGCACGGGCGAAGGGCGCTCGGACCACCGAGAGAAAACAACGAAAAAACAGCATAAAACCATGAGAGAGTGTGTACTGGTAACGGGCGGCGCGGGCTACATCGGCTCGCACACGGCCGTTGAGCTGATCAACGCCGGATTCGACGTCGTGATCGCCGATAACCTTTCGAATTCCGACCGCCAGGCGGTCGAGGGCGTCCGCCGCATCACCGGACGCGAGGTCCCCTTCGAGCAGGTGGACTGCTGCGACCGGGAGGCCTTCAAACGGCTCTTCGAGCGCTACGAATTCCGTTCGGCCATCCACTTCGCCGCCTCGAAGGCGGTCGGGGAGTCGGTCGAGCAGCCCCTGAAATACTACCGCAACAACCTCAATTCGTTTCTGAATCTGGTGGAGCTGATGCGGGACTACCGGCGTCCGAACGTTCTCTTCTCCTCGTCGTGCACCGTCTACGGCGAACCCGACAAACAGCCCGTCACCGAGCAGACACCGCGCAAACCGGCCACCTCGCCCTACGGCAACACCAAACAGATCTGCGAGGACATCCTGCGCGACTCGGTGGCCGCCATCCCCGGGATGCGGGGAATCGCCCTGCGCTACTTCAACCCGATCGGCGCCCATCCGTCGGCCCTGATCGGTGAACTGCCGCGCGGCGTGCCGCAGAACCTGCTTCCCTACATCACCCAGACGGCGGCCGGGATCCGGGAGTGCCTGACCATCTTCGGCAACGACTATCCGACCCCGGACGGCACCTGCATCCGCGACTACATCGACGTGGTTGACCTGGCACGGGCCCACGTGGCCGCCCTTCACCGCATGCTGGAGGAGAAGGGCAGCGACCGCTACGAGGTCTTCAACATCGGCACGGGACGGGGCCTCTCGGTCCTTGAGCTCGTCAACGGATTCGAGCGGGCCAACCACCTGAAGATCAACTACCGCTTCGGGCCGCGCCGCGCCGGCGACATCGTGGCCATCTGGGCCGATCCGTCGCTGGCCAACCGCGAACTGGAGTGGCGGGCCGAGCGTCCGCTCGAGGAGACGCTCCGTTCGACCTGGGAGTGGCAGTGCCACCTCGACCGGCGGGAAAAATAGGTACAAACGGGCGTGGCCCCGGCCATCGGCCCCTCCTCGTCCACCCCCCTGATCGCCTCCGTCCGTCCTCCCGAAGGGGAGAGTCGGGCGGAGGCGATCCGCGTCACACGATCTCCGACGGCCATTTTTGTGCTTTTTATCACACAATTGAAAAAGCGATTGATATTTTTTTGTACTTTTGCATCAATTGGGAAAATAAGAACTTAAAATGCCGAAGTTAGATGGACAAAAGGTAGACGTCCTACATAAACCGAACTGGCTGAAGATTCGACTTCACCGCACCGCAGACTATGCCGATGTACAGCGTATCGTCAAGGAACACTCGCTGCACACGATCTGCAGCAGCGGCATGTGTCCGAACAAGGCCGAGTGTTGGAGCCGCAGGACGGCGACTTTCATGATTTTGGGTGACGTATGCACGCGCAACTGCCGTTTCTGCGCCACCGCCTCGGGACGGCCCCTGCCGCCCGACCCCTCGGAACCCGCCAAGCTGGCCGAAAGCGTCCGGCTGATGGGACTTCGGCATGTGGTGGTAACATCCGTTACACGCGACGATCTGCCCGACGGCGGTGCGGCTCACTGGGCCGCGACCGTTCGTGCCATACGGGCCGAAAATCCCGACGTCACAATTGAGCTCCTTATTCCCGATCTGGATGCCAAGCCGGAACTGCTGGATCTGGTGATCGCATCCGGGCCCGATATCATCGGGCACAACATCGAAACCGTCGAGCGACTCACTCCGCTGGTGCGTTCCCGCGCCCGCTACGCCACAAGCCTGAGCGTGCTGCGATACCTGCGCAGCCGGGGTGCCGTCGTCAAAAGCGGCCTGATGGTCGGTCTCGGCGAGAGCGATGATGAAGTTTTACAGACCTTGCGCGACCTGCACGACAATGGCGTACAGATCGTGACCCTCGGCCAGTACCTTCGTCCCACGCTGGAGCACTATCCCGTTGCGGCGTATATTACTCCTGAGAAATTCGACTGGTACCGGCAGCAGGCCCTCCAGATGGGCTTCAACTACTGCGCAAGCGGCCCCATGGTACGCTCTTCGTACCTGGCCGACGAGGCGCTCGGATCGGTCCGCCTGCATCAGCAGAACGACCGCTAAGAGCCCGTTCGGAAACCTGCGCGACGAAAAAGGTCTGCAGCAAACGAAGTGTTGAACCTGCGCCTTCGGCGAAGGGTCACCCTCGATGTGTGAGGGGACTCTCTCTTCCGAAGGGGCGATTGCTGTAAATTGACGATGTTTGTCGAGTACCGGGATCTCCGTCAGATGGACTACAAGACCTGCTGGGGCTACCAGCAGGCGCTTTTCGACACCCTTCTGCGACACAAGCAGGAGGAGTCGGAACAGGCCGGCTATCTGCTGCTGGTCGAGCATCCGCCCGTCTATACGCTGGGCAAGAGCGGCCACTCGGAGAACCTGCTGGTCAGCGAAGCCTACCTGCGCCAGATCGGCGCCGACTTCTACCACATCGACCGCGGCGGCGACATCACCTTCCACGGCCCCGGCCAGATCGTCGGCTACCCGATTCTCGACCTGGAGCGCATCGGACTCTCGCTGCGCGACTACATCGACTCGATCGAAGAAGCCATCATCGACACGGTGGCCCACTACGGCATCCGCGGCGGCCGCATCGCCGGCGCCTCGGGGGTCTGGATCGAAGGGGCCAACCCGGCCCGCAAGATCTGCGCGATCGGCGTGCGCGCCTCGCGCTACGTCACCATGCACGGCTTCGCCCTGAACGTATCGACCGACCTGCGCTACTTCTCCCACATCAATCCCTGCGGATTCGCCGACCGGGGTGCCACCTCAATCGAGAAGGAGTTGGGCCGCACGGTTCCCATGGAAGAGGTGAAGCAACACGTAATCAACGAATTAAGCAAGAAATTAAATGTTAAAATATATAATAAATAACCAGTATGCCTATAGAAAAACGATGGGTAGTGAAGCCTCAGGGAGATCCGAAGGCGGTGGCGGCTCTGTCCGCTGCGCTCGGGATTGCACCTGTATTGGCCAACCTGCTCGTACAGAGGGGCATAGACACGTTAGAGAAGGCTAAGAAATTTTTTAACCCCCACCTCTCGGACCTGCACGATCCGTTCCTGATGAAGGACATGGACAAGGCGGTCGAACGGGTGGAGAGAGCCATCCGTGACCAGGAGACAATCATGGTCTACGGCGACTACGACGTGGACGGAACAACCGCCGTCTCGTTGGTTTACAAATTCTTACGCCACATAGGTCACAAAAACCTATTGTTCTACATTCCCGATCGCTATACCGAGGGTTACGGTATCTCGATCAAGGGCATCGACCATGCGGCCCGCAAGGGCGCCACGCTGATCATCGCCCTGGACTGTGGCATCAAAGCCATAGAAAAAGTGGACTATGCGAAAAGTAAGGGCGTGGATTTCATCATCTGCGACCACCATCTTCCGGCCGAGGAGATTCCCCGTGCCGTAGCCGTTCTCGACCCCAAACGCACCGACTGCACCTATCCGTTCGACGAGCTGTCGGGTTGCGGCGTGGGATTCAAACTCATTCAGGCCTATGCCCAGAAGAACCACATCCCCTTCTCGCAGATCGAGCCGCTGCTCGACCTGCTGGTGGTGAGCATCGCCTCGGACATCGTCCCCCTGGTCGACGAAAACCGAATCCTGGCCCACTACGGACTGATCCGCCTGAACAATTCACCGTCGAAGGGGCTGCTCTCGATCATCAAGATCTGCGGGCTGCACAAACACGGCATCACCATCGACGACATCGTCTTCAAGATCGGGCCGCGCATCAACGCCGCCGGCCGGATGCGGATGGACGAACACGACGAGCATGCCGCCCCGTCGGGCGGTTATGCGGCCGTCAACCTGCTGATCGAGGGCGACGAGAGCCAGGCCGAGGAGTTCGGCTCGGTGATCGACGGCTTCAACCAGGACCGCAAGAACATCGACCGCAACGTCACCCAGCAGGCCCACGACTACATCGAGGCCAACGAGGAGATGAAGCGGGCCAAGAGCACGGTGATCTACAATCCGCAATGGATGAAGGGGATCGTCGGCATCGTCGCCTCGCGTCTGATCGAGACCTACTACCGGCCGACGGTCGTGCTGACGATGAGCAACGGCTACGTGACCGGCTCGGCGCGCTCCGTCCCGGGATTCGACCTCTACCAGGCCATCGAGTCGTGCTCGGACCTGCTTGAGAACTTCGGCGGCCACATGTACGCGGCCGGACTGACGATGAAACCCGAGCGGGTCGAGGAGTTCACCCGCCGCTTCAACGCCTATGTCGAGGAGCATATCGACCCCGAGATGCTGCAGCCGCAGGTGGACATCGACAGCGAGCTGCTCTTCTCGGAGATCACCCCGGCGTTCCGCCGCAACCTGAACCGCTTCCAGCCCTTCGGGCCCGGCAACCCCTCGCCCGTCTTCGTCACGCGCGGCGTGGTCAGCCACGGGGAGCCCAAGCTGGTCGGGGCCGAAATGGAGCACCTGCGCATGGATCTGATGCAGCGCCAGAAGCCCAACACGACCCTTCCGACCATCGCCTTCCAGCAGCCGACCCACTACGAGTGGATCCACGCCGGACGACCGATCGACGTCTGCTACCAGATCGTCGAGAACCACTACCGCGGAACGGTCTCGGTGCAGCTGCGCATCAAGGATATCAAGCCCGTACGGGGCAAACAATAAATCCGATCCGACGACAGACCCGGGACCATGCGTTCCGGGTTTGTCGTTCCCGGTCGCGGGCGGGCGCGTCCGAAAGAGCCGGAAGATCGGCTCCGGAGGGGGCTGGAATTGAGAATTTGACGGAACAAAGTGCGATTTTAGTTTCTAATTATTATAAAAATCACTACATTTGGCACAAAATAGTAACATCTGTTAGCTTTCTGAATTAAACACTATGAGCAAAACATTCAAACGTTATCTGGTCACCTCCGCGCTGCCCTATGCAAACGGCCCGGTACACATCGGCCACCTGGCAGGCGTCTACATTCCGTCAGACATCTACACGCGCTATCTGCGAATGCGCGGCTGCGATGTCATTTCGGTCTGCGGCAGCGACGAGCACGGGGTGCCCATCACGCTCAAGGCTCGGAAAGAGGGGGTTACGCCCCAGCAGATCGTGGATCGCTACCATGCGATCATCAAGAAGTCGTTCGAGGATTTCGGCATCGCCTTCGACATCTACTCGCGCACCTCGTCGCCGGTCCACTCGAAGACCGCTTCGGACTTCTTCCGCAAGCTCTACGACGAGGGCAAGTTCATCGAGAAAACCTCCGAACAGTATTACGACGAAGAGGCGCATACCTTCCTTGCCGACCGCTACATCGTGGGCACCTGCCCCAAATGCGGCAACGAGGGGGCCTATGGCGACCAGTGCGAGAAGTGCGGTTCGACCCTCTCGCCCGACGAGCTGATCAACCCGCACAGCGCCGTATCGGGCTCCGTGCCGGTAAAGCGCACCACCAAGCACTGGTACCTCCCGCTGGATCAGTACGAGGGTTTCCTGCGCAAGTGGATCCTCGAGGACCACAAGGAGTGGAAACCGAACGTCTACGGACAGTGCAAGAGCTGGCTCGACGGCGGGCTGCAGCCCCGTGCCGTAAGCCGCGACCTGGACTGGGGTATTCCCGTGCCGGTCGAGGGGGCCGAGGGCAAGGTGCTCTACGTCTGGTTCGATGCGCCGATCGGCTACATCTCCGCCACCAAGGAGCTCACTCCCGACTGGGAAAAATACTGGAAGAGCGAGGACACGAAGATGGTTCACTTCATCGGCAAGGACAACATCGTCTTCCACTGCATCGTCTTCCCGTCGATGCTCAAGGCCCACGGCGGCTACATCCTGCCGGAGAACGTGCCGGCCAACGAGTTCCTGAACCTCGAGGGGGACAAGATCTCGACCTCGCGCAACTGGGCCGTCTGGCTGCACGAATACCTCGAGGAGTTCCCCGGCAAGCAGGACGTGCTGCGTTACGTGCTCTGCGCCAACGCCCCCGAGAGCAAGGACAATGACTTCACCTGGAAGGACTTCCAGGCCCGCAACAACAACGAACTGGTGGCCATTCTGGGCAACTTCGTCAACCGGGCCCTGGTCCTGACCCACAAATATTTCGACGGGGTCGTCCCCGCCTGCGGCGAGCTGACCGACTACGATCGCCAGACGCTGAGCGAACTGGCCTGTGCAAAAGAGGCGCTCGGCAGCAACATCGAGAACTACCGCTTCCGCGAAGCGCTGAAGGAGGCGATGAACGTCGCCCGCATCGGCAACAAGTACCTGGCCGACACCGAGCCCTGGAAGCTGATCAAGAGCGACCCGGAACGGGTCAAAACGATCCTGAACATCGCACTTCAGATCACGGCGAACCTCTCGGTAGCCATCGAGCCTTTCATGCCCTTTACGGCCGCCAAAATCGTCAAAATGGTGCAGGCCGGCCCCTTCACCTGGGATGACCTGGGACGGACGGATCTGCTCCCGGCCGGACACCGCATCGGCCAGGCCGAGCTGCTCTTCGAGAAGATCGAGGACGATGTCATTCAGCGCCAACTGGACAAGCTGGAGGCAACCAAGCAGGCAAACGCTGCGGCCAACGCATCGCAACACATTGAGGATCAGAAGGGAAGCGTCTCGTTCGACGATTTCCAGAAGATGGATATCCGCGTTTCGAAGATCCTGGCGGCCGAGAAGGTGGCCAAGACCAAGAAGCTGCTGAAGCTGACCGTCGACACGGGTATTGACCAGCGTGAGATCGTTTCGGGCATCGCCGAATACTACAAGCCCGAGGAGCTGGTGGGCAAGGAGGTGCTCGTTCTGGTGAACCTGGCACCACGCGAACTGAAGGGAATCCTCTCGCGGGGCATGATTCTGATGGCGGAGGATCCGTCGGGCAAGCTCCGGCTGCTGCGTCCCGAGGAGTCGATGACGCCGGGCTCGATTGTCGGATAACAACCAAGAAAACCAAACAAACAAGAAACTAACATAAATCTTTAAACTATTCTAACGGTCATGGAAAACATCGATTGGGGTTCTTTGGGATTCAACTACCTGAAGACCGATTACAACGCCCGTTACATCTACACGGACGGCAAGTGGAGCGAAATGCAGATTTCGAACGACGAGTACATCAACATGCACATGTCGGCCTCCTGCTTGCACTATGGTACGGCTCTGTTCGAAGGTCTGAAAGCCTTCCGCGGTGTCGATGATAAAGTACGTCTGTTCCGCGTCGACGAGAACGCAAAACGTCTTCAGTCGTCGGCAAAACGACTCTGTCTGCCGGTTCCGACGATCGATATGATTGTCAACGCCTGCATCGAGGTTGTTAAGCGCAACGAGCGTTTCATCCCGCCCTACGGCACGGGTGCATCGTTCTACCTGCGTCCCGTTATGTTCGGTACGACGGCCGGCCTGGGTGTAAAACCCTCGAAGGACGCCATTCTGATCGTTTACGGTTCGCCCGTAGGCGCCTACTTCAAAGGCGGTATCAAACCGATGATGGTTGCTATCGATCGTGAGCAGGACCGTGCTGCTCCACGTGGAACGGGTGACGTTAAGGTCGGCGGTAACTACGCTGCCAGCCTGATGTCGGGCGAGAAGGCTCACGAACTGGGCTACTCGAGCGTTATGTACCTCGACTCGGCCGAGCACAAATACATCGAGGAGTGCGGTGCCTGCAACTTCTTCGGTATCAAGGACGGCAAATACATCACGCCGAAATCGTCGTCAGTACTTCCCTCTATCACCAACAAGAGCCTCCGCGTTCTGGCCAAGGACATGGGTCTCGAGGTAGAGGAGCGTCGTATCCCGGTTGAGGAGCTCTCGACCTTCGAGGAGTGCGGCGGTTGCGGTACGGCTGCCGTGATCTCGCCGATCAGCAGCATCTACGACATGGATACGAAACAGACCTACAAATACGGTGACGAGGTTGGCAAGGTTTCGCTGGCTCTCTACAACCGCCTGCAGGACATCCAGTACGGTCGTGCCGAGGATACGCACAACTGGTGCACCATCGTGATGTAATCACACAACAACTACTAACCCACAGAGAGAGGGGAGTGTTCCACGTGGAACTCTCCCCTCTCTGTTTACCCCACCCCACAGTAAAGAATCGAGGCGTCACAATAATTGTAATAATTAAAATATAAAAGAGAGAAATACGTAAGAAAACAAAAAATAAGAGAGAAGATCAAAAATCTTCTCTCTTATTTTTTCATTCTATCCGTTATCGACCGAATCGAACAAGCAGAACATTTACATCGGCCGGCGAGACACCCGGGATACGCGACGCCTGTCCGATCGTTGCCGGACGGATCTTCGTCAGTTTCTGGCGTGCCTCAATCGTCAAGGCATTCATCGAGAAGAAATCGAAGTCAGCCGGGATACGGATATTCTCCAGACGATGCAGTTTCTCGGCGATGAATTTCTCGCGCTCGATATATCCTTTATACTTGATCTGAATCTCCGCCTCTTCGATCTCCTCGGCCGTCACCCCATTCTCCCAAAGGAAGCGGTCGAGCTTCGGGAGCACCGTGCGCAGCAGATCGAAGGTCACATTGTTGCGAACAAGCAGATCATAGAGCTTGCGACCCTGTGTCAACGGGTCTGCACCGATCGATTTTAAACAGTCGTTAATTTCGTCCGGTTTGACACTCTGTCCGCGGGCGAAGGAGATAAGCGATTCTACGTGTTGATTTTTTTTGAGGAACCAGGCGTAGCGCTCCTCCGAAATCAGACCGATTTTGTGACCGATCGGAGTCAGTCGGATGTCGGCGTTGTCTTGACGAAGCAGGATGCGATACTCGGCCCGGGAGGTGAACATGCGGTAGGGCTCGTCCACCCCTTTGGTCACCAGGTCGTCGATGAGCACCCCGATGTAGGCCTCGTCGCGGGCCAGCACCACCGGGGCCTCCCCCATCCGTTTGCGATGGGCGTTAATTCCAGCCATCAGCCCCTGGGCTCCGGCCTCCTCATAGCCGGTCGTGCCGTTGATCTGTCCGGCGAAGAAGAGTCCCTCGACCCGCTTGGTCTCCAGCGAGTGGTGCAGTTGGGTCGGGAGGAAATAGTCATATTCGATCGCATAGCCGGGACGGTAGATCTCCAGATGCTCGAACCCCTTGATCTGGTGCAGCGCCCGCCACTGAATCTCCCACGGCAGCGACGACGAGAATCCATTCAGGTAGTACTCGTTGGTCGAACGCCCCTCCGGCTCGAGGAAGAGCTGGTGCTGCTCCTTGCCGGCAAAGGTATTCAACTTGTCCTCGATGCTCGGACAGTAACGGGGACCGATTCCGTGGATGGTGCCGTTGAAAAGCGGCGAGTCGGCAAACCCCTCGCGCAGCGTAGCGTGCACCTCGGGCGAGGTGTAGACCAGGAAACAGGACATCTGACCCTTAACAGGTTCAGTATCAGGAGAGAACGAGAATTTCGAAGGATTCTCGTCCCCCTCCTGCGGTTCGAGCTGCGAGAAGTCGATCGTGCGGGCATCGAGCCGCGCCGGCGTACCCGTCTTCATGCGTCCGGCCTCGAATCCGATCGCCACGAGCGACTCGGTCACACCGTGCGAGGCGGCATCACCGGCACGTCCCCCCTCGGCGTGGCTGCGTCCGCAGTACATCATGCCCGAGAGGAAGGTTCCGGCCGTCAGGATCACGCAATCGGCCGAGAACTCCACCCCCATGCGGGTCCGGGCCCCGCAGACGCAGATCCGCTCCCCAGTCCGGTCGAACAGGAGCTCGGTCACCGCATCCTGCCAGAGGTAGAGGTTCTCCGTCCCCTCGAGCGTACGGCGCCACTCCTGCGAGAAGCGGCTCTTGTCACACTGTGCCCGGGGGCTCCACATGGCCGCCCCCTTCGAGCGGTTCAGCATGCGAAACTGGATCGCCGTGAGGTCGGTAATCCGCCCCATCTGGCCGCCCATAGCATCTATTTCTCTGACTATCTGACCTTTGGCTATTCCGCCGACAGCCGGATTGCACGACATGTCGGCCAGTTTGGTCAGATCCATCGTAACGAGCAGCGTACGCGAGCCCAGGCGGGCCGCTGCAGAGGCTGCCTCACAACCGGCGTGTCCTCCGCCGATGACAAGGATATCGTAATGTAAAACCATAAGTTCGTTCGATTGTCGGCAGATCGACCCGAAAAAAGGGAGAGCCTCGATCCGCAGGAGAGGCGCACATCCGCTGCCCCGCCGCAAAGAGCTATTTCAGCCCCTCTCACGGCTCTTTCCACCACCGGAGGTAATGATCCTCCTTGCGGTGCATCTGAGCGTTTGTACGCGGTGTTTTGTCCTTCTGGCCGCAAAGGTGCAGCACTCCGTGCACCACCACGCGCCGCATCTCCTCGAGGCGGGTCGCCCCGTAGCAGCGCGCATTGTCCGCCACGGTCTCCACGTCGATGAAGATGTCGCCCGAGATCACCCCGCTCCCCTTCCGGTCGCTGTAGTCGAAGGTAATCACGTCGGTATAGTAGTCGTGACCCAGGAACTGACGGTTCATCTCCAGCAGGCGGGCCGCCGAACAGAAGATGTAGGTCACCTCTCCGAGGCGGTATCCCTCCTCCTCGGCCACCCGGCGCAGCCACTCGCTCGTGCGCCGCTTCTCGGGGAGCCGGTACGAACAGTCGTCGTTGCAATAGTGTACAGCCATATCCGATGCAAACTATTTCTTGAAACAATCCTCGGCCCGCAGCTGCACCTTCGGCGAGGGGCCGTAGATGCCGAAGACAATCTTGTACTCGGAGGCCATCGTCATCACGTTCACGCTCGATCCGATCGTACCGATCGGCTGGTTGCGCGTCACCTTGGCATCCTTGGCCACGCTGACCGCGTTCAGATTGGCATACGAGGAGATGTATTCGCCGTGGGCGATGTAAACGTCGTATTTGTTGGTGATTCGGTTGCGCTTGATCTCGACGACCTTACCCTCGTAGATCGAGATGACCTGCGCCCCCTTCGGGCCCGAAATCTCGGCCATGTTGCCCTTGTAGCGCTTCACCGTACCGCCCACCACCGGCAGGCGCAGGTTCGAGGTCTTGGCCGAGAAGGTGCTGCCCTCGGTGTTGCCCTTGACCAGTTTGCGCAGCTCGTCAATGGCCACATCGAGCTTCTGCTCCTGGGCGATCTTCTGCTGAAGGGCCCGCTTCTCCTTCTGCGAGAGCTGCCTGACGTTGGCACGTGCCGCCTGAGCATCCTTCTGCAGGCGCGTACGCTGCGAGGTGAGGCTCCGCTTCACCGAATCGAGCGAATGCATGCGCTCGGCCAGCAGCGCCTGCTGGGCGGCCACCTCCTGCGAGAGCCCCTTGATCTGCTCCATCTGCTGCTCGCGCATGGCGGCCACCTCCCGCAAATTGGTGATGCGGCGCGTCACCTGCTTGAAGTCGCTCGACGAGAAGAGATAGGTCAGGTAGTTGTTGTGTTTATAGTTGCGGTAGGCCTCGCGTACCATCTCGGCATAGCGTGCCTTGTGTTCGGCCAGCAGCACAGCCAGCGAATCGGCCGTCGTATTGGCCCGCTTGACCTCCACCTCGAGCTGGTCGGCATCCCGCTGCGTCACATCGAGCAGCTGGTTTCGCGAGTCGATCTGACGGGCCAGCCGCCGCGCCGTCTCCTCGGCCGAGGCACGCCCCTTCTTGAGCTTCGAGATCTCCTGCTCCTCGCGGGCGATCTGCTTCTCCAGGTCGGCGATCAGACGCCGCTGCGCCTCGATCTTCTGGTTGGTATTCTGAGCTGCCGCCACCCCCGTCACCAGGAGCAGGCAGAGGGTCAACAAGAGTCTTTTCATCGTCAGGGCTTCGTTTTAAGTTCCTCAATGCGCGCCTTGACCGCCTCGGGGTCGGGGTACCCCGCCTCGATCGCCCGGTTCAGATAGGTCTCGGCCAGGAAGGTCTCGCCGAGGGCGGCCAGGATCTCCCCGTAGTGGTAGAAGAGCACCGCACTATCGCTGCTGTCGAACGAGATGGCCTGCTGCATCGCGCGCCGCGCCTCCTGCAGACGTCCCAGCTTGAAGAGCACCCAGGCGTAGGTGTCGAGCGTGGTCGAGTTGTTCTCGCCCAGCTCGACCGCACGGGCCGCCATGGCAAAGGCCTGGTCGAGCCGTTTGGGATCATCGGTCTGTTCGCAGGTGAAATAGGCGTAATTATTGAGTACCGATGCGTTGTCGTAATTATAGCCGAGCGCCCGGTCGTAGGCTTCGAAGCACTTGCGGCGGCAGCGCGCCTGCGCCGATCCGCCCTGCGACTCCTCGCCCAGCTGGTGCCAGGCGTCGCCGATGAAGCCCCAGATCTGGCTGCGCATCGAGTCGGTGCGGGCATACTTCAGCGCCCGCGTGTAGTCCCTGACACCGCGCCTGCAGTTTCCGGCATAGACCTGGGCATGGGCCCGGCTGACGTAGAGGTCGGTCTCGTTCGGGAAGAGGCGCAGCGCCCGTTTGACATACAGATCGACCGAATCGGGCCGCTTGAAGAAGATCTCCATGTCGATCACCGTGCGGAAGTAGTCCAGCTGCGGGGGCTGATCGTTCAAGTGGAGCTTGTAGAAGATGAGCGCCTGCCCGGCATCGCCCGAGAGGATCATGTGGGTTCCCTGCATATCGACCACCTCCTTCTCGTTCGGATAGCGGAGCAGCAGGGTCGAGATCAGTTCGCCGATCTGGAAGAAGTTGTTGCGGTAGAAGCGCTGGTCGAGCGTCAGCTGCTTGAGGATGCGCACCTTCTCGTCAAGGGGCAGGCGGTCGTTCTCGAACAGCCGCCGCGAGACGGAGAGGTAGGCCCGTGCGTCGTTGTGCTTGTTGTAGAACTCGGCCAGCGAGACGAGGGCCGGAACGTAGGCCGAATCGATCTCCAGGGCCCGGTTGTACTCCTCGATGGCCAGCGAATCACGCCCCGAAGCCCCGTACAGTTCGGCCAGCACCACGTGGTTCTCCGCATCATAGGGGATGGACTCGGCCATCTGCTGCGCCTCCTCCAGCGCCCGGTCGATCTGGCCGGTCTGCAGGAGCAGCTGCCGTTTCATGCTGCTCAGAATCGGATTCTTGCCGAAGCGCATCTCGGCCGAATCGAGCAGATCGACCGCCGTATAGGGCATTCCGGCCTGCTGGTAGAGGATGGCCAGGATCCGCAGGTTGTCCGGATTGGTGGGGTCGAGCTGCGAAAGGCGGTTGTAGATGATCCGCCCCTCGTCGTAACGCCCCTCGCGCAGCAGGCGCTGTCCGTACTGCTGCACGTACCACTTGTTGAGCGTATCGAGCGCATAGGCCCGGCGGGCCCACTCGGTCGCCTCGCGACGCTCCCCCGTCGGGGAGACCATCGAGAGGTAGTACCAGGCCGGCGCACAGGTCGAGTCGAGCTCGACGGCCTCGGTCAGCAATCTGCGCGCCTCGACCGTGTCACGCTCGATGAGCAGCCTCTTCAGGCCGTCCGTATAGGTGCGCACCACCAGCAGCGAATCGGGCCACGAGAACTCCGGTTCGGAGGCGGCCGCCGACTCGCTGCGGGGGATCAGCCCCGCCGAGAAGCCCAGGCACAGCAACAGGACGACAAACAGGCGTTTCATTCAGGTGCGTGTGTTTTTGAACCCTTAAAGGGCCGAATCGAACTGGTGTAGGAAGCGTACGTCGTTCTCGAAGTAGAGACGCAGGTCCTTCACGCCGTATTTGAGCATGGCGATACGCTCGACACCCATGCCGAAGGCGAATCCGGAGTATCTCTTCGAATCGATGCCGCAGTTCTCCAGCACGTTGGGATCAACCATGCCGCAACCCATGATTTCGAGCCAGCCGGTCCCCTTGCAGACGTTGCACCCCTTTCCGCCGCAGAGGTTGCACGAAACGTCAACCTCGGCCGACGGCTCCGTGAAGGGGAAGTAGGAGGGACGCATGCGGATGGTGGCCTCCTCGCCGAAGACCTCCTTGGCGAAGTAGAGGATCGACTGTTTCAGGTCGGCAAACGAAACCCCCTCGTCGATGTAGAGCCCCTCGATCTGGTGGAAGATGCAGTGGGCGCGGTAGGAGATCGCCTCGTTGCGGAAGACGCGGCCGGGGCAGATCACGCGGATGGGCGGCTTCTGACGCTCCATGACCCGCACCTGGATCGACGAGGTGTGGGTGCGCAGCAGGATGTCGGGGTTCTTCTCCACGAAGAAGGTGTCCTGCATGTCACGCGCAGGGTGCTCGGGCGGGAAGTTGAGCGCCGAGAAGACGTGCCAGTCATCCTCGATCTCGGGTCCCTCGGCCACCGTATAGCCCAGCCGCGAGAAGACCTCGACGATCTGGTTGGTAACCAGCGAGATCGGATGGCGCGATCCGAGCTGTTCGGCCGATCCCGGACGGCTCATGTCGCCAATACAGTTCTCCTCGGCACAGCTGCGTGCCTCGGCTTCGGCACGCAGCCTGTTGATCTGCTCGAGGGTACGTGTCTTCAGGTTGTTCAGCTTCTGACCGAATTCCCGTTTCAGTTCGGGCGCGATCGCCTTGAAATCCTCCATCAGGGCCGTAACCTCGCCCTTCTTTCCGAGCATCCGGATGCGGAACTCCTCGATCTCGGCCGCAGCCTTCGGTTTGAAAGCCTCCACCCGGTCGAGCAATTCGTTGATTTTTCCGCGCAGTTCGTTTACTTTATCGTTCATGGCCTAAAGTTTACGCTTTAATTTTGTACTTTTACAGGGTATATAGTAAGCAAAGTTAATAAAAATTCGTTGATATGGATGAATGAGCCGCATATTCTTTGCAGAAAAGGCTCCGCAAAGAGACAGGCAACCCGCTCACAACGAGGGAATAACCCCCGGAACCGGACTTTGCCGGACGGAGATCCCCGACGAGCGTCGCACCCTCGGCGGAGGCGGCCCGCGCCACAACGACAAAGATCACGTTATGAATCGAACAATACAACGCAGAATTTTCGCTTTTCTTGCCTTCGCGCTGCTCCTTGCCGGACGGGCCGGAGCACAGAGCGTCGGGGTGGTGATGAGCGGCGGCGGCGCCAAGGGACTCTACCACATCGGCGTACTGCAGGCGCTCGAGGAGAACGGCATCCCGATCGACTGCGTATCGGGCACCTCGATGGGCTCGATCATCGCCGGACTCTATGCGGCGGGCTACTCCCCGGCCGAGATGCGCGAGATCGTCACCACGGGCAACATCCGCGAGTGGGTCTCGGGACACATCGACCCCAACTACGTCCCCTACTTCCAGCGCACCACCCAGACCCCGGCCTTCTTCTCGATCGGTCTGCGTCTGCGCGAGCGCCCCGAAGACAGCAATATGGCCCGCCTGCAACTCCCCACCAACCTGCTCTCCTCGGTGCAGATCGACCTGGTGCTGGCCGAGCTCTTCTCGCCCGCCTCGGCCGCCGCACGGGGCGATTTCAAGCAGCTGATGGTCCCCTTCCTCTGCGTGGCCAGCGACATGAACGCCCGCCAGGCGGTGGTCTTCGACAAGGGCGACCTGGGCGAGGCGATCCGTGCCTCGATGTCGATTCCGCTCGCCTTCAAGCCGGTCAAGAAGGACTCGATGCTCCTCTACGACGGCGGCATCCACGACAACTTCCCCTGGAAACCGCTCGACGAGGAGTTCTCGCCCGACTTCATCATCGGCAGCAAGTGCACCTCGGGCAACTCGGCCGCCAACGAGAACAGTTCGATCGTCGACCAGGCCTTCATGCTGGCCATGGGCAAGACCGACTATACGCTGCCCGAGGGGCGCAGCCTGCTCATTTCGCATCCGATCAACGTCAACATGCTCGACTTCTCGGATGTCGAGGCGATCATCGACGCCGGATACGAGGATGCCCTCGCCCAGATTCCGGCCCTGAAGAAGCGCATCAAGCGCGTGGTCACCCCCGAGCAGGCCCAGGCCCGCCGCGACGCCTTCCGCGAAAAGTGTCCGCCGCTGCTCTTCGACCACTACGAGATCGAGGGGCTGACCCCGGCCCAGACCGCCTACGTGCGCAACATCATGAGTCTCGACCGCTTTGTCACCAAACAGGAGCAGAAGATGACCTTCGAGGATTTCCGCCGCAACTTCTTCGCCCTGATGGGCAACAACGACTTCACGGTCGAATACCCCGTCATCCGCTACGATTCGCTGCGCGGCAACTACTCGATCGAACTGAAGATGTCGACCCGCCCCAATTCGCGGGTGATGATCGGCGGTAACATCTCCTCGACCATCTTCAACCAGGCCTTCATCGGCTTCGACTACCACGAAATACGCCGCGTATCGCAGCGTTTCTACGCCGGTCTCTACCTCGGTCCGATCTACTCGACGGGCAGCATCGGCGGCCGCACCGACCTCTTCTACCTGAAGCGCCCCTTCGCCATCGACTACTCCTACAACTTTGCCGTCAAGAGCTTCCGCCACGGCTACTTCGGCAACCTGACCCCGGTCGACAACGTCGAGCAGGTGAAGATCGGCGGCAACTTCCTCTCGCTCGGCATCAGCATGCCCGTCACCCACAACAGCCTCGTGTCGCTGCAGGCCAACGGCGGGGCGATCGGCTACCGCTACTATGACACCTCGCCCTACGGCGTGAACGAAAACACGGACCTCACGCGCTTCCTCTTCTTCGGCACCAAACTGGAGCTGCGGCGCAGCACGCTGGACAAGATTCTCTTCCCGCGCAAGGGGTCCGAGATCTCTCTTTCGGGGATCTACATCACCGGCCGCGAACGCTACAAACCCTTCGAACCGCAACTCGGAAACCCCTCCTACAAGGCCCACCGCGAATGGTTCGGCGCCCGCCTGAAGTGGGACCGCTACTTTGATATCCCCGCATGCCGCTGGTTCTCGTTCGGCTTCAACGTCGAGGCGGTCTGGACAACCCACCCCTCGTTCCTCAATCCGACCGCCACGGCCATGTCGATGCCCGCCTACCAGCCGGTGCTCCACTCGCAGATGTCCTACATGCCCGGCTACCACGCCAAGAGCTACCTGGCCGGCGGTCTGATGCCCACCTTCGACCTGCTGCCCAACTTCTTCCTGCGGACGGGATTCTACGCCATGCTGCGCGACAACCGCAACCTGCCCGGACGGCAGATGCAGTACATCTCCGACCTCTCGTTCATCTACCACACGCCGATCGGTCCGGTGAGCCTCTCGCTCACCAAATACGACCTGAAGAGCTGGAACAACCTCTACCTGACCTTCAACTTCGGCTACGCGATCTTCGCACCCACCGGGAAGTTCTATTGATACCGCCGCCCGAAGCAAGGCAAACGGAGAGGGAGGAGAATCGGATTTCCCTCCCTCTTCTGTTTAAGGAACAAAAAAAGAGAAGACGCACTCGTTACGATGCGTCTTCCCGGCAAGCAAAAAAATTGTTTAACTAATAATAACCCTCCAAATCACTAGTTGATCGCTTGCTCTGCTGCTGTTTCGGTCGCAGCCTCAGGCTGAGCCTGAGCACCTTCCGTCGTAGCGGCGGCTTCCGTCGTCGTCTGTTCGACAGGTTCAGCAGTCGTCTCCACCTGCTCGGTTTCGATCGTCTCAGTCGCCTCGGCCTTCTGGGTCTTCTGTCCACAGGAAACCATCATGCCCGTCATGGCGACAATCGCAGCTACATAGATAAACTTTTTCATCTTTACCAAAAATTTTTAACCCTTTTTTTCTCGGTCGGATCACTCCGATCTGTTCGTTTGACCGAAATTGGATCAAGCGCAGTGCCAATCGCCCGGCGATGTACAAACATCACTGGTTATCAGTCATTTAATTTTTTATGGCAAAGATTGCAGTCGTGGTGACGGGGTGTAGAATTCCACACCCGGGTGTAGAAAATTTCCACACCGTGCAGCATCACTCGATGCCGTAGATGTGCAGTTTGTTGTAGAGGGTCTTGCGGTCGATGCCGAGCAGCCGGGCCGCCTGCGACTTGTTGCCGCCCGCTGCGGCAAGTGCCTGACGGATACGCTCCTCCTCGGCTGCCGGATCGCGCAGCGACGAGGCCGTCGGATGAGGGGTGCTCCCCTCCGCCTCGCGGATCTCGGCAGGCAGTTCGGCCGCCGTGATGCAGTCGCCCGCAGCCAGCAGGGTGGCCCGCGTCACACAGTTCTTCAGCTGGCGCAGGTTGCCCGGCCATCCGTATTCCATCAGCAGCCGGGTCGCCCCGGCGTCGAACCCCTTGACCTGCCGGTCGAGCTCGCGGTTGGCCTGCTTGAGGAAGAAGTCGGCATAGAGCATGATATCCTCGCGCCGATCGACCAGATCGGGCATTTCGATCACGAATTCGTTGATACGGTGGTAGAGATCGGTGCGGAAGTTTCCCTTGGAGATCGCCTCCTCGAGATTCTCGTTCGTGGCGCAGATCAACCGCACGTCAACGGGAATCTCCCGCGTGGCCCCCACCGGCTTGATCTTGCGCTCCTGCAGCACGCGCAGCAGCTGGATCTGGATGTCGAGGCTCAGGTTTCCCACCTCGTCCAGAAAGAGCGTGCCCCCCTGCGCCTCCTCGAAGGCGCCGGTCTTGTTGGCCACCGCCCCCGTAAAGGAGCCCTTCAGATGTCCGAAGAACTCCGAGGCGGCCAGATCGCGCGACAAAACGCCGCAATCGACCGCAATGAAGGGTTTGTCGGCCCGTTTGCTCTGCAGGTGGATCAGCCGCGCCACATGCTCCTTGCCCGTGCCGCTCGCCCCGTTGATCAGCACCGACATCTGGGTCGGAGCCACCAGCCGCACATATTCGTAGAGCTTGCGCGACGCCTCGCTGTGTCCCTCGATGTAGCTCAACCCCTCGACCACAGACGGAGCCTCTGCCTTGCGGCGCTCCCGTCCGCCCCCCCTTTCGGATGAGGGGGCAGGGGTTGCCGGAGCCGCCTCGGCACGCGGGGCGGCAAGCGCCTCGCGGATCTTCTTCAGCAACTCGTCGGGCTGAACCGGTTTGGCGATATAGTCCGCCGCCCCCAGTTTCATGCTGATCACCGCATTGCCGATCTCGGCATAGCCCGTCATCACGATCACCGGGATCGTCCGGCCATGCTCGGCGATCCACTGCAGGATGTCGGTCCCGTCGCCGTCGGGAAGCCGCATGTCCGACAGAACCAGATCGTAGCGCTCCTCTTCGAGGAATTTGCGTCCGGAAGCGACCGTAGTGGCCGTTCCCACCTCAAATCCCTTTTTGGTGAGCCACGTGCGAAGCATCAGCGAAAAGGTGACGTCGTCGTCAATTATCAGAATCTTTTCCATCGGAGGAGAGTCGTTTCATTGTCCATAAGCGGTTCGAAAAGCGCAGCTTATTCTCAACAGAGGAAGGTGCAGAGAGCCCTCTCTCCGCCTGCCCGTTCGAACCGAATCCGCAGAGGATCCGCAAAAATAACGGATTCAGGGTTGTTTTATCATTTGTAAAGATACTCTTTTTTTACACGATCGACAACCTCCCGCACCATTTCAGCCACCCGAAGGGCCTCTTTTCGGGTCAAATCGTCCAACGTGCCGCCGATTCGCTCCAGTTTCCGGAGCCCTTCGACAAGGGTGCGCTCACCCAGCATCGTGAAGATCGGGATCATCTTGTGGGCCTGCCCCCCGATCGTCGCCGCATCGCCGCGCCCGAGAGCCTCGCTCCAATTTTCGAGGTTGATCTCATTCTCCTCGACAAACGAACGGAGGATCTGCCGGGCCGCCTCCTCATCGTCCCGGGCAAAGGCGGTCAGCGCTCCGATGCCGGTCGCCTTCTCCGCTTTGTCGCAGACCCCGGCCGGCCGTTCGAGCATCTCGTCCTCCGGAAAGAGCGACCGCAGCACCCCGATCAGCTCGCCGCTTGTGAAGGGCTTGCGCAGCACGGCCGCAAAGCCCCGCTCCAGGTAGATCGACTCCTGATCCGAGCGGGCCGAGACGGCCACCACCGGCAGCTTCTCCTTCACGGCATGGATCCGACGCAACAGCTCGAATCCATCCACGCCGGGCATCTGAATGTCGGTAAAAACCAGATCGAGGTCGGACTCCTGCACCAGTTTTTCGGCATATTCGGGGTAGGGGCAGCACTCGGTCTGCATCCCCAGTTCACGGCACAGGGCCGCCGTCATGCGCAGCTGCAGCGGATCGTCATCCACCCACAGGCAGCGCAGCTCCCTCTTCAAGGGGTGCGGAAACCCCCTTTCCCCTTCGCGGGGCGACTCCTCGCCGCCGGGCAGCGAATCGGCCGTCTCGACCGGAATCGAGACCACGAAGCGGCTGCCCGCACCGGGTTCGCTCTCCAGTTCGATGGTGCCGCCGAGCAGTTTGACCAACCGGTCCACGATCGACAGACCCAGTCCGACGCCTCCGACCCCCTCGGCCGACGGCAGCCGCACAAACTCCTGGTAGATACGCTCCCGCTCTTCGGGACCGATGCCGCGCCCCGTATCGCTCACCCGGAAGAAGAGCTTCGAATCCTCCAGCCAGGCGTGGAAGGCGATAAAGCCGTGGTCGGTGAACTTGATGGCGTTCGACAGCAGATTTTCGGCCACCTGCCTGATCCGCGAAGGATCGCTCACCAGCGGCTGTTTCAACTCACCGGAAATCGAACAGCGCAGCTCGATCCCCTTGGCCCGGGCCATCGGTTCGAACGAGGCGCAGATCTCGGTAAAGAGCTCCCCGGCCGAGAAGGCGACGCGGTTGACGGTCACCTTGTGGTAGTCGAGCTTGTAGAATTCGAGCAGATCGGTCACCAGCTGCAGCAGGTGGTCGGCCGAGCTCTTCATCTGGCTCAGGTAGAGGGCCCCCTGTTTTCCCTGGTCGAGGCGCGACAGCAGCTCGATGTAGCCCATGATCGACCCCAGTGGAGCCTTGATGTCGTGCGTGATGGTCATCATCAGCTTCTCGCGCGCCTCTATCAGCGCCTCGTTGTGGCGGTTGGCCTCCTCGATCTGACGTTTGTAGCGGTTGCTGCGGCCGATGTCCCGGCAGAGAATCCAGACAAAGAAGAGCATCAAGAGCAGCGATCCGGCCGCTATCGAACCCAGAATCAGGAGCGACTGCCGCCTCAACTGCTCCTGCGCCTGGATCCGGTCCCAGAGGTAGGCGGTCTCGTCCTCCTCGAAGTCGAGGATGAGCCGGTAGATTCGCTGGTTGATCTGCCGGTTGTTGCGCTGCAGCGCCAACCCCTCCTGCCAGGCCTTGTCGTAGAGGGCCATGCGCTCGCTGGTCACTCTCTGCTCCAGATCGAACAGCACCCGGGCGATCGTATCGCCCAAGCTTCGCTTCGGAACGATCGTATCGATGCGTACGTGGGTGGCCACCGTGACGGTCGAATCGGCCTTCGGGGGGCTGAAAACATCCCCGATCCGGCGGAAGAAACCCCGTTTGCGGGGCAGCGTCTTGAGCGTATCGCGCGTGATGACCGTATCGGTGCGGAAAGGCTGCAGCTGCGAGAGCGAATCGAGGATCGGGATCATCCGCTCGATGTTCTCGCTCAAGAGCGTGGCCGTTCCCGACGAACGCAGGTTGCGGTCCAGTGCCGTCACACCGCGCTCCTTGCGGCCGATAAGCACCAGAATCGTATCCAGACGCATCTGCTGGGCGGGATCGCCCGCAATCTTGCGCAGCGAGTCGATACTCTTGCGTACGGTGCCCAGTTCACTCCTGTAACGCTCCTGATAACTCGAATATCCGGCCACGAGCATCTGTCCGTAGCTCTCGGCCTCGTAGAGGTGGTAGAGAATCTCGTTGACCACCCGGCGACGTGCCCGCAACTGCGTCTGGGCATCGTCCGGCTGCATGAGGATCTCGGTCTGCCGCCAGATATAGATCATCCCCACCACGCCGATCAGAGCGACCAGCACGTACCCCAAAACCACCTTGGTGCGGACAAATTTCGACTGTTTCATAATGCGGGCGAGAATTGCTTCGGGAACACCTCCGCTCAAAGATAACCCATATTCGCCGATTCCCTCCTTCCAAACCCGATTATTTTATCCGCAACCGTCCTTTCGGCCCCGGCTACCCTTTCATCATCCCCAAAAAAAGAGAGGAGGAGTCCCCCCTGTTCAGGTACTCCTCCTCCCGTTTTTCAGGCAGGCCCCGGCCCTGCGGCCGCGCGGCACAACCCGACTATTTGCGTTTTCTGTCGGCCTTGCGAGCCTTCTTGTCGCTCTTCTTGGCAGCCTTCTGATCCTTCACCTGGCAGCCATCCTTCGGATTGTCCTTGACGATGGTCATCTCGTCGAGCAACCAGCCGGCATCGCCGTACTTGTCGATTACGAACAACACGTAACGTACATCGACCGCAATGGTACGCTGTACCTCGGGCTCGAAGGCGATATCACCCGACATGGCCTCCCAGTTGCCGTCGAAAGCCAGACCGATCAGCTCACCCTTGTCGTTCAGCACCGGCGAACCGGAGTTACCGCCCGTGATGTCGCAGTTGGCCAGGAAAGCCACCGGCATCTCACCCTTGCAGTTGGCATAGGGACCGAAATCCTTGGCCGCATAGAGCTCCTTGAGTTTCTCCGGTACGACAAACTCGTGGTTCTCGGGATTCTCTTTCTCCATCACACCCTTCAGGGTCGTGTAGTACTCGTAGAGCACACCGTCGGCCGGCTCGTAGGGGAGCACCTGACCGTACGTGAGACGGATCGTGAAGTTGGCATCCGGATACCATGCCTTGTCGGGCTGCATGCGCATCAGACCCGCTACGTAGAGGCGGTGTCCATCGGTATACTGACGACGGAACTCATCCGCCTTGTCGCTCAGCTCCATCATCTTCTCCACGAGCGAGTTGGCCAGGATCACGGCCGGATCGGCAGCCACCTGCTCCGCGGTAGCGGAGAGCGCCTTCTGCTCGTCGGTGAAGAGCGAATTGTCATACAGATAATCCACATAGGCATCCGTATTGCCGCCGAACTGGGCGTCGATCACATCCGCAAATATCGAAGGAAGCTCCTTCACGTTCTCCTTGACCATCTGCAGCATCTTCTTGGCCACCTTGCGGTCGGTCGGCATGTTGTAGTCCTTGTAGAACTGGGCATAAACCTCCTTCAGACGCTCCATCTGGGCATCGGTTATCGTATCCGATACGATATGGTATGCAATGGAGGCCGGCGTGAGGATCTCAATGGCACGGGCCATGGCCTCGTTCAGGTACTGCAGCGATGCGTTGTAGGGCATCGTGCCGTTGATCGACTCGCGGATCATGTTCAGGGCGTTCGAATACCCCTCCTCGGGGAGCGTCTCGGCATCGGCCCAAGCCTGGAACTCAGCCTCGAGCGCCTCTTTCTTCGCCTTCACGTCGAGCTTCTCGATACCGCGCATCATGCCGATCGTGTTCTTCCAGTAGTTCGACGAGTTGGCATATTTGCTCGAGTACTGGATACGCACCTTGTCGCTGGCCAGCATGTCCTCCATCAGGATATCCTGACGGGCACCGCGGATCGCCACACGCTGGGGACCCGATACGCTCAGCATCTCGTCGATCTCGTATGAGGTCATGAAACGCTCGGTCGATCCGGGGAATCCCATGATCATCGTGAAGTCGTCGGCCTTGTAGC
Organism: Rikenellaceae bacterium; assembly: GCA_963926835.1. Lineage (GTDB taxonomy): Bacteria > Bacteroidota > Bacteroidia > Bacteroidales > Rikenellaceae > Alistipes. The sequence continues at coordinate 8,459 of CAWUYY010000011.1, read as the reverse complement.
CGTCGAGCGAAACCTTCAGGAACTCATCGGCCTTGTAGGGAACGTTCTCTGCGGAGTAGTCGGCCGGCTGGTTGTTCTTGTCGGCGTAGATACGGAAGACGGAGAAGTCACCCGTGTGGCGCGGCCACATCCAGTTGTCAGTGTCACCGCCGAACTTGCCGATCGAGTTGGGAGGCGTACCCACCAGACGGATATCGCGGAATATCTCCATCACGAAAGCGAAGTACTGGTTTCCGCCGAAGAACGGCTGGATGTTGATCGTCTTGCCCGGATTCTCGGCCTCGAGCTTCTCACGCAGCGCCTCGACATTCTTGCTGACCAGATCGCTGCGCTCCTGACCCTGGGCGATCGAAGGTACGTTGCCCAGCACGTCGGGCGTCACGTCGATGATCTGACGGATGAAGGTCACCGTCAGGCCGGGAGCGGGGAGCTCCTCCTCGTTCGACATGGCCCAGAAGCCATCCTTCAGGTAGTCATGCTCCACCGACGAAAGCGCCTGGATGGAGGGGTAGCCGCAGTGGTGGTTCGTGAAGACCAGACCTTCGGGCGATACCACCTCGCCGGTACAGCCGTTGCCGAAGATCACGATTGCATCCTTCAGCGATCCCTTGTTGACCGAGTAGATATCCTCGGCCGTCAGTTTCAGACCTTTGGCATGCATGTCTGCGATGTTCATCTTCTGCAGATAGGGCAGCAACCACATACCCTCGTCGGCCATGGCCGCCATCGACATGACGGCGGCGGCCAACAACGTAATAAGTTTTTTCATCTTGGTTGTTTGCTTTTGTTTGGTTTATAAATAATTGTTAAAAAATGATCCGTTTACTTGATGGCGATCATGTTGAGGATCGAACGCTCGGCGCGGCGGCGCACCTCCTCGTCGATCTCGATCTCGGGCTTCTCGTCCCGGAGCGTCGAGAGGATGTTCTCGAGCGTGACCATCTTCATGTACTTGCAGTTGTTGCAGCCGCACGACTCATCCTCGGGGGGAGCCGGAATGAACTCCTTGTCCGGGTAGCGGCGCTTCATCTCCGAGAGGATGCCCGCCTCGGTCACCACGATGAACCTGTGGGCCTCGCTGCGGCCGCAATAGTCCAGAATGGCGGCGGTCGATCCCACGAAGTCGGCCACCTCGATCACGTAGGCGCGGCACTCGGGGTGGGCCACCACCTTTGCGTCGGGGTATTCGCGTTTCAGCCGGAGGAGCTTTTCGAGCGAGAACTCCTCGTGCACGTGGCAGGCGCCGTCCCAGATGACCATGTTGTCACGGCCGGTCAGCTTCTGGATGTAGGATCCCAGGTTGCGGTCGGGGGCGAAGATGATGGGTTGTTCGCGCGGAATAGACTCGACCACCTTCAGGGCGTTCGACGAGGTGCAGCAGATATCGGTGAGCGCCTTCACGCCGACCGTGGTATTGACATACGAAACCACCTTGTAGCCGGGGTAGCGCGCCTTGAAGGCGGCGAAGGCGGCGGCATCGCACGACTCGGCGAGCGAACATCCCGCCTCGGGGCAGGGGATGAGCACCTTCTTGTCGGGCGATAGCACCTTGGCCGTTTCGGCCATGAAGTGGACCCCGGCGAAGAGGATGATGCGCGCATCGGTCTTCTGCGCCTCGATCGAGAGGGCGAGCGAGTCGCCCAGGAAGTCGGCTACCTCCTGCACTTCGGGCAGGGTGTAGTAGTGTGCCAGGATGACGGCCCTCTTCTCTTTTTTCAGCCGTTCGATCTCCGCTTTGAGTTTCGACGAGTTGTCAACCATCGTTTTTTATTTTTATACTTTTATTTAATTTTAAATAATCATAAAGAAAGAAATATAATGGCTGTTGAAAGTGTTGATAAGTCTCACCCGCTTTCGCTTTTCCACATATTATCATCTCTTCGCTTGCGAGGCATGCGGCTGTTGAGCCCTTCAGGGCAGTGAAGTTTTCACTTTATCCACAAATGTTGACAAGTGCTCTCCACAAATCAACACCCTTCGTTTTCCAACAATCGCCCCTCTTTTGAAGTTCATATCCCGGCGCACAACTTTGCAAAACTTTTTTTGGCCGTTCGCCGCTTTTTTCCATACCGTCGCTCGCAGCACTTTTGCAAGCGGTTTGCGATTTTTCTTTTGAAAAGTTGTTTACCGGTTTTCAACAGCTTTCACCGGCTATTTGCGCAACTTGTCAACAATCTTTCGGGCGATCTCGCGGTAGTAGGGCTCGACCCGGCTGTCGATTGATACCGAGGGAGTTCCGTTGTCTGCCCCCTCCATGATCGACTGGATGATCGGAATTTCACCCAGCAGATCGACTCCGTTCTCCTCGGCAAAACGGCGGGCACCCCCCTTGCCGAAGAGGTAGTAGCGGTTCTGGGGCAGCTCCTCGGGGGTGAACCAGGCCATGTTTTCGATGATGCCGGCCAGCGGAATGTTCACCTGCGGGTTGCGGAACAGCTCCACACCGCGCCGTACGTCCGCCACGGCGATCTGCTGCGGGGTCGAGACGATCACCGCTTCGTCGATCTTCAGTTCGGAAATGATCGACAGGTGGATGTCGCCCGTGCCGGGGGGCAGATCCGCCAGCAGGAAGTCGAGCTTGCCCCACCGCGTCTGGTGGATCATCTGCCGCAGGGCGTTGACCGCCATGGCACCGCGCCACAGCAGCGCGTCGCTGGGCTTGATGAAGAATCCGATCGACATGATCTTGATCCCCATCGCTTCGGCCGGCAGGATGATATCCTGACCGTCCACCTGCTCGGCCTCGGGAAGATACCCTTCAAGACCGAACATCTTGGGTTGCGAGGGGCCGTAGATATCGGCATCGAGGATGCCGACCCGGTAGCCCATGTTGCGCAGGGCGACGGCCAGGTTGGCCGTGACGGTCGATTTACCGACGCCCCCCTTGCCCGAGGCGATGGCGATCACGTGGTCGATCTCCCCCGTGGTGGTCCGTTTCTCGGCCGGTTGCGCCGCTTTCGGGGCGGCCTCCTTTATAATAACGGTGATGGCATTTTTCAATGCGGGAAATTGCCCCTCGAGCAGCGCCTGGGCCTGCCGCTGGATCTTGGCGGCAAACGGATCGCGCACCTTGGCAAACTGCAGCACGACGGTGATCTTCCCGTCGTTGGCCGTCACACCGGCGACAAATCCGCTCTCGACAAGCCCCCGCTGGGTCTCCGGATGGAGAATGCTGTTCAATAATTCCTTGACTCTCTGTTCCATTTTTTTGCGAGTTGATCGGCATGCGCGGAAGAGGCTCTTCGCGGGGCGACTCCCCGTCGGAGAGACCGCTCCCCGCTCCAATATGGGCAAAGATAAGTATTATTTCCGAGAATTGAGGCATTTCGCAAAAGTTTCCTTATCGATTAACGATAAATATTATTTGTTTTTCAAAAAAGAATCCCCTATATTTGTCACAGAATACTCCACAGGAAATCTTTGTGAAAATCAAACAGCAATCGATATGAAATTCTTGAAGACGTTTTTGGCCAGCCTGCTCGCTTTTGTCGTGGGCGGGGTGGTGCTCTTTTTCCTTTCGCTGATCGTGATGGCGGGTATCATCGGATCGATCACCTCGTCCGATCCGGTGATGATCGGCAACCATGCCATCCTGAAGATCGACCTGGCCGAGGATATTACCGATTCGCCCAGTACGGCCCCGTTCGGCAACATCGATCTGGCCACGATGACTCCTACCCGTCAGATCTCGCTTATGAACGCGCTGCGTGCCATCGAGGCGGCCAAGATGGATCCCCGCATCCAGGGTATCTACCTGCGCCTGAACGGCAGCGGGGTGACCTCGCTCAGCATTCTGGAGGAGCTGCACGATGCACTGGAGGATTTCCGCACCAGCGGCAAGTTCGTGCTGGCCTATAACGAGATGTATGGACAGAGCGGCTACTACCTGGCTACGGCTGCCGACGGAATCTATCTGGAACCCAACGGAAGTCTGCAGTGGACGGGTATCGCCTCGACCCTGTTTTTCTACAAGGGGCTGCTCGACAAGCTCGACATTCAGACCGAGATCTTCCGTCCGACCGCCTGCAAATACAAGAGTGCCGTGGAGCCCTACTTCCTGACCGGGATGTCCGAGGAGAACCGTCGCCAGATGCAGCAGACGGTCGACGCCTACTGGAACGTGCTGGTTGAGGCAGTATCCCGTTCGCGGGGGATCGACCCGGCCGAGCTGAACCGCATTGCCGACGGTTGGGAGGTCTCGCTGGCCGAGGAGGCGCGCGAGAAGGGGTTCGTTGACGGACTGCTCTACGAGGATGATATGAAGGAGGTCTTCAGCAGCTACGGAGCCGTGCCCAAACCCGACGGCGAATTCGAATTCGTCACCATGGGTCAGTACGCCTCGACGCTGACGGCCAACGTGAAGAATCTGTCGGCCCCGCAGGTGGCCATCGTCTATGCCGACGGCGCCATTGTCGACGGCGAGGGATACGGCAAGGAGGTCTACGGCAATTCGCTCGCCGCGAAGCTGGCCGAGGTGCGCAAGGATGATCGGGTGAAGGCGGTTGTGCTGCGTGTCAACTCGCCGGGCGGCAGCGCCCTGGCCTCGGATGTGATCTGGCATGAGATGGAGCTGCTGAGAGAGCAGAAACCGGTGGTGGTTTCGATGGGCAGCTATGCGGCCAGCGGCGGCTACTACATTTCGTGCGGTGCCGACGTGATCGTGGCCGACAAGACCACCCTGACCGGTTCGATCGGTGTCTTCGGCATGTTCATGCGCATGGAGGATGCCCTGAAAAACAAACTGGGTATCACCGTCGATGCCGTTCGTACGAATCCTTCGGCCGATGCCGGGATGATGCGTCCGCTCACGGTGCACGAGCGTGCGGCGATCATGCGCGGGGTGGATCACGTCTACGAAACCTTCACCTCGTACGTGGCTGCGGGACGCAACCTGCCGCTCGAGAAGGTGCTCGAAATTGCACAGGGACGTGTCTGGAGCGGTACGGCCGCCGTTGAGATCGGTCTGGTTGACGCAAACGGCGGTCTGAGGAGCGCCATTGCCATTGCCGCGGAGAAGGCGGGGCTGGGGCTCGACTACCGGGTGGTCGAGCGAGTCGACATGCCGACCGGCATCGAGGCCCTCTTCTCGGGATTCTTCGCCAAGGCGAAGGCCGACATTGCGGCCGAGGAGCTCGGTCCGCTGGCAGGCCCGTGGCGCAAGATCCGCGAGGCGGTTCAGCAGCAGGGCATCGTGATGTACTGCCCCTACGGTGCGGCCATGTCCGATTAAATACTCTCTTTTGCAGCGTAATACAATTTCATACCAAACATATCTCAGATGGATATACTGCAAGTTGAACACGTTACCAAACGGTTCGCCAGACAGACGGCGCTGGACGACGTCTCGTTGACAATCCCCAAGGGGTCGGTCTACGGTCTGCTGGGCCCCAACGGAGCCGGCAAGACCACCTTGATCCGCATCATCAACCGCATCACGGCCCCCGATCAGGGGCGGGTCATCTTCGACGGCCACGAAATGAAGCCCGAGGATGTCTTCCGGATCGGTTACCTGCCCGAGGAGCGGGGACTCTACAAAAAGATGAAGGTGGGCGAGCAGGCCGTCTTCTTTGCCCGCCTGAAGGGGCTTTCGCGCCACGAGGCGGTCGTACGGCTGAAGAAGTGGTTCGTCAAGTTCGGCATCGAATCGTGGTGGAACCGCAAGGTGGACGAACTCTCGAAGGGTATGGCCCAGAAGGTGCAGTTCATCGTCACGGTGCTGCACGAACCCGAGCTGCTCATCTTCGACGAGCCCTTCTCGGGATTCGACCCGATCAACGCCAACCTGCTCAAGGAGGAGATCCTGGGGCTGCGCGACCGGGGAGCCACGGTGATCTTTTCGACCCACAACATGTCGTCGGTCGAGGAGATATGCGACCACATCACGCTGATCAACAAGTCGCACAACATCCTGACGGGTCGTGTCGACGATATCCGCCACCGCCACGGCAACAACATCTTCCAGATCGCCTACCGAGGTGACGGATCGCTGCTGCGCGGGGCGCTTCAGGGGTGCTGCGAGGTGATGGAGGAGCCCGAACCGGAGTTCGGATCCACCTACCAGACGGTCAAGATCCATGTCGGCCGCGATGCCGACGTGCGGGGGGTGATCAGCCGGGTGAACGAGGCGGTCGAGCTGCGTTCGTTTACCGAAATCATCCCCTCGATGAACGATATTTTCATCCGGGCGGTCGGAGGTTCTCTCGACGGCGATACGCCCCGCAGTGTTGAATCCTAACAGTCAGAAAATAACATGGCACAGTCAAAAATAGGCATTATCATCGCCCGCGAGTTCAACGAGCGGGTGCGCAAGAAGTCGTTCATCGTCACGACGATCCTCATGCCGATCCTGATGATCGGTCTGATGCTGGCTCCGGCGCTCATCATGCGCTATTCGCACGGTGAGACGCGCCTGATCACGGTGATCGACCGCAGCGGATTGATCGCTCCGCAGCTCGAGAGCAGCGAGGAGATCGTCTTCAACACGACCGATCTGACGCTCGACGAGGCGCGTCACGAGCTGACCGACCAGTTCGGCATTCTCTGGATCGGCGAGGATGTGATGACCAATCCGAACGACGTGAAACTCTATACGAACGGCTCTTCGTCGATGCTCGTCGAGGAGAGCGTCTCGGGTCAGATCGCCGACATCATCGAGAAGGAGAAGCTGAAGGCCTACAACATCGAAAACCTCTCGCAGATCCTCGAGCAGGTCGAGACGACGGTCTACATGCAGGTCTTCCGCAACGACCGGATGCTGGAGGGCGAGGATGAGCAGGCCACCTCGTCGAGTGTTGCAACGGCCGTCGGATTCATCCTGGCGATGATCCTCTACATGTTCCTGGTCGTCTACGGCGCGATGGTGATGCAGAGTGTCATCGAGGAGAAGAACAACCGCGTGCTGGAGGTGGTCGTATCCTCGATCAGCCCCTTCCAGCTGATGCTGGGCAAGATCCTGGGCGTCGCCTCGGTGGCGGTCGTACAGGTGTTGATCTGGGGCGTGCTGGTGGTCGGCGTGGGTGCTCTGGCCATGCCGCACCTGATCCCGGCCGACATGATGGGCAGCGTGGATGCGCTGCGGGCCGGAACGCTCGATCCGGCGGCGACCGGTGTCGATGTGGAGATGGTCCAGACGCTGGCTACGGCCACCGACTTCGGATACATCCTCTCGATCTTCGTCTATCTGCTGCTCTATGTGGTGGGCGGTTACCTGCTCTATTCGGCGATGTTCGCCGCCGTAGGTTCGGCCGTGGACAGCGTACAGGATGCCCAGCAGCTCCAGACCCCGATCATGATCCCGATCATCCTCTCGATCTTCGTGATGATGATGGTGATGAAGGATCCCAACTCACCGCTGGTCTTCTGGTTCTCGATGATTCCGTTCACCTCGCCCGTGGTGATGATCGCCCGCATCCCGTGCGGCATCCCGACCTGGGAGATTGTCACCTCGCTCGTGGTCCTCTACCTGACCTTCATCTTCATGGTGTGGCTCGCTGCGAAGATCTACCGCGTGGGTATCTTCATGTACGGCAAGAAACCTTCGTTCAAGGAGATCTGCAAATGGGTACGATATAAATATTAGTCCCTTTTTTCCCGCTTCCGGCGGCTCTTCGCACCTCCGGCCGGAAGGGAAAAATTCGGACAAAAGGATAGTTTTTCATAAAAATAATTTTGATTGGGAAGTCTCCCGGAAACTGTTTTCCGGGAGATTTTTTTGTGCGCGAAAGAGTGCCGTGCAATTGGATCGGGCGGTTGACAGGAACGATCGTAAGAGGCGGTTGCAGCGTTTGCATCTGCGAGCCGGATCATCTGTCCACTGCAATGCGTATTGCGTTAAAATCGGTCTGAATCTTCCTTGGAGGGGAGGTTTTTTCCCTCTGCTGCGAGGGTTGCGAGGAAGAGGGCAGGGGACAAAAAAATCCCCGACCGTACAGGCCGGGGATTTTTCATTGAAGCGACTGGCTTACCAGATAATCACACGCTCCTCGACGGGCAGGAACATCTTGCCGTCGGTGATGCCGAAGGCATCGTAGAAGTCCTGGATGTTGCGCAGGGTTGCATCCACACGCCATTTGCCAAGCGAGTGTACGTCGAGCTTGGTCAGACGGGCAATCTCCTCGTCGCGGATGTTCTCACCCCATACGGTTGCATAGGCCAGGTAGAAGCGCTGCTCGGGGGTAAATCCGTCGATCGGCGCCGGTTTCTCGCCGTTGAACGAGTTCTGCATGGCGGTGAAGGCGATGCGCAGACCACCCTGGTCGGCGATGTTCTCACCCAGGCAGAGCGAACCGTTGGCGTGCAGGGCCGGCTGTCCGTCACGGGCGGGCAGTACCTCGATCGCATCGAACTGTTTTACCAGAATGTCGGTCTTCTTCTTGAAGGCCTCGGCATCGGCGTCGGTCCACCAGTTGTTCATGTTGCCGTCCTTGTCGAACTGACGGCCCTGGTCGTCGAATCCGTGG
>CAWUYY010000010.1:0-15764 GCA_963926835.1 Rikenellaceae bacterium | reverse complement strand
CATCGAGGGCGGCCCGCGCTCGATGCACGGTGGCAACAACGATGCCGACAATTCGGGCGTGCTGAGCTACGTGCGCTGCGAGTTTGCCGGTTATCCCTTTGCTCCGGATCAGGAGATCAACGGCGTTACGCTCGGCTCGGTCGGCAGCGGTACGAAGATCGACCACGTGCAGGTTTCCTATTCGAACGATGACTCGTTCGAGTGGTTCGGCGGTACGGTCAATTGCGACCACCTGGTAGCTTACCACGGCTGGGACGACGACTTCGATACCGACAACGGTTTCTCGGGCAAGGTGCAGTTCTGCCTGGCCGTCCGCAATCCCCGGATCGCCGACCAGTCCGTATCGAACGGTTTTGAGAGCGATAACAACGCCGACGGTTCGACCGAGATGCCTTACACCTCGTGCGTCTTCTCGAACGTGACCTTCATCGGCCCGATCGGTCAGGATCCTGCCTTCACCAACACGGCCGACTATATCAACGGCGGTGACTTCAACCCGAACAACGGTTCGAAACTCGGTCAGTTCCAGGCAGCCATGCAGATCCGGCGCAACTCGCACCTCTCGTGCTTCAACTCGGTAGCGATGGGCTATCCAGTCGGTCTGATCGTGGAGAACGACAAAGGTTCCAACACGCAGGAGGCAGCCACGAACGGCGATCTGAAGATCTCGAACGTCGTATTTGCCGCCATGACGCAGTTGGCCAGCGATGCGAACAAGAAGTTCGGCGAGGACCTGGGAACCTTCTCCGATGCCTACTTCCGCACCGAGTCGCTCGGCAATACGGTCTACGATGCGATTGCCGATCTGAAACTGCAGCAGCCCAATTCGCTGCAGGGCGGTTTCAACCCCTGCCCGACGACGGGCAGCCCGCTGCTCGACGCTGCCTCGTTCTCCGATGCGAAGGTTGCTTCGGGATTCGATAAGGTCAACTACATCGGTGCCTTTGCCGAGAATGACTCCTGGATGGAGGGGTGGACCGAGTTCGATCCCCAGAACGTGGAGTACTAACGGTTAATATCATAAAAGTGGTTTTGGACAGGTGAGTGTCGCCCTTGCGGGCGGCACCCCTTTTTATAGGCCAGCATATAAAAAAGGATCGGAAAGCAGAATGCTTCCCGATCCTTTGGTTTTTTGTCGGATGAATCCTACTCTTGGGGCTTGCGTAGCTCCAGATTCAGTTCGTCGAGCTGCGACTGGTCGAGGAATCCCGGTGCATCGAGCATCACGTCGCGGCCGGCGTTGTTCTTCGGGAAGGCGATGAAGTCGCGGATCGAGTCCGTGCCGCCGAAGAGCGAACAGAGTCGGTCGAATCCGAAGGCGAGACCTCCGTGAGGGGGCGCACCGTATTTGAAGGCGTTCATCAGGAAGCCGAAGCGCTCCTGAGCCTGCTCGGGCGTGAAGCCGAGCAGTTCGAACATCTTGGCCTGCAGTTTCGAATCGTGGATACGGATCGAACCGCCGCCGATCTCCGTGCCGTTGCAGACGAAGTCATAGGCGTTGGCGCGGACGCGGCCCGGATCGCTGTCCAGATATTGAATATCCTCGGGTTTGGGCGAGGTGAAGGGGTGGTGTACGGCGTAGTAGCGCTGCGTCTCCTCATCCCACTCGAAGAGCGGGAAGTCGATCACCCACAGCGGTGCGAACTTCTTCGGATCGCGCAGGCCGAGTCGCTCGGCCACCTCGAGACGCAGGGCGCAGAGCTGCGTGAGCACCTTGAACTTCTTGCCGCAGAGGATGAATACCATGTCGCCCGCCTTGGCGCCGCAGCGGTCGGCCATCGCCTTGATCTGCTCCGGGGTGTAGAACTTGTCGATCGAGGATTTGGTGCCGCCCTCTTCGACCCGGATCCAAACCAGCCCCTTGGCGCCGATCTGCTGGCGTTTGACGAATTCGGTCAGCGCGTCGATCTGCTTGCGGGTGTAGGTGGCGCAGCCGGGAGCGGCAAAGCCGGTGACATACTCCGCCTCGTCGAAGACCGAAAAGCCGTGGCCGTGTGCCAGGTCGGTCAGGTCGGCGAACTCCATGCCGAAGCGCAGGTCGGGCTTGTCCGAACCGTACTTCTCCATCGCCTCGATCCAGGGCATGCGCTGCAGCGGCTCGTTCAGTTCGAGCCCCAGAACCTCTTTGAACATGTGTTTGGCCCAGCGCTCGAAGATCTCCAGCACGTCCTCCTGCTCGACGAACGACATCTCGCAGTCGATCTGGGTGAATTCGGGCTGACGGTCGGCGCGCAGATCCTCGTCGCGGAAGCAGCGCACGATCTGGAAATACTTGTCGTAACCGGCCACCATCAGCAGCTGCTTGAGAATCTGCGGCGACTGCGGAAGGGCATAGAACTGGTTGGGGTTCATGCGGCTCGGAACGACGAAGTCGCGGGCACCCTCCGGGGTCGAGTTGACCAGATAGGGGGTCTCGATCTCGAGGAATCCCTCGCTGTCCAGGAAGCGGCGGATCTCCTGAGCCATCTTGTGGCGCAGGATCAGGTTGCGCTGCAGGGGCGGACGGCGCAGGTCGAGATAGCGGTACTTCATCCGCAGATCATCGCCGCCGTCCGAGTTCTCCTCGATGGTGAAGGGGGGAACCTCCGCATCGTGCAGAATGGTCAGCTGCTCGGCGGCCACCTCGATGTCGCCGGTCGGGATCTTCGTATTCTTCGACGAACGCTCTATGACGCGTCCCTTGACCTGCAGGACGAACTCACGTCCCAATTTCTCGGCAACGGCCTTTACTTCGGGAGCCGAGTGCTCCTCGACGACGATCTGGGTGATGCCGTAGCGGTCGCGCAGGTCGATGAAGGTCATCGCGCCCAGGTTGCGCACTTTCTGCACCCATCCGGCCAGGGTGACCGTCTCGTTGATGTTTGCGGCTCTCAGTTGGCCGCAGGTATGGGTCCTGTACATGATTTTGCCTATTTTGATTTTATTTGTATCTTGCCGTTCTCAAAAATAAAAAGAGTGAATGCTCCGGCGCTTTTTCGCTTTGACAGCAGGGCGGTCGGGATTCGCTCAACCGCACAAAGGTAAGAAAAATCAGGGAGATGTCTCCCTTCGGCGGGGAATTTTTATCGTCCGGCGGTGACGGGCGGAGGTTTTTGCATCGAAATGTATGGAACAGCAGGAAAAGGATGAAAAATTCATGCGCCTGGCACTAAACGAGGCGCGGCGAGCGTTTGAAGAGAAAGAGGTGCCCATCGGGGCGGTGGTCGTGGCCGGTGACCGTGTGATCGGCCGGGGACACAATCTGGTGGAGACGCTGGGCGACGCGACCGCCCACGCCGAGATGCAGGCCCTGACGGCAGCCGCATCGACCATCGGTGGCAAGTATCTGCCCGAGTGTACGTTGTACGTTACGGTCGAACCGTGCGTGATGTGTGCCGGAGCGATCGCCTGGAGCCAGGTCGGACGGGTTGTCTACGGAGCCTCGGATCCGAAGCGGGGTTATCGCCGCTATTCGGAGCAGATCTTTCCCCCCAAGACGACGGTTTGTGCGGGGGTGCTGGCCGACGAGTGCGAAGCCTTGATGAGCTCGTTTTTCGCCGCGTTGCGGGGGTGATTTTTTGGATAGTTCAAAAAAATCGTTATTTTTGTCAGCCTTGTGTCGGTGTCGGACACAATTTGTTTGGAAGGTTTTTACATAAATTTTATCGTAATTATAAATAGGAACGTATGAAAAAATTGTTCATTTCGGCCGTTGCATTGTTTGCCGCATGCTCGCTTTATGCACAGGATCTGTCAGGAGTATACAGCCAGGCGGTAACGGCTTTTAACGGCCGTGACTTCGCTGCTGCGGCTCAGGGATTCGAGACGTTGATCGATCAGGGTTTTGATTCGGAGGATGTCGATGTGCAGGGTTGGGTCAGCACGGCGAAGACCAATCTGCCCTTGTGTTATTTCATGATGGGCGGTATGGCTGCGCAGCAGAAGGATCTGGATACGGCCTTGACGAACTTCATCAAATCGGCCGAACTGGCAGAGTTGTACGGAAACTTCCAGCAGGCGGTCAAGTCGAAGGGTTGGGTGGCCAACATCTATCGTGTAAAGGGAGGCGAGGCCTTCAACAACAAGGATTATGCAACCGCAGCCGAGGTGTTCGCAAAGGGATACGAGTACGATCCTCTCAATACGGAGATGGCGCTCAACCTGGCGATGAGCTATTCGGAGCTCGCCTTGAGCAACCACGACCTGGAGATGTTCCGCAAGGGTATGGAGGTGTATGAGAACGTGGCTTCGCTCGACAACCCCAAATTTGCCGAGGATGCGGCCAAGGCCAAGGAGATGATCGGTGTCTACACGAATAACATGGTAGCTACCATGCAGCAGGCCGGCAATAACGACGCTGTCATTGCAATGGCCGACCAGATGCTGGCCGACAATCCGTCGAACGGACTGGCTCACAAGATCCGTCTGCAGGCTCTCTTCTCGAAGAAGGACTATGCCGGTGTGGTTGCAAGTGCCGAGATGGCAGCTGCCGCCCAGCAGAGCGACGAGGATCGCAGCGATGTATATTTCATTCTGGGTGCCGCTTACAACGCCCAGTCGCAGGCTCCGCAGGCGATCGAGGCGCTCGGCAAGGTGACGGCCGGATCGAACGTGGCTACCGCCAAGGATACGATTGCCAAGCTGACGGCCAATAACAAAAAGTAGATTGCGGTCCGTGTGATCAAAAAAACGGAGGATTTCAACAATCCTCCGTTTTTTTTATTCCTTCTCTTCGAGGTTTTGCCGCACGTTGCGCTGGATGCGCTCGAGCCCGCTGCGGGTCAGGGGTGTCTGGGCAAACCGGGTCGCGAACTCCTCCTCGCTCATCGAAAGCCACTGTTCGGGTGTGATCTGGAGCGGATCGAAGAGCGGATCCATGCGGGGTGAGGTGTGCATCGGGGCCTTCTGGTTGTGGGGACAGCAGCTCTGGCAGCGGTCGCATCCGAAGATCCAGCCGGCCAGTTCGGCCCGGCCCGGAACCTCCCGCTCGATCGTGCGGCAGGAGATGCAGCGGGAGGTATCGATTACCTTCGGCTCGACAATTGCCTGAACGGGGCAGCTGTCCAGACAGTTGTGGCAGCGTCCGCAGCGACTTCCCTCGAAGGGGGCATCGTACTGGTCCACGGGTTGCGTGAGTACCAGTTCGCCGAGCACGACGAACGAACCGAACCGGGGGGTGATGAGCAGCGACTGGCGTCCGATCCACCCCAGTCCCGCCTCGACGGCCAGCTGTTTCTCGAGCAGCGGGGCCGTGTCGACGAAACAGCGCCCCTGCACTCCGGGATACTCCCGCTGCAGAGACTCCAGCAGGACCGATAGCATCTGCTTGACGCTCTGATGGTAGTCTCGCGTGCAGGCGTAGGAGGCTATGCGGGTGCGAAACTCCGGCGGATAGCCTTCGCTGATGCGGTTCTTGTAGCTGACGGCGCAGACGATGACTGTCTGTGTCCCCTCGATCAGCTTGCGGACATCGAATCGTTTATCCAGGTTGCGCTCCAGATAGCCCAGCGAGGAGTGGTATCCCTTTTCGAGCCATGTCTTGAAGCGGGCCTCGTTTTCGACCAGGTGTTGGGCGGGGGTGATGCCGCAAAGATCGAACCCGTGTTTTGCGGCAAACTTTTTGATCGTTTGGTTGGAGAGTGTGGTCATAATGTGGCCCAAAAGTAACATTTTTTAGCAAGAATTTGTAAATTTGCACGAGATATTCCCTGTTAACTCAGACTACAATGACAATCCATACACTATACGAACTCGTCCAGCACAGCGTCAGGGAGTTTGCCTCGAAGGTGGCCTTCTCCATGTACGGTGGCGAGGAGTTTACCTATGCCGAAATAGGCAGCCGGATCAGTCAGGTGCAGGAGCAGCTGACCGATGCCGGCCTCGGTCCGGGCGACAAGGTGGCGCTGTTGAGCAGCAACATGCCGAACTGGGCCGTCTCCTACCTGGCCATCACCTCGGCCGGCATGGTCGCCGTGCCGATCCTGCCCGACTTTTCGACCGACGAACTGGAGATGATCATCACCCATTCGGAGGCGAAGGCGCTGATGGTCTCCGACCGTCTCTTCTCCAAGCTTTCGAAAAAGACCACCGAACCGCTCAATGTGGTGATCCGTACCAAGAATTTCGGGGTGATTGCCTCGAAGCCGGGTCGGAGCAAGGGATCGACACGAATCCCCGAGCCGGAGGATCTGGCCGTAATCATCTACACCTCGGGAACGACGTCGAAGCCCAAGGGGGTGATGCTCTCGCATGCGAATCTGTGCGCGCAGATCGACATGAGTTCGGCCATCTTCCCGATCGGGCCGCAGGATACGTTTCTGTCGGTGCTGCCGCTCTCGCATACGTATGAGTGTTCGATCGGTATGATCTACCCCTTCTCGATGGGGGCCAGTGTCGTCTATCTGGATCGTCCGCCTACGAGTTCGGTGCTGATTCCGGCCATGGCGGAGGTGCGTCCGACGGTCATGCTGATCGTTCCGCTCATCATCGAGAAGATTTTCCGCAGCCAGGTGCAGGCAAGGTTCACTTCGAACGGGTTCTGGAGAACGCTTTACCGCATCGGGTTCATGCGCCGGTTCCTGCATCGTCTGGCGGGAAAACGTCTGATGAAGGTCTTCGGCGGACGACTGCGTTTTTTGGGAATCGGCGGCGCCAAACTGGACAGCGGTGCCGAGCGGTTCCTGCTCGAGGCACGCTTCCCGTATGCCATCGGATACGGTCTGACCGAAACAGCCCCCCTGTTGGCTGGAGCAGCCCCTTCGCAGGTGCGTCTGGGCTCCACCGGACCGGCCGCACCGGGTGTGCAGCTGCGGCTGGAGAATGTCAATCCCGATACGCATCAGGGTGAAATCGTGGCCAAGACCCCGAGTGCCATGATCGGCTACTATAAGAATCCTGCGGCAACTCGCGAGGTCTTTACCGAGGACGGATGGCTCCGTACGGGCGATCTGGGATGCTTCTCGGAGGATGGGTGGCTCTATATCAAGGGGCGCCTGAAGAACATGATCGTTGGCCCGGGCGGTGAGAATATCTACCCCGAGGATATCGAGAGTGTGTTGAATTCCCACGTCTATATCACCGATTCGGTAGTGACTCAGCGGGGAGGTCGCCTGATCGCTTTGGTAAACTTCAATACCGAGGCGCTGGAGGCGAAGTTCGACGGCTGGCGCGAGGATTTCGACAACTGGAAGGAGAAGCTCAAGAAGGAGGTGGTCGATTTCGTGAATGCCCGGGTTAACCGTTTCTCCCGTATCTCCGAAGTGGTTGAAGAGAAGGCCTTCGTCAAGACGCCGACCCACAAGATCCGCCGCTTCCTCTATACGAAACGCAATTCGCACCATTCGAACGACTCCTCGAAGTAGAGCGGTGTGTTAAAGAGAGCTGAGGCCCTCCGGTTCTTCAATGAACCGAAGGGCCTTCTGTTTGCACTCTCGTGAGGATCTCGGGTTCCCCGTCACTACGGCAGAGCGTTATCACGGGGCAAAATAAAGAGAGGGCGGAGGTTAAACCCCCGCCCTCTTCTGTTCATGTGTTTGGCCTCAATGTATGGCTTGCAGCGTATCCTGCGTCGGAAGCAACTGCTCGGGCTGGACCAACTCCTCCTCGTAAACGCCCAGCGAACGGTAGTATTCGTTCAGAGCGCTCAGCACATCGCCCCGGCGGAAGTAGACGGCCGTATGGTAGAGCATATCGAGCTCGTCCATCTTCTGGAAGAGGGTCTGGAGCACCATGTCACCCTGTATGCCTTCGAATTCGAGGTAGTAGTCGATGTACTGCATCAGGTTGCGGGCATAGTCCATCAACAGCTTGTCTCCCTTCTGATTTTCGGCGGCTATGTAATACCCCTCAATGAAGGGGAGGGTGTTGGCCTCCGTATAGCGGAGCTGCCAGGTCGGAAGTCTCTCCAGACCGGTATCGAGCAGTTCGACCGCCTTGATCGAATCGCCCCGGTTCAGGTACGCCTTGGCCACGCGGGCAAAGGCTTCGCGGGCCTGTGATGCGCTGAGGTTGTACTGGGTGAAGTAGTCGGCGTAGACGCGCGGATCGTTCAGGTTGCCGTAGCGGAAGGTGTCCATCAGCAGCGGACCCGCCACATCGGGGTCGATGCGTCCGATCTCGCGGACGGAGCGCACCGGCGTATAGATGGGAACGAAACGGTAGGCATATCCGTCGAACTGCAGGTAGTCGAGCAGGCCGAGAGGCTGCAGCGTGTGGATCTGCGTGAAGTAGATCGGTCGTTTCCAGTCGAAGTGGGCGAACATGTCGAGCAGCATCAGTTGGCTCTTGTCGATGGTATTTCCCGAGAGGTTCAGATAGACCGTGTCGACCATCAGGTCGCGATCCTCCTCCTTGACGATTCCCGCAGCGAGGGCATTCTCCTTGTTGACCGGAATGGCTAAACGGGAGGTCGGCAGGTAGTCCTGCAGCTCGCCGTTGCTCAGCGCCACCTTGGTACGCGGATCGTCGCTGCGCACGAAGTCGATTGCCTCCTTCAGATCGAGCACCCGGTCGATTTTGTTGAGTACCAGGATCAGATCGTTCGTGTAGGTGTATTTGCTCTGCGGCAGGGTGAAGGGGACACCGGGGGCGTCGTTGGCCTTGGTCTTCATCTCGTCGATATACCACTCGCCGCCCAGGTAGCTCGAGTTCATGATCCGCACGTCGGGACGGACGCCGTCCACCTCCTGGTTGAACCACAGGGGGAAGGTGTCGTTGTCCGCGTAGTTGATGATGATCGAGTTGGGCAGGGTCGACTGCAGGTAGTTCCAGCCGATGTCGCGGGCGTAGGTGCGGTGCGAGCGGTCGTGGTCGTCCCAATTCTGGGCCGCCAGAATGCCCGGAACGCTCAGACAGATGATCGTAGCCGCGATCGGAGCGGCCGCTCCCTGCCGTTTGGTCAGCCATGCGATCAGATCCCGGAAGGCCATCACGCCCAGTCCGATCCAGATCGAGAAGGCATAAAACGAGCCGGCATAGACGTAGTCGCGTTCACGGGGCTCGTTGGGCGAGGTGTTGAAGTAGACCACCAGCGCGATACCCATCATGATGAAGAGCCACATGACGATCGAGAAGTTGCGCGGGTCGCGGTTGAGTTGATAGATCAGACCGATCAACCCCAGGATGAAGGGGAGGAAATAGTAGGTGTTCCGCGCCTTGTTGCCGGCCACTTCGTCCGGCAGATTCTCCTGCGGTCCGAGGTACTTCTCGTCGATCCACCGGATGCCAGAGAGCCAGTTGCCGTCGGTGATGAGGGCATCGGTGGGCTGAATGTCGTTCTGACGTCCTACGAAGTTCCAGAGGAAGTAGCGCCAGTACATGTGGTTGAGCTGGTAGGAGAAGAAGTAGTTCAGGTTCTCGAGTGCCGTCGGTTCGACGATTACCGTCGCTCCGTACCCCGAACCGTCGTCCCAGACCGTCTTGCGGCCGAAGTCGAGCACCTCGGCACGTTGGGGGCGCCCCTGGTCGTCGCGGACGATCTCTCCGTTCTCGTCGCGCACATAGTCGAGTTTGGTGCGGTAGGCGCTCCAGGACTTGTAGGCCTCTTCCGGAGTGGCGTGATTCCACATGCGCGGGAAGAGGTGCATGAACTGCGACGGATATTCGTAGCCGTCGATGACACGGCGCTCCTGGTATTTCCCGTTCTCGTCCAGATAGCGGGCCGTTTTGTATTTGTAGTCGATGATCGGTGCGGAGAACTGCGCTCCGTAGAGGAGCGGCTTGTCACCGTACTGATCGCGGTTGAGCATCGAGAAGAGGGCGAACGGATTGTTCGGATTGTTGCTGTTCATCGGCGGGTTGACCGAGGCGCGGATCGTCACGGAGGCATAGGAGGTGTATCCGATCAGAATCATCAGTGTCGAGAGCAGCACGGTGTTCAGCACCACGCGCCCCTTCTTGTGGCTCTTGTAGACGCCGAACCCGAGGGCGGCCAGCAGGGCCAGGGCAAAGATGACCATACCCGAGTTGACCGGCAGACCGAGCGTGTTGACGAAGAACAGGTCGACGAAAGCCCCGATGTAGACCGTGTAGGGGATGATGATGCCGTTGATGAAGAGCAGAATGGCTCCCGAGATCACCGCGCTCCAGAAGATCCCCTTGAAGGTGATCTTGGCGGTTTTGCGGAAGTAGTAGATGAAGACGAGGGCCGGGATGGTCAGCAGGTTGAGGATGTGGACGCCGATCGAGAGTCCCATCAGGTAGGCGATCAGGACGATCCAGCGGGATGCGTGGGGCTGGTCGGCCTGCTCCTCCCATTTGAGCATCAGCCAGACGACGAGGGCCGTGAACATCGACGAGAGGGCGTAGACCTCCCCTTCGACGGCCGAGAACCAGAAGGTGTCGGTGAAGGTATAGGCCAGTGCTCCGACGATTCCCGTGCCGAGGATCGTGAGGATGTTGGCGCGCGTCAACTCCTGCCCTGAGCGGGTGATGATGCGTCGGGCCATGTGGGTGATGGTCCAGAAGAGGAACAGAATGCAGAAGGCGCTGGCCAGGCAGTTCATCGCGTTGACCATGTGGGGCACGTAGTGGGTCGAGGGGGCCAGCAGGGTGGCGATGCGTGCCAGCAGCATGAAGAGCGGTGCCCCGGGCGGGTGTCCCACCTCCAGTTTGTACGATGTGGCGATGAATTCCGAGCAGTCCCACAGGCTGGATGACGGCTCCATGGTGAGCAGATAGGTCATCGCCGCAATGGCGAAGACAATCCACCCCGTGATGTTGTTCCAGCGTTTGAATTGATTCATAATGAGGTAAATATATCTTGTTTGTCTGCGCGGGCGGGCTCGGCGTTCGGTGCTGTCCGCATGCTCTGGTGCGGACGGCATGCCCGCGCCGGCGCTCTCATTCTGCAAATATACTCAAAGATAACGGAAAACATGGGTCTCCGTCCCTCTTATTTGGCCCGAGGTTCCCGATTGGTCCCGTTTTGTACGTGCATCGTACCCTGGTTCCCAAAATGGACAGCCCGGGCGATGTGTGCCCGGGCTGTCTGAAAAAGTGTGTGTGGGAGGCTGCGTCGGCGGGAGATTCTCTCTTGTGCCCGCCGCTCTGCGGAGCTCCTTATTGCTGAACGGTCGTGTCGTTGGTCGTGAAGGTGGTGAAGGTGATGTCCGAGCAGCGAACGGCCTCCCCGTCTACGGCGAAGACGTAGAGATAGTATTGGGTGTTCGGGTCGAGTTCCTCCTGAATCTCCTTGGATCCCTTGTTGGCATATGTGTTCAGGATCATATCGGTCGTAAAGCCGATCCATCCATACATTCGTACGTTGTCGACCCACTCCTCGGAGATCTTCTCCAGGACGGTCGCTTCGGGATCGCCTGCGAGGTTGCTGTAGAGTTTGGCGACGAAATAGCCGTCATATCCATTGGCCGTAACCGTCGCTGTGAGGTTCAGTCCGTCGACCGAGGTAATCTGAAGGTCGAAGTCCGCCTCGATCATCTGGGGTGCCAGCGTCTTGACAATCTTACGGGTGACCGGGGTCAATCGCTCGATGGTTTCGGAGCTGACGCCGTAGACATAGATGAGATATTCGGTGTCGGGTTTCAGGCTCTCGACGGCTTGATTGGAGATGGATCCCCATTTAAGATCATCGTGAGCTGCACTTTGCCATCCCAATCCGTAGCTGAGATCCTCATAGAACTCGATGTCGTACTGGTAGAGCGCCTCGTCCGAGGAGATGTCGACGGATTCGGAGGTCGGAATGACGTTCAACAGGTAGCTCATGGCTGCGTCTTTCGGGGAGACACTGAGGGAGAAGCCCGTGGTCGTGATGTCGGAGACGGAGAGCGTGAAGGCCTCCTCAACCACCTGCTTCCCGGCCTGCTTGATGGTAAACTGGCCAAACTGCTGGATGTCGCCGTATTGAACCTTGACAACGGCTTCACGTGCCTCGGTCGTCTCGTTGGCGGCCACCTCGAAGGTGATCAGTCCTTCGGTTGCGGTGCTCAGATTCGATACCCAGCTCTCGGCGCAGGTAGCCTGCAGGGTTGCGTCCTTGATCGGATTCTCGATCGTATAACCCATTTGTGCCGGGCCTCCCTCTGCCGCCACGTCAACACTCTCCTGAGCGAATGCGATCTCGGGCTGTGCATCGGGTGCCCCCTGTTTTACCTTGAACGAGGGTGCCGGGGTGAGGTCGGCATACGATACCTCGATTACGGCCTCACGTGCCTCGGCCGTCTCGTTGGCGGCCACGACGAAGGAGATGACTCCATTGGTCTCGGTGTTGATCTGCGAGATCCATGCGGCATCGCATTGAGCCGAGATGGCTGCATCCTTGACCGGGTTCTCGATCGTATATTTCATCTGGGCAGGCCCCCCTTCTGCCGGAACACTGACGCTCTCCTGAGCGAATGTGATTTCGGGTTTGGCATTGGGTGCCCCCTGTTTTACCTTGAACGTGGGTGTGGGTTCGATGTCGGCGTACGACACCTCAATCACGGCCTCACGTGCCTCGGTCGTCTCGTTGGCAGCTACGACGAAGGAGATGACCCCGTCGGTCGTGGCGTTGATCTGGGAAATCCAGCTGTCAGCGCATTTGGCCGTAACGGTGGCCCCTTCGACCGGGTTCTCGATCGTGTATTTCATCTGGGCCGGGCCTCCTTCGGCCGGAACATTGACCGTGGCGGTCTCGAACGTGAGCGAGGGGGGAAGCGGCTGCGGGGTTACGGGGTCGTCTTTGTCGCATCCTGCGAAGAGCAGGGTTGATAGTAATCCCAGCAGGCTGAGAGAGCGAAGTGTTGCGGATTTCATAAAAAAAAGATAAAATTGACGCCGGGTCTGCGGCAGATTAGTAAAAGCTGCAAGGGGTAAGACCATCCTTTTAAAAAGTTCCTCTTGCGGGCATGAGATGTTTGTAATTGAAGGTTTTGGTTGATGCAAGTTATAAAAAATAGTGTTCGTTATACCATCGAGGCAGATGATTTTTTTGATTTTTTTGTTTTGGAAAAGAGGTCTCGAATCACTATATTTGTTTGGGATTTGTTTCTTTGCCGATTCGGGAACGATTCGACCGGGTCGCTGCGGAGGATGCAAAGGGGGTCGATGCGGGAAACTTTCTCGCCGGGCGGCTATTTTTTGTGTTCGGTATCGGAAAAAAACGCTATTTTTGTCCTCTAAAGAGATCTTTTGCTTATGGAGTCTAAATTGATGCTGTATAATACGCTCGATCGCCGCAAGGAGCTTTTCGAGCCGATCAATCCGCCGCATGTGGGGATGTATGTCTGCGGACCGACCGTTTACGGAGACCCGCATCTGGGACATGCCCGCCCGGCCGTCACCTTCGATCTGTTGTTCCGCTATTTGCGTTCATCGGGTTACAAGGTGCGTTATGTGCGCAACATAACCGATGTGGGCCATCTGGAGCACGATGCCGATGACGGGGAGGACAAGATTACGAAAAAGGCGCGCCTCGAACAGCTCGAACCGATGGAGGTGGCGCAGTACTATACGGAGCGCTATCACCGGGCGATGGATGCCCTGAACGTGCTCTCCCCCTCGATCGAGCCGCGAGCCAGCGGCCACATCATCGAGCAGATCGCACTGGTGAAGGAGATCCTGGATCACGGTTTTGCCTACCTGTCGAACGGATCGGTCTACTTCGATGTGGAGAAGTACAACGAGAAGTACCATTACGGCCGTCTTTCGGGCCGGAATCTGGAGGATATCGTTACCAATACGCGCGATCTGGACGGCCAGGGGGACAAGCGCCATTCGTACGACTTCGCCCTCTGGAAGAAGGCATCGCCCGAACATATCATGCACTGGCCTTCGCCCTGGAGCGAGGGATTTCCCGGGTGGCACCTGGAGTGTACGGCCATGAGTACCAAATACCTGGGCGAGCGGTTTGATATCCACGGCGGAGGCATGGACCTAATGTTCCCGCACCACGAGTGCGAGATCGCACAGTCGACCGCCGCGACGGGACACGATGCGGCCCGGTTCTGGGTGCACAACAACATGATCACCATCAACGGCCAGAAGATGGGCAAGTCGCTGGGTAACTTCATCACCCTCGAGGAGCTCTTCACGGGCAAGCACAAGCTGCTGGTGCAGGCCTATTCGCCGATGACAATCCGCTTCTTCGTGCTTCAGGCACACTATCGTTCGACGCTCGACTTCTCGAACGAGGCGCTGCAGGCCGCCGAGAAGGGGCTGGACCGCCTGATGAAGGGGGTTGAGACGCTCGGCAAGATCAAGCCGTCGGCCACTTCGACGGTCGATCCCGCCGATCTGGAGCGGCGCTGCCGCGAGGCGATGGACGACGATCTCAACTCACCGATGGCCATCTCGGCCCTGTTCGACTGGGTGCGGATCATCAACCAGCTGGCCGAGGGAAAACAGACCATTACGGAGCAGGATCTCGAGGAGCTCAAACGCATCGTCCGCCTTTATGTTTTCGATGTGCTGGGGCTGGTGGACGAGAAGACGGCCACGGAGGGTGGCAAGGATCTGGTTACGCCGCTGGTCAACCTGCTGCTTGAGATGCGTCAGACGGCCAAGGTCAACAAGGACTGGGCCCTTTCGGACAAGATCCGCGATGATCTGACGCAGATCGGCATCCGGGTCAAGGACCGCAAGGACGGAGTCGACTGGGAGATCGAATAGCCGTTTGAGCGGAAGTGAGACAAACGGGATTTCTCCCCGGAGGGGGTGAAGTCCCGTTTTTTATGCTGGTTTTCGAAAGAAATTCGCTATTTTTGTAAGCGTAAAACATTTTACTATGGTATTGGTAGAACAGATTAAAGAGGCTATAAGACGCCAGGTTGCGTTGGGGAGGTTTCTTTGACATCGAACAGCGTAGAATAGACCTCCAGAACGAGGAGGAGAAGACTCAGGTTCCCGGTTTCTGGGACAATCCGGACAAGGCGCGCGAACAGTTGCGCCGCGTGGCCGGCATCAAGAGCTGGATCGACGAGTACGATGCAGTGGTCAAGGAGGTTGAGGATCTGCAGCTGATGCCCGACTTCGTCAAGGAGGGGGTGGTCACCGAGCAGGAGCTCGACGAACAGTACACGCGGACGATCTCGAAGATCGAGGCGCTCGAGTTGCGCAACATGCTGCGCCGGGACGAGGATCGCCTGGGGGCGATCGTCGACATCAACTCCGGTGCGGGCGGTACGGAGGCGCTCGACTGGGCCTCGATGCTCATGCGCATGTACACCCGCTGGGGCGAGGCGCACGGCTACAAGGTCAAGGTGCTTGACTATCAGGCGGGCGAGGAGGTGGGCGTGAAGTCCTGCACGCTCGAATTCGAAGGGGAGTATGCCTATGCCTACCTGAAGAGCGAGACTGGCGTGCACCGCATGGTGCGCCTTTCACCCTTCAACGCCAACAACAAGCGTCAGACGACCTTTGCGTCGGTGTTTGTCTCACCGGCCATTGACGATACGATCGAGATTACGATCAATCCGGCCGATATCGAATGGGATACGTTCCGTTCGAGCGGTGCGGGCGGTCAGAACGTCAACAAGGTCGAGACGGCGGTGCGGTTGCGTTACCACGGCAAGGATCCCGATACGGGCGAACCGGTGGAGTTCCTGATCGAGAACATGGAGACCCGCTCGCAGTTGATGAACCGCGAGAATGCGATGCGTATCCTGAAATCGAAACTCTATCAGCGGGAACTGGACAAGCGGATGGCGACCCAGCAGGCGCTCGAGGCCTCCAAGAAGCGGATCGAGTGGGGATCGCAGATCCGCTCCTACGTCTTCGACGACCGACGGGTGAAGGATCATCGCACGGGCGTACAGACCTCGGATGTCGAGGGGGTGATGAATGGCGATCTG
>CAWUYY010000009.1:0-27431 GCA_963926835.1 Rikenellaceae bacterium | reverse complement strand
TCGATCAACTCCTGCGGGGCGTAGCGACCCGTGACAACCACTTCGACCGAACGGTTGCGGTGAGCCAGCGTCTCCAGCACCTGTTCGGTCGAGAGCAGCCCGAAGTGCAGGGCGATGGTCAGCTCATCCAGAATGACCAGGTCGTATTCGCCGCTTTCGAGCAGCGCGGCGCAGCGGGCCCACCCCTGCTGTGCCAGCCGGATATCCTCCGGAGCCGGTTCGCGTGTAATAAAACATCCGCTTCCGAGCTGTTCGATCCGAAGACGGTCGAAGAGCTGTTCGATTCGGGTCTCGTTGTATTTCATCGACTTGACAAACTGCCCGATATAGACACTCCGGCCGGCACACAGAGCCCGCACGGCCAGTCCGAATGCGGCGGTTGTCTTCCCCTTGCCGTTTCCCGTATAGACGTGAAGATAGCCTCGCTGTTCCATACCTGCAAAGATAGACGAAATATGTGAATCTTCCCGCAAACGGGGGCTGCATCTGTCTTTTTTGTGTATGCGGTGGTAAAAAAATATGCCGACCGTGTATCGGCCGGCATATCTTTCGTTGCGGAAAATTTTTACTGCTGCAGCCCGGAGGTCAGTTTCCCTTGCAGCTTTACGAATCGGTTGATTTGAGCCGAATTCATCTCCCCTTGTGCATTGCTTAACTTCTCGCTCAGCTCTGTCGCTTTTTCCAGGAACGAGGCATATTCGGTCATGGCCGCCATGTCGCCAGCCATCGCTTTCCGGTACAGGGCGATATACTGGTCGATATAGGATTCATAGCTGTCCAGTATGGCGTCCCAGTCCTCCGAATCGCCCGTTTCCGAATACTCCTCCTCAGCGTTGCCTGTAGTAGGGATCAGATCGATATTGAAGTCGAAGGACTCGATCTGCTCCAGAATTCCCGTTTCACCGAGCAGGGGATATTCGAATTTGACGGTGCAGCTCTTTCCCGCTTTTGACAAGCTCAACTCCCGGACGATTTCCGGGTTGGCCGGCTCCATGTAAAGGGGATCTCCGTTTTTCATTTTGATGGTTTTCCCCTCCTTGTCGTACACCTGCACATAAAACTCGTCGGGATCGCCCAGCTTGACGGCCGGCATCTCCTGAAGAGTCTCTACCGGCAGTGCCAATACAAGTTTGTCGTCTTGAATGGCGAATTTGTACGTCTGCCCCTTGACGCGGAGATAATCTTCCGCATCTTCCTCTCCAATGTCTCCGTAGACCTCTACTTCCCGCATGGAGACGCTTTTCGATGCGCCGCCGCAGCTGACAAGTGCCAGCGAGCATGCGCCCACCAACAACAACATACATTTTTTCATGATATGTTTGATTTTTATGTTCTCCCCAGTCTCAAAGGAGAAGTCCTCAAAAAAAGGAAGGCGCAAGACTGTCAGCTCATACTACCGATAGGTTCTGGACAACCCGTGTTGAATATAAGAAAACAGCTCACGCCCTTGGTCGTATATCGAAATGCATACAATGCACCCTATACAAAACCAAAGGAGAACGTCTCCATATTCCTTCAACACGTTCGAATGGTCCAGATTCATCGGAAAGGAATAAGCTAAACGCTTCCTGACAAAATATATATGCCCACAAGGCTCTGCAAAGATAGCGAATTTTAAGACATTCCGACGTGAGCTGTCGATAATCTTTGCTATACAAAGATAATTACTAATGTTGTAATTTGTCGGGGAAAGACGAGAAAGAGATAGCCGGAAAGAGGCTTTTTTGCGGAGAAGTTGCCTGAAACGGGAGATTCATCGGAAAGAAAAAAGGCGCGGCGGACACATTCAATCTCTTGTTTTTTTGGCAGCTACGAGTCTATTTCTTTGCCGCGCCTTTTTTTATTTTTCGAAACCGTGCGGGCGGATGATGCCTCGCCGCCGCGCGGTCAGCGTCTGGATTGCCGAATCCTCCGATGCGGTTCGTGCCTGCGGTGAACCTTCCTGTATCGACACATTGCTGACCTCTCTCAGCAGTTGTCCGTATCGGATCGAACCGGGCGGGACAACAGTCCAAAGCTTGAATCTTCGGCCGAAGGCTCCAACATGCACACGCCGGGTGCAGGCCGGGCTCCTCGTTTTTGTTTTTGTTCGTGTAGTACGCAACGAAATCGGAATCCCAATCCACGGGGGCTTTCGATATCGAATCGATCTGGCAGGTCTTCTGACTCGCTCCTGTCCCGAGGCCTTCCCGACCCTGCACGGGCCAGTGGCTGAGATGTTCGGAACGTCGCGGAGCTTCACAGCAGCGGGACTGTCCGGGATTTGCACCCGATTCCCTTTTCATTCCCCTTCCGGCGGGCGGAAGGATGGAAACCAAATCTGAGGCAAATATAGAGGTTTATTTCGAACCTGCAACATTCACCGTGTGAATTTTGATTTTTTATTGCGGGAGGCTGGGATGATCTGCTGAAAAAGAGTATTTTTGTCGATGTTATGAAGACGAAACAGGAGTTGACCGAGATCCTCGACTTTATCGCCGAGTACGCCTCTTATCTGCACGGATCGGGGGTGCACACCTCACGGGTGATCCGCAATTCGAGACGTATCGGGACCTCGCAGGGGGTTGATATTCAGATCTCGAGCTTTCAGCGGAGCCTGATCATCACGGCGCGTGACGAGCAGAGCGGCGAGACGGTGACGCGCGTGGTCTGCATTCCTGCCCTGCCGGTCAGCTTCGAGCGGAATTCCGATCTGAGTGCACTCAGCTGGGATGCGCTCGACGACCGGCTCTCCCTGCCCGAGATCCGCCGTCGTTACGCGGAGGCGATCGCCAAACCCCGCATGGATCCCGTCTTCATGCTGCTTACCGTCGGACTGGCCAACGCAGCCTTCTGCCGGCTGTTCGGCGGCGACTGGACCGCTTTCGGCATCGTCTTTACCTCGACGCTGGTTGGATTCGCAGCCAAGCAGCGGATGCAGGCGCATGGATTCAACCACTTCCTGATCGTCATCCTGTCAGCCTTCCTCTCGTCGCTCTGTGCGGCAGTCGCCCTGCGGTTTGACTGCACGGCCGAAATCGCCCTGGCGACCAGTCCGCTGTTTCTGGTGCCGGGCGTGCCGCTCATCAACGGGGTGATCGACATCGTCGAAGGGCACATTCTGATCGGCTGCAGCCGGTTGATCAACGCCCTGCTGACGATCGTCTGTATTGCGGTCGGCCTCTCGGCAACCCTTCTAATGGTTAAGAACAGTCTGCTATGATTGCCCTCGAGATTCTTTCGGATGCCCTCTTTGCGGCCGTTGCCGCCATCGGATTCGGAGCCATCTCCGATCCTCCGATGCGGGCTTTCCCCCGCATCGCCCTGCTGGCGGCTGTCGGCCATTCGTTGCGCTTCTGCCTGATGAATTACGCGCAGATGGACATCGCTACCGCCTCTCTCTGTGCAGCGATTGTGATCGGAATGGGAAGTCTCTGGCTGGGGCGGGGTGCGCGCTGTCCGATGACGGTGCTCTACATCCCGGCGCTGCTGCCGATGATTCCCGGCATCTATGCCTACAAGACCGTCTTTTCGCTCATCATGTTCATGCAGTCGCTCAACGATCCGGGCGAGGGGATGCAGTACATGCAGCAGTTCTTCCTGAATGCGACCGTCTCGTTCAGCGTGGTCATCATGCTGGCGGCAGGCGCTACCCTGCCGATCTTCGTTTTCAACCGTCGGGCCTACATGCTGACCCGGCGAAAAATTCTCAGAAAATAACCGCCCATGGAGATCTTCTGGGATACGATCGCCGCTTACAACGCTGCAACCTGGCCGGTGCAGATCGTGTGGGTCGTCGCGGCTGCCGTGCTGACGGGGCTGCTCTACCGCCACCCGACGCCGGCGGTGCAGCTGGCCATGAAGGGCTTCATGGCCCTGCTCAACTTCTGGATCGCCATCGTCTATTTTCTCCTCTTCTGCCGTATCCGCGAATATTATAACCTGCTGGCGCTCTTCTGGGGCATCATGGGCTTCATCTGGATCTACGAGATCGCGGCCAAACGCCCGACCTTCGAGCGGACGGAACACCATCCGCCCTTTGCCCTGGTTCTCTTTGCCATGCCGCTTGTCTACCCGCTCTTCTCGCTGGCGCTGGGGCGGGAGTTCCCGATGATGACCTTGCCCGTGATGCCCTGCTCGGTGGCTGTCTTCACGATCGGACTGATGCTCGCCTTCAGCCGGCGGGTGAATATCGTGCTGGCCATGCTGCTCTGCCATTGGGCCCTCGTCGGTCTGTCGAAGGTCTATTTTTTCGGAATTCCCGAGGATTTTCTCATGGCCTGCAGCGTGGTCCCCGCCCTCTATCTCTTCTTCCGGGCGTATGTGCAGTCGCACCGCACGGAGCGGACCAAACCCTCGCCGCGCGTACTGAATGCGCTGCTTGTCGTGCTGTGCATCGTGATCGGACTCTTCTTTGTCGTCACGCTGCTGTATCAATTCAACCTTTTGACCCATGTCTGAACCGATGTTGTCCTGTACGGCTCGGGATTTTACGGCCGTTCTGCCCGTGGTGGACTACGTGGCTCGCTTCCGGGATGCCGCCCGTTTCGAGGCGTGCTGCCGTGCCTGCCCCAATTACGGCTGCAGCTGGGGTTGCCCTCCCTTCGAGTTCGATGCCGAGGAGCTCTTGAACCGCTATCGGACAGCCTTTCTGGTGGCAACGAAGATTGTTCCCGCACAGCCGGATCTTCCGATTTCGGAGGCCCGCCGGGTGATCCTGCCCGAGCGGCGAAGGCTGGAGAACGGCTTGCGCGAGATGGAGCAACGATACGGCGGCTGCGCCTTTGCCTATGCCGGCACCTGCCTCTACTGCCCGGAGGGGAGCTGTACCCGTCTGAAGGGAGAGCCCTGCCGCCATCCCGAGTTGGTGCGCCCCTCGCTGGAGGCTTTCGGCTTCGACATCGGAAAGACCACCTCCGAGCTCTTCGGAATCGAGCTGAAATGGGGTCGTGACGGGCGGCTGCCCGAATATCTGACCCTTGTCTGCGGGTTCTTTCACAATGCGGATCACGTGGAATGGAACGGATAAGGGCGGTATTCAACTGGAGCGGCGGCAAGGATTCCGCCCATGCCCTGCTGCGGGTACTGCAATCGGGTCGGTATGAGGTTGTTGCGTTGCTGACGACCTTCAATCGTGCGACGCGCCGTTCGACGATGCACGGCATTCCTCTTTCGTTGCTCGAGGCGCAGGCCGAACGGATCGGCCTGCCGCTCTACGCCGTCGATCTGACCCCGAAGGGAAACATGGAGGATTACGAAGAGGCCATGTCGCGGGCGGTGACGCACTTCAAGGCGCTGGGGGTTACCCACTTTATCTTCGGAGACATCTTCCTGCACGACGTTCGCTCCTATCGCGAGCGTCAGCTCGCCCCGCATGGGATCGAGGTGGTGGAGCCGCTCTGGAACCAGTCATCGCAGGAGGTGATCGCCGACTTTCTCGCAACGGGGCTGCAAACCGTCGTGGTGACGACCATGGCCGACGGACTGGGGGCCGATGCCATCGGCCGGAAGATCACCCCGGAGTTCATCTCTTCGTTCCCCGCATCGGTCGATCCCAATGGAGAGAACGGCGAGTATCATACGTTCTGTTACGACGGACCGCTCTTTTCGTCGCCGGTCCCGTTCCGCCTGGGAGAACCCTTCAGCCAGAGCTACGAGATCCGGCTTGAGGACGGTACGCTGAAACGCTATACCTATTGGTTTGCCGATCTGCAGGACAAGACGGCGGATGAGGTCGGCCGAAGAGAATAATTTGCCGCCGGAGGGCCATCCGTGGCGGAAAACAACTATCTTTGGCGCCGTAACAAATCGATCGATGAAACCGCAAGTCAAAGGATATCTGCTGGGTACGATCGCGGCGGCCACCTATGGTATGAATCCGCTCTTTGCCCTGCCGCTCTACAAGACCGGAATGGATCCCGATTCGGTCCTCTTTTTCCGCTACCTATTTGCCCTCCCCATTCTCGGGGCGATGATCAAACTGCGCGGCCGGAACTTCAGGCTCCAGCGCCGGGAGATTCTGCCGCTGGTTATTTTGGGTCTGCTGCTGGCGCTTTCATCGCTGACGCTGTTTCAGAGTTACAACTACATGGATGCCGGAATCGCCTCGACGATTCTGTTTGTATATCCCATTATGGTAGCCGTAATTATGGCTGTCGTATTCAAGGAGAAGTTGAAGTTGTGGACTGCACTCTGCATCCTGCTGGCTCTGGGCGGAATCGCCCTGCTGTACCAGGGAGGCGACGGTGCAACCCTCAGCCTGGCCGGCACGCTGCTGGTCTTGGTGTCGGCCCTTTCGTATGCCATCTATATCGTGGGGGTCAACCAGTCGGCACTCAAAAACGTGGCAACGCTCAAGGTGACCTTTTACGTCCTGCTGTTCGGAGTCTCGCTCTTTCTGATCCGGCTCGATTTCGGACGCGACATCTGCCTGCCGGATCGGTGGTATCTGTGGGGCAACCTGTTGGCGCTGGCCATCTTCCCGACAGCCATTTCGTTCCTTTGCACCACGCGGGCCATTCAGTACATCGGGTCGACCCCGACGGCGATTCTCGGGGCGCTGGAGCCCGTTACGGCTGTCTTTTTCGGAGTGACCGTATTCGGCGAGGAGCTGACCCTGCGCATTTTGTGCGGTATCCTCATGATCGTGGCAGCGGTGACCTTCATCGTGGCCGGCGGCTCCATTACCACCTACCTGATCCGCTTCCGGAAGCTCTTCCCGCGACTTACGCCCCGATTCCACCTCCCCCGCAAACGATAATAATGACAAAGGGCGGAGCCACAGCGGCTCCGCCCTTTGTTGTCGTATCGGATTTGTCTATTCGAGCTGTCCTGTAGCCCGCAGATAGGCGGTCTCGTAGATCTTGTACTGCGTCTGGGCCTCGATCAGGTTGCTCTCGGCCTGCTGCCACTGTGACTGGGCATCGAGCAGATCGGTCAGCGGAGCC
The DNA here is from genome assembly GCA_963926835.1 of Rikenellaceae bacterium. Taxonomy (GTDB): domain Bacteria; phylum Bacteroidota; class Bacteroidia; order Bacteroidales; family Rikenellaceae; genus Alistipes. The sequence goes on along the minus strand of CAWUYY010000009.1, from coordinate 20,505 downwards.
ATGGAGGCCGAGTAGCGGTTCTGCATGATGCGCAGGTTCTCGGCGGCCTGCTGCAGCCCGATTTGGGCGGTCTGTATCAGTTGAAGCCCATCCTGAACGTTGCGGATCGCCTGTTGTACTTCGATGGACATCAACTGCTTGTTCTTATTGAACTCAAGCTCTGCATTACGCACTTCGTAGCGGGCTTTCCGTACCTTCTTGCGGCTTTCGCCCCAGTGGAAGATCGGCACCTTGACGGCCAGCATGGCTGCCCCGATTCCGTCGCGGAACTCCTGCGTGAAGGGGAGCATCATGCCGTTGCCCGCGTCGATCATGCTGTTGAGTTTGATGTTCCCATAGTAGGTGTAGCCCACCGAGAGACCGACCGTCGGCAGCAGATCGGCCTTCGACATGCGCAGCTGCTGACGGCTTGCATCGATCTGCTGTCTGAGCAGCTGCAGTTCGGGTCGGTTGTCGATCCCGGCGTTCAACGATTCGGCGGAGAGGGTGACCGTAACGGTCGTGTCGGTCTGCTCGATCTCGGTCTGGTAGTCGGTACCGATGAGGCGGCAGAGCGAGAGCCGGCACAGATCGGCTCCGTTGCGCACCTTCTGCAGCTGATACTGCACCTCGCTCCGTTTGGCCTCGATGCGCAGCAGGTCGTTTTCGATGGCCAGCCCCGCATCCAGCGCCGTGCGGGTCTGTTGATAGAGGCTCTCCATCTGCGAGGCGTAGCTTTCGAGGACCCGGATCTTGCGCCGGACGGCCAGATAGCTCCAGTAGGCGTTGTCGGCCTCGACGAGTACGTCCATGCGGGTCATGCGCAACTGCTGGGCGGCGGCCTCCTCCCCGATGCGGGCGAGCCGTTTGCCCGAGGTGATCTTCCCGCCCGTGTAGATGGGCTGCGTCAGGGTGATTCCCGCCAGATAGGTCCCCCGCATCCGCAGATCCATCCCCATCATGTCGATGTCGGGCAGCACGTAGGCCCCCGTGGCGGTTCCTTCGATCTTGGGCAGATAGGCCGTCGTGGCGATCTGGTTGTCAAGCTCGGCCCGGCGCACGCTCAGGTCGGCCTGCTGTAGCTCCTCGCTGTGCTCCAGGGCCATCGCGCGGCACTGTTCGAGCGAGAGCGAAAGTTGTGGTTGGGCCATCGTGCCGGATGCAGCCGTGAACAGGATGAGCCCGTATAGTGCAAAGATTCGTTTGAGATTCATCGTTTTCATGGTTTTAGGAGATATTCGGCTTGCGGATACGGAACATCGCGGAGTAGAAGATGGGCAGCAGGATGAGGGTGATGATCGTACCGACGGTCAGACCTCCCATGATCGTGATGGCCATCGACCCGTACATCGGATCGGAGACGAGCGGAATCATGCCGACGATCGTTGTCAGCGAGGCCATTAGCACCGGCCGGGTACGCGACACGGTCGCTTCGACCCCGGCCGTATAGGGCGAAACCCGCTCTTCGGTCTGCTGTCGGTTGATCTCGTCGACCAGCACGATGGCGTTCTTGACCATCATGCCGATCAGACCCATCATGCCGATGATGGCCATGAAGGTCATCGGTTGGCCGCTGACGAGCAGCAAGGGGGTGATGCCGCAGAAGACGAAGGGGATGCAGAGCAGAATGAGCAGCACCTTCCGCCAGTCGTTGAACAGGAGCAGCAGAATGGCCAGAATGATGAAGATGGTCAGCGGCAGGTATTTCATCAGGTTGCCGATCGCCTCCCCCTGGAGTTCGCCCTCGCCTACCCAGCGCATCCGGTAGCCGTCGGGCAATTGGATGGCTTCGATCTCCTTCTTGATCGAGGAGACCACCTTGGCCGGTGTCGCCTCCGCACAGTCGGGGTTGGGGTCGCACTCCGCCTCGATGACGCGGCGGCCGTTCAGGCGCAGCACGAGATCCTCGTCCCAGCCGAGCGAGATCCGGCGGACGACGTTGCTCAGCGGCGTGGCCCGGAACAACTTGTCCTGCAGGCTGCTCATGCTCTCGCCGCCGGCCAGGGCCCCTTGCAGTTCGTCGTTCGAGAGGTGGAGGTTGATCATGCTCCAGACCGGTATCTCGTCCAGGTTGCTGATCCGGCTGCCGTCGTCGTTGCGGACCTGCAGGTTGAGCATCACCATCCGGTCCTGATCGGTCAGTACGCCGACCGGCATGCCTTCGGTTGCGGCCAGCAGCGCGTTGGCCACGTCGCTGCGCTCGATGCCCGAACGCAGGGCATCCTGCCTTGCATATTCGGCCCGCAGCGCCTTGCCCATCGGTTTCCAGTTGTTCTGCACCGAGTAGGCATCCACGTAGGGCGAGCGGCGCATGATCGCCTCGGCCTGGGCGCTCAGCTCCCGCAGCACGGCCGGGTCGGGTCCCGAGAACTCCACCTCGACCGTATGCGTGGTCGAAATCGAGAAGTTGTATTTGCGGATTCGGATATACGCGTCGGGAAAGGCCTCCCGCAACTGTTTGCGTACGTGGGGAATCTGCTCCTGCACGGTTTTGTAATCCTTGCAGTCGACGATCAGCTCGCCGTAGCAGTCTCCGCCCGAGGTCATCGGACGAACCAGACAGTAGTGTGCCGGGGCGCTCCCCTGGCTGACGGCGATTCGTTCGAGTTCGGGGTTCTCGGAGAGCTGTTCGCTCATCTGCAGCAGGCGGTCGCGCACCCGATCGGCATCCGATGCCGACGGGAAGAAACATTCGACGACGAACTGTTTGTAGTCGAAGTCGGGAAAGAAGAGATTCTTCACGCGCGTCATGCCGAAGATACAGATTATCAGAAGGCTGAAGGCGACTATCAGAGTCGTGCGCTTGTAGCCGATCAGCGTGCCGATCGCTCGGCGGATGAAGCGGTGTACCGGGGAGTTCATGACGTTGGCCGACTCACCCGGAGTCCGTTTTATGCGGCTCGGCAGCCACGATTTGGCGCAGACCGGCACCTGAACCAGAGCCAGCACCCAGCTGGCCAGCAGACTGACGCACAGCACCAGGAAGAGATCGCCGGCATACTCTCCCGCCGAGTCGGGCGAGAGGTAGACACACAGGAAGGTCGAGGCGGCGATGATCGTCGCACCGAGCAGCGGCATGGCCGTGTTGCGGCCGATGCGGTAGAGGTAGACCTTCGGCGAGAGGCCCCGTTGCTTGTCGACCAGAATGCCGTCCATGATCACGACGGCGTTGTCGACCAGCATGCCCATGGCCACGATGAAGGCTCCCAGCGAGATGCGCTGAAGCGTTGTTCCGCAGACGAGCAGAATCGGGAACGACACGGCAACGGTCAGCACCAGTCCGAATCCGATGATCAGACCGCTGCGCAGCCCCATCGTGAAGATCAGCACCAGAATGACAATGATAACCGATTCGACCAGATTCCACAGGAACGAGGAGATGGCATCGGTGACCTTGTCCGGCTGGAAGAAGATCTTTTCGGTCTGGAATCCCGCCGGAACGTGCTGCATCGCCTCGGCCAGCCGGGCGTCTACCGCCTTGCCCACATCGGGAACGATTGCCGACGACTCCATGGCGATGCAGATGGCCAGCGCCGGTTTTCCCTCCACGAAGAATCCGTTGCGCTGCGGCGTCGAGTATCCTCGCTCGACGCGGGCGACATCCCCGATCCGGAGCTGCTTGCCGTCCATCGTCTGTATCTGCAGGTTGCGGATATCCTCCTCGTCCTGCACGGCCGAGTCGACGTAGAGGGCGATGCGTTCGCTGCCGTCCGTGTACCGGCCCGCGTTGACCGTCTTGCCGGCCGTTTGCAGGGCCGACATGATCTGGGTCGGGATGACCCCGTTGCGCGAAATCTGCTCCTTGGAGAGGATGATGTTGATCACCTCGTCGCGGTTCCCGACGATGTTGATCCGCTTCACCCCTTTCACGTCGAGCAGCTCGTGGCGCAGGTATTTGGCGTAGCGGTACATCTCGGGATAGTCGTATCCGTCGGCCGTCAGGGCGTAGAAAATGCCGTAGACATCCATCATGTCGTCGATCACCACCGGGTCGTAACACCCCTGCGGCAGACGGAGCGCCGTGTCGTTGACCTTGCGTCGCAGCAGGTCGAAGTGCTGCTCCAGCTCCTCTTCGAGCACGGTCATCTGGAATTCGACGGTAAAGAGCGCCATGCCGTTCCGGCATTCGGTCTTCACCTTCTTGACATTGGGCAGGGCCCGCAGTTCATCCTCCATCAGCTGGGCCACCTCCAGCTCCATCTCGTGGGCGCTGGCTCCCGGCCAGGAGACTGCAACCATCGCCTGCTTGATCGACACGGCGGGGTCCTCCAGTTTGGGCATCCGGATGAACGAGAGTACGCCGGCAATCAGGATGGCCGCCATCAGCGACCAGAACAGAACGGGCCGCCGAATGAAAAATTCGGTCACTTTCATCTTCATCACAGTACGCCTCCCACGTTTGTTTTATCAGGTGTTCCGATTACGCGCACCTTCTCGCCCGGCTGCAGGGTGCTGGCTCCGGCCTTTACGATTCGGTCGTCGGAGGTCAGCCCCTCCAGGACGATGGCCCGCCCGTTCGGGTCAAGGCCGCCCTGGACGATCGAACGCTTGACAACGGTCGAATCGGGCTGGAAGAGCCAGACGCAGGCGCTGTCGCCATCCTGGAAGATGGCCCCCAGCGGAATGGTGACCGCATCGGTGGCCTTCGGATTCGAGAGCAAGATCTCGACCTCGACGTTCATGCCGGCCGTCAGCTGCGGATCGGGCTGCCCCTCGAAGTTCAGGCGCATGCGGTAGAGCTGGTTTCCGTCGGCTTTGGGGGTAAGGCCCGAAAGGGTCAGCGGCATGCTCTCGGCAATCCCTTCCGCCTTGCAGCGGAACCCGAGGAATCGCTCCTGCTGGCGGTAGAGGTCGCGGGGAATGTCGACGTCGATCTCCATGCGGGAGAGGTCCAGCAGCGTGAAGAGGGCCGTCCCGGCGTCGACCATCTCGGCCGGGGAGAAGTTCACCCGCTGGATATAGCCGTCGGTCGGGGCGTAGAGTTTCGTGTAGTTCACCTTGTTTTGGTTGGCCTGCAGTTGAATGGCCAGCTGCTCCAGTCCTGCGGTCGCTTTCTCGAAATCGTTGGGCGATATGCTGCGCTGTTCGAATAGCTTACGGGTGCGGTCGACCTCGTCCTGCAGCTGGTTGTATTGGATCTGCAGGGCATCGACGGCCAGCTGGTAGTCGTCATCGTCCAGTTCGGCCAACAGCTCTCCCCGGTGGACGAAGTCCCCCTCCTCGACGTAGATCTTCTCGATCTGTCCGGCTGTCTTGAATCCCAGACTGATCTCGTTTGCCTCCTTTACGATGCCCGAATAGCTCTTTACGATCTTTTGGCTCGTCTGTTCGGGTTGCGTCAGATAGACGCTGCGCTCGAGCAGGCTCCGAGGCCCTCCGCCCGAGCAGGCGCACAGCAGCGAGGCTGCCGCCAACATCCAACATGGTGTTTTCATTTATTTTTATCGCGGTTTTGATGATTCTTGCGGAGGCAAAGTTCCTCTTTTTATCCGCATGGTTTTGTCGCATGCTGTGGATATATTATTCAAAAGGATGGGAAAAAACTCTTTATAGAGAAAAAATGGCTGTATTATTGTTTGAATAAGTATATTTGCAAACGAAAAGGAGAATCTGTATGACACGCAACCGACAGTTCAATTCCCTCGACCTGACGATGGTGCCGCTTGACGGACAGGCCGACATGCTTGACGACGGACTCATCATAGCCGACAACTTTGATGAGTCGGGGCTTGCCAGGAATCTGTCGGAAGATCCGCGCATGCTCCCCTTCCTGGCACCGCAGTATCCGTTCAAGGTACAGTTCGCTATCATGCACCTGTGTCTGGACGGGACGATGCGCGTGCGGCTGAACCTGAATGAATACGAACTGCATCGCAATACCTTGATGATTGTCACGCCGGGATCGATCGGCGAGTGCCTGGAGATATCGCCCGACTGTCGGATGATCGTGATTGCCATTTCGAGCAACTACCCCATTCCGGAGACGAATGCCGACAGTGCCGTTGTGGTGCGCCGCTTCCTGGCCGAGCATTCCGTGATGCAGCTGACCGATGCGGAGTGCACGGAGATCGAGTCGATCTGCCGGGCCATGCGCAAAAAGTTCCGGCAGTCGGGAACCCGTTACAGGCGGGAGATTCTGAATGGATACCTGCAGGTACTCTATTATAATATCTGTCAGTTGATGGAGGCGCGCATCGATCGTCTCTCGACCGGGCATGGCTCCCGCCGGAAGCAGATCTTCGATCACTTCATTCGCGAGATCCGACAGCACTATACCACCGAGCGGAGCATCGCCTTCTATGCCGAACGGCTCTGTCTGACACCGAAATACCTCTCGCAGGAGGTTTACGCCGTCAGCGGGCGCTATGCGGGCGACTGGATCCGGGATTATGTGATTCTGGAGGCGAAAGCACTGCTCAAATCGCCGCAATACTCCGTGCAGCAGATCAGCGACATGTTGAACTTTCCCAACCAATCCTCCTTCGGCGTCTATTTCAAGCGAGCGGTCGGATGCTCGCCTTCGGCCTATCGCAGACAGTAGCGACGGTTTTGATTCCCGCCCTTTTTATCGTTGTCGGGTGGATGGATTGACTCCGTTCGGGCAGAATCGTGAAATCGGGTACAAATATCTGGAAATCGTATACGGCGGACGACCGACTGCCACCCTATTTTTGTGATAGAGAAAACGGTTTGTCAAACAATCAAGTCAATGTCCTATGAAAATTCGAATGATTCTTCTATTGGCCGCATTGGCCGTAAACACAACAACGATCATGGCACAGGAAAAAATCAAACAGACGGCGGGTCGGGATCAGCTCGGAGATTTCGCCCCCAAATTTGCAGAATTGAACGATGATGTCCTTTTCGGGGAGGTATGGAGCCGTACCGACCGGCTCGGGTTGCGCGATCGCAGTCTGGTTACCATCACCTCGCTCATTAGCCAGGGCATTACCGACAGTTCGCTGGTCTATCATCTTGAAACGGCCAAACGGAACGGCATTACCCGTACCGAGATCGCCGAGATCTTGACCCACATCAGTTTCTACGCCGGATGGCCGAAGGCATGGGCGGCATTCCGTCTGGCCAAGGATGTCTGGGCGGAGGATTGTCCCGGCGAGGATGCCAAGGCGGCCTTCCAGCGTCAGATGATCTTTCCGATCGGAGAGCCCAATACGGCCTATGCCCGCTATTTTGTCGGGAACAGCTATCTGGCTCCGATCTCTCAGGAGCAGGTATCGGTGGCCAATGTCACCTTCGAGCCCGGATGCCGCAACAACTGGCATGTGCATCGGGCTGCCCGGGGCGGCGGACAGATGCTGATCGGAGTGGCCGGTCGCGGCTGGTATCAGGAGGAGGGGAAACCGGCCGTGGAGATTCTCCCCGGAACGGTAATCCACATCCCGGCCAACGTGAAACACTGGCACGGAGCGGCTGCGGACAGCTGGTTTGCCCATCTGGCCTTCGAGATTCCCGGTGAGGAGTGCAGCAACGAGTGGCTGGAACCCGTCTCGGACGAGGAGTACGGTCAGCTGAAATAATCTCCGAATAACCCTCGAAAAGAACGATTCAAACAGAGAAAGACGATGAAAAAACTGCTGATTTTGTTTTCGATGCTTTCGCTCTGTACCGCTTGTGCGGCCTGCTCGCCGGCAAGTGAGACGACAACGCTCCCGGGTGGAGGCGATCAGATCGATCCTCCCGCTGATGACGAGACAACGTCGGAGGGCGAGGGGCGCTGTCTGGTGGTCTGCTGCTCGCGGACGGGCAATACGCGGCTTGTGGCGGAGCAGATCCGCGCGGCACTCGACGGTGATCTGCTGGAGGTGCAGCCGGCCGAGCCCTACGAGGAGGATTACAACGCAATGCTTGCCCGTGCCCGGGAGGAGCTGGCAGCCATCGATCAGGGAATCTATCCGGCGATCGAACCCAGCTTCGATCGACTGGACGAGTACGAGACCGTGCTGATCGGCTACCCCATCTGGTACGGGTCGATGGCCACACCGATGCAGAGTTTCCTGCATGAGCATGCGGCGCAGCTGGCCGGCAAGCGAGTGGCGATTTTTGCCACCAGCGGCAGCAGCGGCATTACCTCGTCGGTGCGGGAGGCCGAGGCGCTTTGCCCCGAGGCCGATATTTTCGAACAGACGCTTCTGCTCACCTCTTCGTCGATGCCGCAGTCGGAGAGCCTCGTTGCCGAGTGGCTCGAACAGTTGAATCTGAAGGCGGAAAACAGCGGCGACAACGGACAGGATGACAATATGAAAAACAACACGATTCGATTGCGTGCGGGAGATCGCACGTTTACGGCTACGCTCGAGCAGAACTCCTCGGCCGAGGCCTTGAAAGCGCGTCTTGCAGCGGGTGATCTGCAGATTCGCATGGACGATTACGGGGATATGGAGAAGGTCGGTTCACTCGGGTTTACCCTGCCCCGAAACGACGAGCAGATGAATACGGTGCCCGGTGATCTGATCCTCTATCAGGGGAGTTCGCTGGTGATCTATTACGACGAGAACTCCTGGAGCCTCACCCGGCTCGGACGGGTGGACGGCGTCTCCTCGCGGGAGGAGATGTTGGAACTGCTCGGAGGGAAAGGGAGCATCGATCTGACGCTGTCGCTCGAATGAAATCTGCATTTGTCATGAGACCCTATATTGTTTGCCACATGGTGGCATCCATCGACGGCCGGATCGACTGTGCGATGGTGGAGAAGATCAGCGGAGACGAATACTACTCGACGCTCGAACAGCTTGACTGCCCTTCGCTGCTGGAGGGGCGGGTGACCATGGAACATTACAGTGCGGCGCGGGAGCCGTTCGTACCGGTCGAGAACCGGCCGGTCGGCACCCTCTCCGTCCATGTGGCGGAGCCGTCCGATGCCTACATGGTTGCCGTGGATACGTCGGGACGTCTGAGGTGGAACTCGAACCGGATCGACGACGTGCCGCTGGTCTGCATCACCAGCGAAAAGGCTTCGGAGGAGTATCTGGCACGGCTGCGAGAGCAGCAGATCTCCTGGATTGCCGTGGGACGGGAGCAGATCGACCTGCCCTGGGCCATGGAGATCCTCTGCGAGCAGTTTCAGGTCAAACGGCTGGCGCTGCTGGGCGGAGGTCACATCAACGGCGGCTTCCTCGAGGCCGGTCTGATCGACGAGGTCAGCCTGCTGCTGGCTCCGGGAATCGACGGCCGGCAGGGACAGACTTCGCTCTTCGACGGAATCGCCGTGCAGGAGCGGATCCCGGTTCCGCTCAAACTGGAGCGGGTGGAGCGTCTGGAGAACGATGTGGTCTGGCTGCGCTACAAAATCTGAAAATGGAGGTCGGGAACGGAGCCGACTGATCTATTGTGAGTATAAAAACATTTGGTTATGGAGACAAAACAGAAAAATCTGGTGGCCTTCTTTTCCCGGGCTGACGAGAACTATGGTGTCGGATATATCGAAAAGGGAAATACACAGATCGTGGCCGAGATAATCGCAGAACAGGTCGGAGCCGATCTCTTTCATGTAGAGCCTGCAACCCCCTACCCGGTCGAGTACGACCGCTGCATCGAGGTGGCCAAGCGGGAGAAGCAGGAGGATGCCCGTCCCGAGTTGCGGGGCGATGTGAAGGCGGAGGATTACGAGGTGATCTTCCTCGGCTATCCCAACTGGTGGGGTGACCTGCCGATGGCGCTCTATACGTTTCTGGAGCGTCATGACTGGCACGGGAAGACCCTCCTGCCCTTCTGTACGAGCGAGGGCAGCGGACTCTCCGGTACGGTGCAGCGACTTCGGACGCTCTGTGCCGGAGCCCGGGTGCTCGACGGGCTGGCCCTTCGCGGAGCCGATGCACAGCATAACCCGGAATCCGTACGAAAGGCTGTATCGGCCTGGCTGAAGAAAAATTACAACAGGTAATCCAACAGTCTGGCTGAGGCTGATTCGGTCCCCCGGAATACTATCTCGGGGGATCGAATCGTTTACTCGAGCAAGGCCAAAGGGAGAATTCCGAGGTCGGTTGTGAGGAAAGATTTCATATTTTTGTGAAAGAGAGGGTCGTTATGAAAGCTGCTCAAATTGAAGGATACTCCAAGAGTATTCAGGTGAATGTGAGAGAGGTCCCGGTTCCCGAGATCGGGGATTCGGAGGTGTTGATCAAGGTGATGGCGGCGGCTGTCAATCCGGTGGATATGCTGATCCTCAGCGGAGGCGTGCGCCTGATTCAGCGGTATGCGATGCCGCTTACCTTGGGGAACGAGTGCGCCGGAATCGTTGAGAAGCGGGGGCGAAACGTGAGCGGGTTTCAGGTCGGAGAGAGAGTCTATGCACGGCTGCCTATCGCCGGAATCGGTGCATTTGCCGAATATGTTGCCGTAGATCAGCAGACTGTGGCGCCCATGCCGAAGGATTATGATTTCGAGACGGCTGCCGCAATCCCCCTGACCGGCCTGACCGCTTATCAGGCCTTTACCGAGGAACTTGAGGCCAAACCCGGACGGAAGGTGCTGATTACCGGCGGATCGGGAAGTTTCGGTGAACTGGCGGTCCCGATAGCCAAGGCGTTGGGGCTTTATGTGGTTGTTTGTGGGAATGGCCGGGCTGAAGAGCATCTGAAGGCGATCGGTGCGGATCGTTACATCGATTACAGAAAGGAGAACTATTGGGAGGTTGTCACGGGGATGGATTATGTGGTTGATACGCTCGGCGTGTCGGAATTCGAACACGCCTTGTCCGTGCTGAAACCGGGCGGGCGGATGGTCAGTCTGCGGGCGGTTCCCAACCGGGCGTTTGCTCGCAACAAGGGGTTTGCGCTCTGGAAACGGCTCCTCTTCTCCATCGCCGGTGCCAAATATGACCGGAAGGCCCGAAAACAGGGGAAAGAGTATCGGTTTATCTTCGTGCGTTCGGATGGAGCACAGTTGCGTAAGGTGACCGAAATCGTTGAGGAGAGGCATGTCGTTCCCCGTATTGCCGCACCGATCTATTCATTGGATCGGATTGAGGATGCGCTGCGCATGGTGGCACAAGGCCATCCCGACGGCAAGGTGGTGATTCGTTTTTGAGATCCAATCATTGTGAATATGAGATGCTATAACATTTGTTTCAGCCCGACGGGTGGAACCCGGAAGGCGGCCGATCTGCTGGCGGCGGAACTCTCCGACGAGGTGCAGCAGATCGATCTGACCGAAAGAGATTGCCGCTTCGAGGATTTTGCATTCACGAGCGACGACGTGGCGCTGATTGCCGTTCCCTCGTACAGCGGACGGGTGCCGGCTCCGGCTGCCGATCGTCTCGGACGGTTGAAGGGAAACGGTGCCCGGGCCGTTCTGGTGGCCGTCTATGGCAATCGGGCCTATGAGGATACTCTGGTAGAGTTGATGGATGTGGCGCAGGCGGCCGGCTTCCGGGTTGAGGCCGCCGTCTCGGCCGTTGCCGAACACTCCATTGCCCGACGCTTTGCCGCCGGACGTCCGGATGCGCAGGATCGGGAGCAGCTTGCAGCGTTCGGTCGGAAAATTCGGGAGAAACTGGCTGCCGGAGTGGATTCCGTCCCGGCTGTTCCGGGCAATCGCCCCTATCGTAAAGCCGCCGCATCGGGGATTGTTCCCATGCCGACAAAGGGGTGTGTCCACTGCGGGTTGTGCGCCGAGAGGTGCCCCGTAGGAGCCATTGACCGGGAGGATGTCCGTAAGGTCGATCGTCAACGCTGCATCTCCTGCACGCGATGCGTGGCTGTCTGCCCGCACGGAGCCAGACGGGTCAGCCGTGTGATGCTGTTTGCCGTCAACGCTTTGCTGAAAAAGGCCTGCTCGGTTCGAAAGGAGTCCGAACTGTTCCTTTAGCGGTGCGGTGCACTCCCCCGCCTATTCGTAGATGCCGGCCTGGTAGTCGGCTGCGTAGCGGGTGAAGGTCTTGCCGGTCCGCTGCTTGAAGAAGCGCATCAGATGGCTCGGGTCGGAGAAGTGGTAGTCGTTGGCCAACTGGCTGACGTTGCGTCCGCCGAACAACAGGTCGTCTTTCAGCGCCTCGAGCAGCCTCCTTTTGAGAAGTTCACGGGCCGGGATGCCGAATTGCGTCATGACAGCCTTGTTGAGTGTTACGCGGGAGATCCGCATCAGGTCGGCATACTCCTCGACGCGCTGTTTTTCGCGGATATGGTGTTCGAGCAGTGCTTTGAACTGAAACGCGTAGTGGTTTCTGGGAATATCGACCGGGAGGTGATAGGCGGTGGCGTATGCCCGGTTCAGGGTCACAAGCAGGTAATACAGCACGGAGACGATCAGGTTGTAGCTGTCCGAAGTGGGTTGCTTCAGCTCGGATTTGATCTTCTCCAGCAGCCGGAGGTACTCGCCCATCTGCGCCGGATCGAGTGCAAGACAGGGCGGCGTATCGTTCTGGTAACTATAGAGCAGCCGGTAGACGAAAAACTTGTCCGTGATGAAGGGCTGCATGAAGTCTTCGCGAAAGATGAGAAACGTGTAGTCGAGCATCGTCTCATCCACGAGCCACTGCTGTTGCTGGTGGGGTGAGAGCAGCAGGGCCATGTTGTCGTGCAGTTCGATGCGTCGGGCATTCAGAAGCAGCGTTCCCGCAGCCCTGCGGAAGAAGAAAAACTCGAAGAAATCGGTCTTGAAGAGTGTATTTTCGGTCAGTACGCCGCGGATCTCCTCACCCGCTCCCGTATTGATATAAAAGTTCACTCCGCAGCGCGTCTTGCTGAACGGTACGGAGACCAGTTTGTTCGGTATTTTCTTTGCTTGCATAGGGCGTCTCGATTGCTCTTTCGCGTAAAGATAGGAATTGTTTATCAAAATGGCATCTATTTGCCCGTTTTGGTATAGGCGGATCGGATTTGTTGGCAGATCTTTGTGGCAGAAACAAAACGAAAAGCCATGATGGATTCAGAGATCGTTCGGGAAATCGACGTGCAGAGTGTCGTGACCAGGTCGTCGCTTCCGGTCGGAGGTTACTCGGTTAACCCCTATGTGGGATGTCCCCACGCCTGCAAATATTGTTACGCATCGTTCATGAAGCGCTTTACGGGGCATACCGAGCCCTGGGGAACCTTTCTGGATGTCAAGAACTGGAAGCCGATAGCCGATCCGCACAAATACGACGGACAACGGATCGTCATCGGCTCCGTAACCGACGGATACAATCCCTATGAGGAGCATTTCGGACGGACGCGCCGTCTGCTCGAGCAGCTGCGGGGCAGCCGTGCCGAGATCATGATCTGTACGAAATCGGACCTCGTTCTGCGGGATCTCGATCTGTTGAAGCAGTTCCCGCGGGTGACGGTCTCGTGGTCGGTCAACACCCTCGACGAGTCATTCCGGGCCGATATGGATCGTGCGGTGAGCATTGCGCGTCGGCTGGAGGCGATGAAACGGGTCTATGAGGCCGGGATCCGCACGGTCTGCTTCGTATCGCCCATCTTCCCGGCTATCACCGACGTTGAGGCGATCATCGAGCGGGTGCACGACTTCACGGATCTGGTGTGGCTGGAGAATCTGAACCTCCGTGGACAGTTCAAGGGGACGATTCTCTCATACGTGCGCGAAAAATATCCGCAGCATGTTCCTCTCTACGAGGCGATCTACAACCGTCGGGATCTCACCTACTGGCAGGAACTCGAGCGCCAAATCTCCTCCTATGCCGCCCGGAACGGCTACCCTTACCGGGTGAACGATCTCCCCTACGGCCGCTCCGAGCCTGGAAAGCCGGTGCTGGTCAACTACTTCTATCACGAGAAGATCCGTCTGAACAGCCGGTAGGCATCCGGTGCGTGCGGGTCTGTCGGAGGGAGTGTGTGGACGGGGGCTACTCTTTGCCCCCGTATTTCTTTTCGAAGAGATCCGAGTGGCTGCTCCCCCACGCGATCATGGCGTCGATGATCGGGATCAGCGTCGATCCGAGAGGGGTGATGCTGTATTCGGAGCGTGGCGGCAGTTCGGGATAGATGGTCTTGGCTACCAGTCCGTCCTCGACCAGCTCTCTCAGCTGCAGATCCAGCACGCGCGGCGATGCCTCCGGCAGCTGTCGGTGCAGTTCGCTCGGTCGCAGCGGACCGTGGCGCAATTCATCCAGAATGCAGGATTTCCACTTCGAGTCCATCAGACTCATGGTCAGACGCAGCGGACAATCCAGGTCGACCGGTATCTTTCTTTCGTACATGGTTTTCGATCTTTCTCGGAAGAGATATTCTGGAGCAGGTGTGGCTGTCGATCTGCCGGTCAGTCCCCTGCCCCGCACTCTCGTTCACAAATATACGAATATCTCTTCGGTACATGGGTATAGCGAATAACTTTTCAGTACCCGAATAATTTTTCGGTACTTGTTTGGATCGGGGTGCCAACGTAATTTTGTTCTTGACAAGAAAACCAAAACAACTGCATGTTATGAGAGCAAGTATCGAAGAGTACAAGGCCGTCGAGGAGGCTGCCATGAAGTTTGTAAAGAGTGTGGCCGAGGGCAACAGCCGCTATGCGCGGGAGCTGTTTATCGACCAGGCCGTTCTGTTCGGCTACCTGGACGGGAAGCTGGAGCACGGCAGCATCGACCAGTTCTATAAGAATGTGGATACGGTAAAGGCGGGCTCCGCCTTCAAGGCGCGTATCGATGTGGTGGATGTCGAGGAGACGTTGGCCGTTGTCCGCGTTCTGGAGGAGCGATGGGGCGGCCGCATCGACTTTACGGACTACCTGCTGTTGATGAAGATTGACGGCGGGTGGAAATGTGTTGCCAAGGCTTACAATCAGAATTCCAATACCATTCAAAAGTAGATCGACCTATGAAGATTGTTGTTATTACGGGAAGTCCCCGCAAGCATGGCAACAGCTTTGCCATGACGGATGCCTTCATTGAGGCGGCCGAGCGGCGGGGCGACAGCGTGCAGCGTTTCGATGCGGCGATGCTGAAGATCGGAGGATGTCATGCCTGCATGACGTGTTACAAGACGGGCAAGGCCTGTTCGTTTGATGACGATTTCAACCGCATCGCCCCGGCCATCCTCGATGCGGATGCGGTGGTATTCACCATGCCGGTTTACTGGTATTCGATCCCGGCTCAGATCAAGGGGGTTATCGACCGCTTGTTCTCGCTCGTTGTGGGCGGGAAGCCGGTCGCCGGAAAGAAGTGTGCCCTGATTACCTGTTGCGAAGAGGAGGATCCGACGGTGATGGACGGAGTGCGTATCCCGATGGAGCGTACAGCAGCGCTGCTGAAATGGGAGATGGTCGGCGAGGTGCTCATTCCCGGCGTGTTGAACGAGGGGGATATTACCCGCACGGACGGGTGCGCACAAGCCGCTGCGTTGGCCGCTAGGTTCTGATGGCGCGGGAAGACAATTTCTCCCAGATATTGGTGCGCCTTGGTGTATCCTTATGAGGTCGGGAAACGACAAGTCAAGAGAGGGCCCGAAATTCTTCGGGCCCTCTCTTGACTTGTCTCATTTTTTATTATTCTTCGCTTGTGAATTCGTGAACGAAAACACAGGTCCCGTCGTAAGAATAGAAGTATTTGCCGATCTCGTCACAGTATGTGCTGAAATCATAGCTGTTGAGGCGGTCAACGTCGTACTCCTCCGCTATCTTGATTTCGCACTGCTTGTTCTGTTGCTCTTTCAGCTTGTTGCCGTTGCAGAAGAACTGCTCCAATGCCACGCACGGTGTCAGATCGACCCGTTCCAGAGCATTCTGGCTCAGGTTTATGTACCAGCACTGTGTGAGTCCGGCCAGCGAAATGGAGGAGAGTTTGTTGTCCTGGAAGCTGAGTTCCTGGATTTTGGTATTGTTGCTTAGATCTATTGTCTTGAGTTTGTTGAAGTCGGCACGCAACATCTCGAGATTGGAAAGTGCCGATACGTCGAGCTCGTCGAATCCGTTTGAGTCGACGCGCAGATATTTAAGGGCGGTACATTCCGACAGCCCGATCAGGGCGTCTGACGTCATACCGCATCCTTCGACATCCAGGTCCTCGAGCAACGTCATTCCGGTCAGATCGATCGCTTTAAGGCCGGTGTTGCCGACGTTGAGGAAGGTTAGCGTCGAGGCGAAACGTGACAGATCCAGTTCCGTCAGCGTTTTGTTCATCTGTGTGGCAAGTGTTGACAGAGGGGCTGTCTCGGGCAGAATGAGCCCCTCGCCCGAAAGCGAATTGTAGGAGCATACCAGCTCCTTCAGGGCAGAGCAGCCCGTCAGGTCGAGCGATTCGAGATTGTTGTTGTCGCAGGTCAGGCTGTACAGTTTGCTCAGTCCGGCTACCTTCAGCCCGTCGGGTTGGCAGGCCGAGTTGGCTATGATGTGAGCCTCTTCGAGATTCGAGAGCGGGGTGAGATCGAATTCGGTGCAGTTGCTGAACATGATATACAGGTATTCGAGCGAAGAGAGTTGGAGAATGTGCTCGATGGTTGTCAGAGCGGTCCAGTCACCGCATGTGAGTTTCTTCAGAGAGGTAAAATATTCGATACCCTGCAGGCTCTCGATCTTCGAATCTTCTTCTCCTCGTCCCTCAAGGAAGATTTCACCCTCGTAGGCCGCTGCGTCCGAGATGGAGTAGAACCCGCTGCCGCCGGCAAGATTTGTGTTCAGCCAGCTTCTGAAGACAGCATCGGGAACCAATTCGGGGGTGAGCAGGTTGTCCGGGTCGGGTTCGGGGAACTTTACTTCCACTTCGTCACTGAACTCTCCCACCCCCGCTTCGTTCTCACCGGCGACCTTGTAAAGACCGGCTTCGTTGACGGTGCATTGCGACTCTTCGGTTGTCTCGAAGAGCGTACCGTCCTTGTACCATACGTATTGCAGCGTGTTGTCGAGTGGATCGATGGAGAGCAGAGCCGTCTCCCCGTCTTGTAGGGCAACGTTTATCGGGCCCGGTTTGGCCGGTCTCAGTGCTGAGTCCGTATCCGAATCGGTGCAGCCGGTGCATAAAATCACAGCCGTCAAGGCAATTACTTGGAGGAATCTTTGTACCATAATTGAGATAGTTTAGTGAGCATTATTTTTGTTGTCAAGAGCTAATTAAGTGAATTCCTTTCAACCTTCAATCGCTCCCAGACGTGAACCTCGGATTCTGAAGAGTGAACCCCGATAATTGCGGAGTGAGCCGGATATCAGATTGGGCGGGTATTGCCCGATTGGAAAAAGATTCTTATCTTTAACCATAAAAAAGTGCAAACGTGCGGAAACCGGATGGGAAATACCTGCTTGCCGGCATAGGTGTCGGTATCCTTTTCGATATTGTCCTGCAGGGATTCTACAATCTGCTGCGGCATGATGAACTGCTGCCTTACGATTCGGTGGGGGGCTGTCTGTCGGATCTGTTGTACAACATGGTGCCTTGCCTGTTGATCCTGCTGTCGAATTACCTGATAATATTCCGACTTTGGAATCGATTCCGAAACAGACCGGCCTTTTGGTTGAAGATGACGGTTGATGCCCTCCTGTCGGTCGTCCTGTTGCTGTTCATCAATCATGCGTTTTTATTAGTGATGCGGATTTTTCGGCCGGATACGACGGTCGATACGGTCGGAACATTGCTCTACAATGTTGTTATCTTCATGTGTGTGGAGATTGCCTATTATGTGTCGGCAGCCTATGAGTTGCAGCACAAGCGGGATATCGCCCGGCAGGAGCTGTTGACCTATAAGTACAACCTGCTCAATGCACAGGTCAATCCCCACTTCCTTTTTAATTCGCTCAATAATCTGCTGTTCCTCATTCGGAGCAATCCAGACGGCGCATGCGAATTCACGAGGCATCTCTCCCGGCTCTATCGCCATGTCCTGGATGTGCGCGACAAATCCTCGGTTCCGCTCTCCGAGGAGCTCGACTTCATGTGGCGTTATACGTCGATCCTCTCCATCCGTTACAACAACGCACTGAGTGTCGACTTTCAGGGGCGCGAGCATGTCGGGCAGCATCGGATTCTGCCTCTCGTGCTGCAGATGTTGGTCGAGAACATAGCCAAACACAACGAAATATCGCTTCAGAATCCGATGGTGATCTCCGTTCGGGTCGAACCTGCCCGGATCATTGTTTCGAATCCGATACATCCCAGGAGCAATGTCTCCTCGAGCTCATTCGGACTCGGCTATATCCGCGAATGTTACCGCTTGCAGGGCGGATCGATGTCTTACGGAGACGATGGAGCGAATTTTCGGGTTGAACTCTCTTATCTTGATTGATGAATACGGTAAATTACATAGTAATCGAGGATGAAATGTTTGGAGCCTGCATGCTCGTTGAGGCGATCGGAAGGCTCCGTCCCTCGTACAAATTGCTGCACATTTTCGGTACGGTGCGCGAGAGTGTGGACTATTTCCGCCAAAATCCGGACGACGGATCGCTGGTTTTCATGGATGTGGAGTTGTCGGACGGTCAGTGTTTTGAGATCTTCAACCGGTGCCGGGTGGGTAATCCCATTATTTTCACCACGTCGCATGACGAGTGGGCCATCCGGGCATTCCGGGTCAACAGCATCGATTATCTGCTCAAGCCGATCGAGGACGAAGAGTTGTTGCGAGCCATCGAAAAGCACGAGTACCAGATCAGTGTTGCGGAGGCGAATGTCAGGAAATATGTCGATCTGCTTTCATCGGTCGGGGCCCGGCAGCCCTATCAGAGCCGGCTGCTGGTCAGTTGCGGGAATCGCTATGTGGCGATCGAGGTTGAGGAGATTGCGCTCTTCGATGCCGATGACAAGTATGTTACGCTTCACACGGTCTCCGGGCAGGAGCATCTGGTGGATTACAAACTCAAGGAGCTTGTCGGGTTGTTGCCGCCAGATCGTTTTTATCGCATCTCGCGCAGTTGTATCGTCCATCGGAAAGCCATTCTGGAGGTCCGAAAATTCGACCAGGGCCGTCTGAAGGTGCGCATCAAGACTCCCGGCTTGATCAGGGAGGAGGTGGTCAGTGCCACACAGCGCGAGAACTTTCTCGATTGGTTCGGACGATAGCACCCGTTGCCGCGGGGCGGATTGTTGAACCGGAATCCTGTCGGGAGGACGGATCCTTGTCGTGACCTGTTGCGGGGCGGAGTCCGGGATGGTCACGAATAAAGCATCGAAGAAAAACTTGCTGTCTTTTGCTTCAATAGGAGTGGAAGAATAAAAGCAAAAAGTCTTGTATGTCGCTGATATACAAGGCTTTTTGCTTTCTATTGGGTTTTCTTTCTGGCCCCTCTGGAGCGGAAAACGAGACTCGAACTCGCGACCCCACCCTTGGCAAGGTTGTGCTCTACCAACTGAGCTATTTCCGCAGAAATGTGGTGCAAAGATAGAAGAAAAAATCGACAATCCAAAATTTTTATCGTTTTTCTGCCTTTTCGCCGGATCCCCGTTGTTTCACTTACACGACAACGCATGCATGTTGGGGCTTTTTTTGAGGTGATCGGGCTGTCGAGATAGAGCGGTTGACCGGAATTCTCTCTTTTCGTTTGCCTCGGTGGCCGGCTTTGCGTATTTTTGTCCCGGAAATGGGTCCGAATCTTGTTTCGGCGGAAAAAATACTGAAAATTAAAGATGAAAAATCCGGTCGATATTTTGGTTGAGTTGGGCGGACGCCTGCGAACTTTTGGCGAAGATCCCGCAACACGCCGTGTGGTCGAGGAGGCCTGTCGGGCGAACGAATGGTTTTGTCCCGAGGAGGTCGAAGCGGCCGTTCGGGCCATTCGCGAGGAGTATCTGGATCGGGACAAACTGACCGCCTGGCTTGCCGGGTACAAGCGTCCCGCTACCCTTCCCTCCCGCTCCGTGTTGGTGGTGATGGCAGGGAACATCCCGCTGGTCGGCTTCTTCGATCTGTTGTGTGTGCTGGCGGCCGGTCATCGCTGCCTGGTCAAACCGTCCGGCAAGGACACGGTTTTGATGCACCATGTTATGGAGCTGCTGTTGCAGATCGAACCGCAACTGCCGCTGGCCGTTTACGAGGAGTCGATGGCTGTTCAGGCCGTCATTGCTACGGGCAGCGACAATGCCAACCGCTATTTCCGGGCGCAATATGCCGGTATGCCTGCCCTTTTGCGGGGCAATCGCCATTCGGTTGCCGTGTTGAGCGGACGGGAGACACC
Organism: Rikenellaceae bacterium; assembly: GCA_963926835.1. Classification (GTDB taxonomy): domain Bacteria; phylum Bacteroidota; class Bacteroidia; order Bacteroidales; family Rikenellaceae; genus Alistipes. The sequence continues at coordinate 474 of CAWUYY010000009.1, read as the reverse complement.
GGTACAGCTGGCTGCGTTGAGCGACGATCTGTTCTCCTATTCGGGGCTCGGATGCCGAAATGTTTCGCTGCTCTTTGTGCCGCGCGGATACCGTGTCGAACTTCCGCCGCGGGAGATGAATTCCAAATATCACCACAACTATCTTCAGCGGAAGGCGCTGCGGACGATCTGCGGACAGCCGTTCTTCGATCTCGGCCATGCGCTGCTGATTCCACAGGCGGAGTTTCCGCAGGCGCTCAGCGAAATTTCGTTGATCGAATACGAGAAACTGTCGCAGGTGGAGGAGTGGCTCCGCACGCACGACGGGCAGATGCAGTGCGTCGTTTCGGACTGCATTGCACATCCGCGTTGTGTCCCGTTCGGACGCTCGCAGCACCCGGCCCTCGGCGACTATCCCGATGCGGTCGATGTGATTGAGTTCCTTTACGGATTGTAGCAGACAAAAAAAGAGCCGCTCGACAATTTCGAGCGGCT
>CAWUYY010000008.1:0-8466 GCA_963926835.1 Rikenellaceae bacterium | reverse complement strand
GGAGAGAGAGGGATTCGAACCCCCGGAGCCTCGCAGCTCAACGGTTTTCAAGACCGCCGCAATCGACCACTCTGCCATCTCTCCGGGTGCAAAAGTATAACGGATTTTCGACTCTGCCAAATCTTTCCGCCCCTTATTTTCGCATAACCCGCATATCTACTGATAGATAGAACGTTATCCCTGCTCGCTTCGCAGGCTGATTTTCCTCCTTCCCGGAGAGACCCCCCACAATTGCCCCGCGGTGGCAGAACTCTCAGATAGCAGCGTATTCTGCCGCCCGCCCCTCGGAAAGCCCGCCTTCGCTCTTGAAACGCCCCTGAAATCTCACAAACAGACCGATTTTCGGCAAAAAAGATTATCTTTGCAGTGCATCTTCCGCTGACCGGGAGAAAACCACTCCCAAGGCCGGCAAGACAGGGCTCCATAGTTCAAGGGATAGAACGGAAGTTTCCTAAACTTCAAATTCGCGTTCGAGTCGCGGTGGAGCTACCTCTTTTGGTGAGCAGGAGGCTCACAAACAAAAAGAGAAGGGATTATCGGTCCCTTCTCTTTTTGCTTTACAGGGATCCATCCCGATCAGAAGATCGCTCCGGGCAGCTGCTCGATCGTTCCATCCATCGAAATCTTGAGGTAGATATCCTCCGGGTTCGACTCCAGCTCGAAGAGGTAGAACTCCTCCTCCGGGGTCTCATACAGATCGATCTCATCTACAAAATAGGAGGCATACTGCGACTGCTCGAATGCCCGGGTGATCGCATCGGGCACCTCCGCACGGCGAACCTCCGTTTTCGTATACTTCCAGACTCCGTCCTCGGTGAAGGTCAGCTCACGGTGTACTCCGCCGTCCAGAATGTCGACCTCAAATCCCCGTGCATCGCGGTCAGTCTCGATGATCCGTGCATCGGGATAGTGCGAGGCAATAAAGTCGGCAATCGAAGAGGAGATATCCCCGGGCAGATAGTCGGACGAACCCGAACCGGAGCCGGAGCCTGTACCCTTGTCATTGACCGTCTTTACGAGCACTCCATCGGCCGTATAGTAGAGTTCACACTCCTGGTTGCCGCTCTCCACATCCAATACGTAGACCGATTCTCGATCAGCCCGCTCGACCCAATCCACATCCTCAACGCGCCACGTAGCGTATTCACTCGATTCGAAAGAGGTCTTGATCGCGTCGGGAAGCTGCGCATAGGTGATATCGGTAATGGTCATCACCCACTGCGACGACTCGTCGAACCAGGCCTCGGCCTCGGCATTCATCTCCGGGCGCCAGAATTCGGCCACATAGTAACGGCCCTCACGCTCCCAGTTTACCCGCGAAGCATCGGGGAACATCGAATTAAAGGCGTTGTTCATTTCGGGGGTCACCTGAATATGATCCTCGTCATCATGACAGCCGGCAACGGCAAGGAGTCCGACCAGCATCAAAGGGGAAAATAATAATCTAAGTTTCATAATCGTCTGTTTTAAGTTGTTTCCTCGATACAAAGATCACCCCCTAATCTGAAAACAAACTGAAATCGCCTCGAACGATCAAGCAATATCGGAAATTGATGCCGGATAAACCACCTGGAAAAGGTGTCGCCCCTCCACATATCGATACTCCACCTCGATACTGTACATCTTGGCAATGGAGTCGACCAGCGAGAGACCGAGCCCGGTCGACCCCTCCCGGCGCTGCTTCTGGTAGAATCGGCGGAAAATGCAGCGCGAGTCCAGCTCACCAGAGTCCGACGTATTCGACACCACCACCCGGTTCGCGGAGACCTCCACCCTAATATCGCCCCCCTGCCGGTTATGGACGAAGGCATTCTTGAGCAGGTTGCCGAGCAGCACCGAGAGCAGCATGCGATTCATCCGCACCCAGAGATGCGACTCCTCGCTCAAATGGACCTCAATCTCCCTGTGCCCATAAATCTCCGTGAAATCCTCGATCAAGGAGTGAAGCGTCTCGTTGACGCTGACCCGCTCGCTCTCGGTGAACTGGCGGTTCTCGATCTTCGAGAGCAGCAGCAGGGTCTTGTTCAGCTTGGCGGCATCCTCGAGCGCCCGTCTGGTTTTGAGCAGCTGTTCCAACTGCGATTCGGTCAACTGAGGATCCTCCGCACAGAGCTCCAGTCGGTTAATTGCCACGGCAATCGGTGTCTGCAACTCATGCGACGCGTGGCCGATGAACATCCGCTGCTGCTCGTACATCTCCACGTTGCGCTGTGCACTCTTCACCAGACTGTCGGCCAGCTTGCGGAACTCCACGATCTCGGTATCCAGATTCAGGGGAGGGACCTCCCGATCCAGACTGAAACGGTCCAGCCACGAGAGCAGCGCATAGAGCGGCCGCAGGCTGCGACGAAGCACCACCGCCGTAACAATCAGGATGGAGAGCAGCAGACCGAGGTAGAGAATTACGATCCACACCAGAAAGGTCTCGCGCAGATCATCCTTCTCGAAGGTCGGGATCATCACCGTCAACTCGTAATAGCGCCCATCCCGATCCAGAAACACCTGTTTCATGATACGGGCCTGTTCGGCATCCTTTCTCGAATAGATATAGACCTCCTGCTCGAGAAAACGGGGCCGGGGATGTTCGCGGGCATAGCCTTCGCTCACCTTGGTCAGATAATAACTGCTGCTCGTGCCGTTGTCCGACTCCGGGAGTTTCTCCCCCGATCGGATACGGTTGATGATATACTCCGAATAATCCTCCAGCGTGTCGTCCGTTTCGTCGTTGATCTCGTCGATCATCAGGTAATAGAAGATGACGCCCCACACGGCAAAAAGCACAAGCAGCGCCATCGAAATTCGCAACGTAATTCGATACAGCAGTTTCATTTTTCGGTCAGTTTATAGCCAAACCCATAGCTTGCCTTGATCTCGACATCGGCCCCCGCCTCGTTCATCTTCCGGCGCAGATTCTTCATCTGTGCATAGAGAAAATCGAAGTTATCCACCTGATCCATGTGGTCGCCCCACACCGCCTCGGCCAGTGTCACCTTGTCGATCAGATGGTTGGGACGCGAGAGGCAGAAGGCCAGAATCCCGTACTCCTTCCGGTTGAGTTCCAGCTTTGTCTCACCGACCCAGGCCTCGAAGCTCTTCGTATCGACCCTCACGTTGCCAAAGCGGATCGAGGAGTCCCCGCCCAGATTCTTGCGGCGGATCACACTGCGGATCCGGGCATTGAGTTCGGCCAGATGGAACGGTTTGGCCAGGTAGTCGTCCGCACCAAGCTCCAGCCCCTCGATCTTGTCCTCCAGCGCATCCTTGGCCGAGATGATGATCACATTCTCGTGCTTGCCCATCTCCTGCAACCTTTTGAGCAGCGTAAGGCCGTTCCCGTCCGGGAGCATGATATCCAGCAGGACACAATCGTAGTCGTAGTCCGACAGTTTGAACAGCGCATCGCGCAGCGTTCCGGCCGACTCCACCACATAACGCTCCTTGCGGAGGAATTCGGTCATGATCTCCCGCAACGAGGGCTCATCCTCGATAATCAGAATTTTCATACGGCAATCTGTTCTATTTCATCACAAAAGAAACGATAAAATCTGAAAAACAACTGAACTCTCCGCACAAAATCATCACGGGACTCCGTGCGGGCCTCCAGAATGAGCACTCAAAGTCGAGGGACCCGCTCCCTTTCGCCGCAACCGATCTGTGCAGCCAAGAGAAAAGGGAGAGACCTTGCAAGGTCTCTCCCTTTTCTCTTGAATCAGCGTTTTCAATTATTTCTCCGCCTGCATAGCAGCCATCTCCGATTTCGAACCGACAATCAGGTTGTCGTAATCGCGCATACCCGTTCCGCCCGGGATCAGGTGTCCGCAGATGACATTCTCCTTCAGGTTCTCCAGCGGATCGACCTTGCCCTGGATGGCGGCCTCGTTCAGCACCTTGGTCGTCTCCTGGAAGGAGGCAGCCGAAATGAAGCTCGAAGTCTGCAAGGCTGCGCGGGTGATACCCTGCAGGATCTGCGTCGAGGTGGCCGGCACAATATCACGCACCTGAACCAGCTTCATATCGCGGCGCTTGAGGCTCGAGTTCTCGTCACGCAGCTTGCGCATCGAGATGATCTGTCCGGGCTGAACCGAGGTCGAATCGCCGGCATCGGTTACCACCACCTTGTCGTACAGCTCGTCGTTCACATCCATGAACTCCCACTTGTCGACAATCTGATCCTCGAAGAAGCGGGTGTCGCCCGGATCCTCGATCTTCACCTTCGACATCATCTGTCGAACGATCACCTCGAAGTGCTTGTCGTTGATCTTCACACCCTGCATACGGTACACCTCCTGTACCTCGTTCACAATGTACTCCTGTACCTTCGTGATACCCAGAATGTTCAGAATATCGCTCGGGGTAATTGCACCGTCGGACAGTGCACCGCCCGCCTTCACATAGTCGTTCTCCTGAACGATGATCTGACGCGACAGCGGCACCAGATAACGGCGTACATCGCCCTGCTTGGAGGTGATAATGATCTCGCGGTTACCACGTTTGATCTTGCCGAACGTTACCTCGCCGTCGATCTCCGATACGACTGCCGGGTTGGACGGGTTACGTGCCTCGAAGAGCTCGGTAACACGCGGCAGACCACCGGTGATATCACCACCCGTCTTACCAACCGCACGCGGGATCTTGATCAGAATATCGCCGGCCTTGATCTTGGCGTTGTCCTTGACAACCACGTGGGCCGAAACGGGGAGGTTGTACTGTTTTACCTCGACACCCTCCTTGTCGATCACCTTGATGACCGGGTTCTTGCCCTTGTCCTTGGACTCGATGATCACCTTCTCCGACAGACCGGTCTGCTCGTCACGCTCGTCGCGGTACGTTACACCCTCGATCACGCTGTCGTAGATCGCCTTACCCTCGTACTCGGAGATGATGACCGCATTGTAGGGATCCCACTCGCAGATCATATCGCCTTTCTTGACCGTATCGCCATCCTTCATGTAGAGGGTGGCACCATAGGGCAGCGCATGGGTATAGAGCACAATCTCGGTCTTCGGATCGACGATGCGGAACTCCGACTGACGCGAAATGACGATCTCGATCGGCTCGCCCTGGGCGTTCTTGCCCTTGACCGTACGCAACTCGTCGATCTCGAGCGTACCCTCGTATTTCGAAACCACGTTGGACTCAACAGCCGTACCCGCAGCCACACCACCGACGTGGAACGTACGAAGGGTCAGCTGCGTACCCGGCTCACCGATAGACTGTGCCGCAATGACACCGACCACCTCGCCCTTCTGTACCATACGGGCCGTTGCCAGGTTGCGTCCATAACATTTTGCGCAAACTCCGTGACGCGACTCGCAGGTGAGCACCGAACGGATCTCGACAGACTCCAGCGGCGACTTCTCGATCTTCTCGGCAATATCCTCGGTGATCTCCTCGCCCGCCTTGCAGAGCACCTCGCCCGTCAAGGGGTGGATCACATCGTTGAGTGCCGTACGACCCAGAATACGGTCGTAAAGCGTCTGTACCACGTCATCGTTCCGTTTGATGGCCGTAGCCGTCAAACCACGCAGCGTACCGCAGTCCTCCTCGTTGATGATGACATCCTGCGCCACATCGACCAGACGACGGGTCAGATAACCGGCATCGGCCGTCTTCAGGGCCGTATCGGCAAGACCCTTACGGGCACCGTGCGTCGAGATAAAGTACTCGAGCACCGAAAGACCCTCCTTGAAGTTCGAGAGAATCGGGTTCTCGATAACCTGCTGACCACCCTCGACTCCCGACTTCTGCGGCTTGGCCATCAGACCACGCATACCGGAGAGCTGACGGATCTGCTCCTTCGAACCACGGGCTCCCGAATCCAGCATCATGTATACCGGGTTGAAACCGTCGTCGTCCTTGACCAGCGTATCGATCACCGTCTTGGTCAGCTTCGTATTGATATTGGTCCAGATATCGATAATCTGGTTGTAACGTTCGTTGTTGGTGATAAGACCCATGTTGTAGGACTCGATCACGTCGTCCGCACGGCGGTAACCCTCCTGTACCAGCTCCTCCTTCTCCTTCGGGATGATCACGGCATCCAGGTTGAACGACAGACCGCCCCGGAAGGCCATCTGGTAACCCATATCCTTGATATCGTCCAGGAAGGCGGCCACCTTGTCCGCACCGGCCTTCTTCATCACCACGGCAATGATGTCACGCAGTGAACGCTTCGTAAGCACCTCGTTGATGTATCCGACCTCCTCGGGAACCACCTGGTTGAAGAGGATGCGTCCGATGGTCGTATCCTTCAGCACCTGTACCTTCTTGCCCTCCTCGTCGATGTCGTTGACCAGACACTTAACCTGGGCGTGCAAGTCGGCACGCTTCTCGTTGTAGGCGATAATCGCCTCCTCGGGACCGTAGAATACAAGTCCCTCACCCTTGACGCCCTTGCGCGGCTTGGTGATGTAGTACAGACCGAGGACCATATCCTGCGAGGGGACGGTAATCGGCGCACCGTTGGCCGGGTTCAGGACGTTGTGCGAGCCGAGCATCAGCAGCTGGGCCTCCAGAATCGCGGCATTGCCCAGCGGCAGGTGAACGGCCATCTGGTCACCGTCGAAGTCGGCGTTGAAGGCCGTACAAGCAAGCGGGTGCAGCTGCATGGCCTTGCCTTCGATCAGTTTGGGCTGGAAGGCCTGGATACCCAGACGGTGCAGCGTCGGGGCACGGTTCATCAGCACGGGGTGACCCTTGATGACATTCTCCAGAATGCCCCAGATGACGGGATCCTTGCGGTCAATGATCTTCTTGGCCGACTTCACGGTCTTGACGATACCGCGCTCGATCAGCTTGCGGATAACGAACGGCTTGTACAACTCGGCCGCCATATCCTTCGGAATACCCATCTCGTGCATCTTCAGCTCGGGACCCACGACGATAACCGAACGGGCCGAGTAGTCGACACGTTTACCGAGCAGGTTCTGACGGAAACGTCCCTGCTTACCCTTCAGCGAATCGGACAGCGACTTGAGGGCGCGGTTGCTCTCGTTCTTCACCGCATTGCTCTTGCGCGAGTTGTCGAAGAGCGAATCGACCGCCTCCTGCAGCATTCGTTTCTCGTTGCGCAGGATCACCTCCGGCGCCTTGATCTCGATCAGTCGCTTGAGTCGGTTGTTACGGATGATCACACGACGGTAGAGGTCGTTCAGGTCCGAGGTTGCGAAGCGGCCGCCATCGAGCGGCACCAGGGGACGCAGTTCGGGCGGGATCACCGGCAGCACCTTGAGCACCATCCATTCGGGTTTGTTCTTGCCCTTCGAGGCACGGAACATCTCGATGACGTTCAGACACTTCAGCGCCTCGCTCTTACGCTGCTGCGAGGTCTCGGTCGAGGCCTTGTGACGCAGGGCGTAGGACATGGCATCCAGATCGACCTGCTTCAGAAGCGTATAGATTGCCTCGGCACCCATCTGGGCGACGAACTTGTTGGGATCGTCATCGGGCAGCTCCTGATTCTCCTTGGGCAGAGCGGCCAGCACGTCCAGATACTCCTTCTCGGAGAGGGTCTGCAGACGCTCGATACCGTTCTGAGCCGCCAATCCGGGATTGATGACCACGTAACGCTCGTAGTAGATGATCGCCTCCAGTTTTTTGGAGGGGATACCGAGCAGATAGCCGATCTTCGAGGGGAGCGAACGGAAGTACCAGATATGCACTACCGGCACCACCAGCGAGATGTGACCCATACGCTCACGGCGCACCTTCTTCTCGGTCACCTCCACACCGCATCGGTCGCAGACGATTCCCTTATAGCGAATGCGCTTGTATTTGCCGCAATGGCACTCGTAGTCCTTCACGGGACCGAAGATGCGCTCGCAGAAAAGACCGTCCCGCTCAGGCTTGTAGGTACGATAGTTAATGGTTTCAGGCTTCAACACCTCACCGCTCGACTGCGCCAGAATCTCCTCCGGCGAGGCCAGTCCGATCGAGATGCGGCTGTAACCATTGTTGGTCTTGTTATCTTTATTGAATGACATAATGCAATGCTTTTTTCTAATCCTCTAAAAACTATCTTACCTCGTTTACTCCAGTTTCACCGAAAGGGCCAGACCGCGCAACTCGTGCAGCAGTACGTTCATGGCCTCCGGGATACCCGGTTTGGGCAGATTGTCACCCTTGACGATAGCCTCGTAAGCCTTGGCACGACCCACCACGTCATCCGACTTGATGGTCAGGATCTCCTGCAGGATGTTGGCGGCACCGAATCCCTCGAGTGCCCAAACCTCCATCTCTCCGAAACGCTGACCACCGAACTGGGCCTTACCGCCGAGCGGCTGCTGAGTAATCAAAGAGTACGGACCGATCGAACGGGCGTGCATCTTGTCGTCGATCATGTGGCCGAGCTTCAGCATGTAGATCACACCGACCGTAGCGGGCTGGTCGAACTTCTCGCCCGTACCGCCGTCGTAAAGATAGGTGCGGCCGCTGCGCGGAATACCGGCCTGAGCCGTGTACTCGTTG
>CAWUYY010000007.1:0-14850 GCA_963926835.1 Rikenellaceae bacterium | reverse complement strand
TTGCGTCCGGTCAGACCGGTGTCTCCGTGAGGGCCGCCGATGACGAACTTGCCCGTCGGGTTGACATGCAGGATGTAGTCGTCGCCGATCAGTGCGGCCAGCTTGTCGTGCGCACGCTCCAGACGGGCCTTGACGCGCGGGATCAGGATCGTGCGGACATCCTCACGGATCGTCTCCTGCATCTGACGCTCGGCCTCCTGGGCGGTGAGCCGGTCGTTCGGCAGGATGAATTCGTCGTGCTGGGTCGAAACCACGATCGTGTGGACGTGCAGCGGCTGCCGCGTCTGTTCGTCGTATTCGATGGTCACCTGCGACTTGGCATCCGGGCGCAGGTAGGTCATCACCTTCCCTTCGCGGCGGATGACGGCCAGCTCCTTGAGAATGACGTGGGCCAGGATGTGGGTGGCAGGCATGAATTCGCGGGTCTCGTTGCAGGCGTATCCGAACATGATACCCTGGTCGCCGGCCCCCTGCTCCTCTTCCGCCTCGCGGACAACCCCCCGGTTGATGTCGGGCGACTGTTCGTGGATGGCCGAGAGAACGCCGCATGAGTTGCCGTCGAACTGGTATTCGCTCTTCGTGTATCCGATTTTGTTGATTACGCGTCGCGCGATGCCCTGAATGTCGACATAGGCATTCGAGCGCACTTCGCCCGCCACGACAACAAGTCCGGTGGTGCAGAGTGTCTCACAAGCTACTTTCGAGTTGGAGTCGTGACGAAGAAATTCGTCGAGAATTGCGTCCGAAATCTGGTCCGCAACTTTGTCGGGGTGTCCTTCGGACACCGATTCCGAGGTGAATAAAAATCCCATTTTACATTTAAAATGTTAAGGTTAAACGTATAAAATGGGGAAAAATTGGCTGCAGAATAAAAAAGCTGTTTTAGCGATTTTTTATTGTGGTTTGCAATCAGTCAAATCTTTCCACATTCCCCGTCGTTCGATCAGGGAGGGCAAAGATAGAAACAAATATCGGAGAATACAAACGATTCTCCGATATTTTGTCTTCATCCGTTTTGATGGGATGCGGTAAGCGGCTTATTGTTCGACGTATACGGTCGGCAGGTTCAGAATCTGTGCCCGGCTGACGGTAAAGGGCATCTGGGTCCGCTTCTCGATGGTTGCACCGGCAGGGGTCTGGAACTGGAGCAGCGTGCCGGCGTTGTAGGTGCCCGGCGGCAGGACGACGTAGAAGGAGAGGGGCGTCGCGGTCAGTTGGGTGCCGTTGGCGCTGGAACTTGCCCAGGTGGTGCTGAACTGGTTCTGTGTCCCGGACTGGCTCTGGAATGAGGGCTCATAGCTGTTCTGGTCGATGACGAAGTAGCCCGAGATCTCCTGTTGCTGGTCGCTTGTATCGAAATAGATGCGCTCGATGGCGATGTTGCCCGCTACGGGGATTTTTACCAGACCGAACGGACAGTGGAACGTGATCGGCTGTCCGGCCTGGCCGCTGCCGATCATGGGAAAATCCTTGATGTTTTCCAGTCCCAGGAAAATTTCGAGCGGGGTCTGGAGAATTACATCCTGGTCATAGGGGGTGATCTGCGTGTACATTCCGGAGTATCCGGCCAGCAGCGTATTGAACGTGGTCGGCAGGGGCGGAATCTGGTCGTATGGAATGTCGGAATTGAACGAGGTGGAGAAGGAGTAGGTGAAACTGCCGGTTGCAGAGTCTCCGGCTCCATCCAAGGTATACAGACGCACGACCCCTTCGGGATCGGTGTCGAAGTGGATGCAGATCAGATCGTTCTGACTCCAGGTGATGGTGTGCGGATCGGTGTCGGCGTCAATGACCGTATGTGGTGCAATTTCGGGCTGGGAGCCGAACAGACCGGCCAGGGAGCGGGTCGTGGCCTGCGGGGCCTCCTGAGGCTGCTCGATCAGGGCCGAGAGGGTCTGCAGGTCGGATGATGCCGGAGCATCGGATGCCGACTGGTCGCAGGATACGATGACGAGCATTGCCAGGAGCGGCAGCGAAACGGATAGTATGGATTTGCGCATAAGAAACTCGATTTTTTCAGACAGGTTGGCTTGTTATCCCCAGAAATCTTCGGAGCTCTCGTCGAGGTCGGTTTCGGTGATGGTTTCGTTCAGTGTACTGTTCGGATCGGAGTCGATGAATCCCCGCTCGACGGCGATCTCCAGCTGCTCAACGGCAGGGGCTTGGTAGGGTTTTAAGTCGGATTGCATGAGAATTGGTTCTTATCGACTGTTTTATAGCAAAATATATGCCGTACACTGCTTCCTGAACCTAAATGTGGAGGGGAATCTTCGAATCGGACCGTCGGGACAATAATCATCTGGCAGGTGCGTTATTTTGTATGCAAATGAACGAAAAGAAGCCTATGAGATACGTTGCCTCGATTCAATAATCTTTCAAATTAAACATTGGTTTGTGATATGAAAAAGGCATGGATAGTATTAGGGGTTGTTGTCCTGGGAGCCGTAGCGGGTGGCGCGACGGCATGGGGCGTTATGAAGTGGGGCGGTCGATCCGATTCGGCGGCGGCATCCGCTCTTGCGCCGGGTGCGCAGCGGGGCAGCCAGTTTACGGAGTGGCAGCCCGATCAATACCCCGATCTGACCTATGCGGCCGAGAATGCCGTGAAGGCGGTGGTGAATATCGAGGTGATTCAGAAGGTGGCGGTCTCCCAGCGGCAGTACGATCCGTTTCTCGAGTTTTTCGGCATCCCGCACCAGCAGAGTCGGGAGCCGATCGTTCAGGAGCGTCGGGCCGGCGGTTCGGGCGTCATTATCTCGGAGGATGGCTACATTGTGACCAACAACCACGTGGTGAGCGACGCCTCGGAGCTGCGCGTGAAGCTCAATGACGGGCGGATGTTCGATGCCCGGGTGATCGGCCGGGATCCGGCCACCGACGTGGCTCTGATCAAGATCGATGCGACGGAGCTGCCGACGCTCGCTTTCGGCAGTTCGGACGATCTGCGTCTGGGCGAGTGGGTGCTGGCGATCGGTTCACCGTTCGATCTGCAGTCGACCGTTACGGCCGGTATCGTGAGTGCCAAGGCGCGTCAGCTGGATGTGATTCCGAGCGAGTTCCGCATCGAATCGTTCATCCAGACCGATGCGGCGATCAACCCCGGCAACTCGGGCGGCGCGCTGGTCAATGCGCGGGGCGAACTGGTCGGGATCAACACGGTGATCAAGACAATGACGGGTGCCTACATGGGCTATTCGTTCGCCGTGCCGGAGACGATCGTGCGCAAGGTGGTTACGGACCTGAAGGAGTACGGTGTGGTGCAGCGCGCCATGCTGGGAATCTCGTTCCGACCGATCGATCAGGATTTTGTTGATCAGATGGGCAGCGAGCTCGGCATCGACAAGATCGGTGGAGTCTATGTCGGCAGCGTGGTGGAGAACGGTGCCGCGGCGGCGGCCGGAATCCGCAAGGGGGACGTTATTCTGTCGATCGACGGGGTGGCGTTGAACGACGCCTCGACGCTGCAGGAGCAGATCGGCAAGCATCGCCCGAACGATAAAGTCTCTTTGACGGTAAAAAGAGGCGATTCGGTGAAACAAATCGAGGTGACTTTGCGTAATAAGGTCGGTAAAACGGATCTGCTCTCTTCGGATGCAGTGGATGTGGTCGAGGCGCTGGGCGGCCGGTTCGCCGATGCCGATGCGTCGCTCTGCCGCAAACTGGAGATCCGGGGAGGCGTGCAGGTGGTGAGTGTCGCTTCGGAGGGCATTCTGGCCAAGGCACGCGTACGAAAGGGTTTCGTCATTACCCATATCAACGATCGTTCAGTCAGCTCGGTGCAGGATCTGAACCGGTTGACCGACCCGGTCCGTTCGATCGACGGGGTTTATCCCAACGGACGGGCGGCGAGCTACGTGTTGGTTCAGTGAGAACCGGCGCGGAAGGCTGGGGCGATTGCAGATGGCTGAGAAATTAGATAAGGAGTAATATATTATGCGTCAATTAAAAATTACGAAGTCCATCACCAACCGTGAGAGTGCCTCGCTGGACAAGTATCTCCAGGAGATCGGCAAGGAGGAACTCATCACGGTCGAAGAGGAGGTGGAACTTGCCCAGCGAATCAAGAAGGGTGACCAGGAGGCGTTGGAGAAGTTGACCAAGGCCAATCTTCGATTCGTTGTCTCGGTGGCCAAACAGTATCAGAACCAAGGCTTGAGCCTGCCTGACCTGATCAACGAGGGCAACCTCGGCCTGATCAAGGCGGCTGAAAAGTTCGATGAGACCCGAGGCTTCAAGTTCATATCCTATGCAGTGTGGTGGATTCGTCAGTCGATTCTGCAGGCGCTGGCCGAGCAGTCGCGTATCGTGCGTCTGCCGCTGAACCAGGTCGGTTCGCTGAACAAGATCAACAAGGCCTTTGCCCGTTTCGAGCAGGAGCACGAACGTACGCCGTCGCCCGAGGAACTGGCCAATGAGCTGGAGCTCCCGAAGGAGAAGGTGACCGATACGCTGCGTGTGGCCGGTCGTCACGTCTCGGTCGACGCTCCGTTTGCCGACGGAGAGGACAACAGCCTGCTCGACGTGCTGGTCAATCCCGATTCGCCCAATGCCGACCGGGGGCTGATCAACGAGTCGCTTTCGACCGAAGTGGAGCGCGCGCTGGAGACGCTGACCGAGCGTGAGCGCGATATCATCAAGTATTTCTTCGGAATCGGCTGTTCGGAGATGACACTCGAGGAGATCGGCGAGAAGTTCGACCTGACGCGTGAACGTGTGCGTCAGATCAAGGAGAAGGCAATCCGCCGTCTGCGTCATTCGTCGCGCAGCAAGCTGCTGAAATCCTACCTCGGATAGTCGCCCAAGACAGCGTTGAAAAAGAGGAGCACACAACCTGTTGAAAGGTTGTGTGCTCCTCTTTTTTTTGTATGCCGGGGAGCTTCCCCTACTCCTGGTCGGGGAATTCGTTCTCCTCGATGATGCTGTTGATGCGGATGTCGCGGGCGAGCACCAGCGTGACGGCGAACAGAATGATGGCCCCCAGCGCACAGATGATGGCATATTTAAACCAGCCCAGAACGGTGAATACCAGCGTACCGATGGCCGTGAGGACCAGCAGCGCGATGCAGAGGACGATCAGAATGCGTAGGGTTCGTAACATGGCTGAATCTCTTGTTTGGGACCGCTACCAGACGATCGGCTCTTTCCCGATGCTTCGCAGGTAGTCGTTGGCCTGTGAAAAATGTTTGCTGCCGAAGAATCCCCGGTAGGCGGAGAGCGGCGAGGGGTGTACCGCCTTGAGGATGCAGTTGTGTTGGGGATCGGCGATGGCCCCCTTGCGCTGGGCATAACTGCCCCAGAGCATGTAGACGATGCCGCTCTTGCGCTCGTTGATGGCGCGTACGACCGCGTCGGTAAAGGTCTCCCAGCCGTGGCCGGCGTGCGAGGCGGCCTCATGGGCGCGAACTGTCAGGACGGAGTTGAGCAGCAGCACCCCCTGCTCAGCCCAGCGATCCAGGTTGCCGCTCGTCGGTACGGGACGCCCAGTGTCGTTGGCCACCTCCTGAAAGATGTTCTGCAGCGATGGCGGAAACGGGATCCCCTCCTCGACCGAGAAGCAGAGTCCGTTGGCCTGTCCTTCGCCGTGGTAGGGGTCCTGCCCGATGATGACCACCTTAAGCCGGTCGAAGGGGCACTTGTCGAAGGCCCGAAAGATGTTCCGACCCTTGGGGTAGATGGTGTGCGAGGCATACTCTTGCCGCACGAATTCGACCAACTGCTTGAAATAGGGCTTTTCGAACTCGTCGGCGAGAATCTCCTTCCAGTCCGATGCGATCTTGACGTCCATGGATTTTCGGTTAAATTTTTGCTAAAATACAAAGAAAGTCTCAATTTCCATGCAAATATGCCTTAGTTTTGCAGGTGACATAGGTTGGTTTCAGAATAGTTTGAAAGTATGAGAAAAGAGTGGATTGCAGGGCTGGTTGCGCTGCTGTGGTGCAGCGTGGTCGAGGCCCGGACGGAGGGTGCACTCCCGTCGGCGCAGGGAAGTGCCTTGCCCGAGGCTGAGGTGGAACGGTGCGAAAAGCCCGTTCGGAACCTGATCTTCATGATCGGGGACGGTATGGGGTTGAGTCAGGTGTCGATGCTCTCCATCGAGAACGACTATCGACAGACGGCTTTTGATCGGGCGCAGAACGTGGCGCTGCTCGTCACCCGGTCGGCCAACAACCGGGTGACCGACTCGGCGGCGGCCGGCACGGCGCTGGCAACCGGTCACAAGACGAACAACGGCATGATCGGCATGCGCCCGGACAGCACACCCGTCGCCTCGCTCATCGAGCGCGCCTCGCAGC
The DNA here is from genome assembly GCA_963926835.1 of Rikenellaceae bacterium. Taxonomy (GTDB): domain Bacteria; phylum Bacteroidota; class Bacteroidia; order Bacteroidales; family Rikenellaceae; genus Alistipes. The sequence continues at coordinate 8,557 of CAWUYY010000007.1, read as the reverse complement.
TCGGGCGACCGACCGGGGTGGTGGTCACCTGCCTGTTGCAACACGCCACGCCGGCCGCATTCTATGCCCACGTCCCCTCCCGGCGAAGTTATCAGCGGATCTCGGATCAGTTGGCCGAGAGCGGCCTGACCCTTGCCCTGGGAGGCGGTCGCTCCTATGCGGCCCGTTCGGAGGAGGGGACGATGACGGGGCTCGAACGGTTGCAGGAGCGGGGATATGCGGTGCTGGAGCGCCCTTCGCAGCTGGATACGATTGCCCGGACGCCGGTCATGGGCTTCTTCGCCGAGGGGCACCTGCCTTCGATGCTGCAGGGGCGCGGTGACTTCCTGCCGCGTGCGACCCGCACCGCGCTGCGCCTGCTCGAAGGGGAGGCCGACAGCCTCGGTACCGGGTTCGTGCTGATGGTCGAGGGGTCTCAGATCGATATGGAGGTGCATGCGAACCGGGCCGATGGGGTATTGGCCGAGATGCAAGATTTCGAGCGGGCGGTAGCCGCGGCCGTGGAGTTTACCCGGTGCCACCCGGGTACGCTGCTTGTCGTGACGGCCGACCACGAGACGGGCGGTCTGTTCATCCCCTCGTCGGACAGCGATTTCGAGCAGGCCGAGAAGGGGATCGACCTCCGATTCGGTACGGAGGGGCATACCGCTGCCTTTGTCCCGGTCTTTCTCTACGGAACGGGGGCCGAGCGGATCAACGGCGTAATGGAGAATACGGAACTCTCTGCCCGGTTGATGGAGCTGCTGGGGTTGTCATCGTCCCCGAGGTAGTGCCGGACGGAGCAAAGTGAAACGAGGGGAGATCCTGTCTTATGCGGATCTCCCCTCGTCTATTCTGTGGTGCCGGGATGCTCTATCGACGCGCCTCCTCGTTGTCCTTCTCCGGAAGGTCATCCCCCTCCCAGTCGAACCATGCGAAGTCGCGCTGGCCGCCCAGAGAGAAACGGGTGTAGGTGATCGGGAGCCCCCGGTCGAGGAACATCTGCTCGTAGGCGGTCTTGACCGAGAGCACCTCGTCGGCAAAGCCCGAACCGTAGATGTCGTCGTTGGCCACCTCGCACGGAAGTCCGAAGTGTTGGATGACCGCCTGCGTATAGGCGTACAGGTGTTGGGAGTCGGTCTTCAGGTTGATCTTTCCGTCGGGGGTCAGCATCCGGGCGTAGCAGGAGAGGAAGAGCGGCGAAGTGAGCCGCTTCTTGGCCCGGCGGGTTTTGAGTTGCGGATCGGGGAAGGTGATCCAGATCTCGTCCACCTCACCCTCGGCAAAGAACGAGTTGATCAGCTCGATGCGCGTGCGCAGGAATCCCGCATTCGGGATCTGCCGCTCGGTGACGGTCTTGGCGCCGCGCCACATGCGGGCCCCCTTGATGTCGATGCCGATGAAGTTGCGCGAGGGGTCGCGCTCGGCCAGCGCCACCGTATACTCTCCCTTGCCACACCCCAGTTCGAGAACGATGGGGCGGTCGTTGTGGAAGAAGTCGGCGTGCCAGCGCCCCTTCATCGGGTGGTCGCGGCGGAAGGCCTCTTCGAAGGCGGGTTGTACGAAACAGGCAAAGGTAAGATTCTCGGCGAATCGTTTCAGTTTATCTTTTCCCACGGTTATTTGGTTTTTTCCAGGTTGATTCCGATCGCCTCCACGCCGCGCACCTTCCGGGCAGGGGTAAAGGTGATCCGATAGCTGCCCGCCTGGTTGAAGCGGACATTGCGGCGGTATTTTACCACAATCTCGTCGCGCAGCGGGGCCGGATGCGACGCTCTGGGCACGTAGAGGGTGAGGGGCTCCTCGAAACATGTCGTATCGGGAGTCGTGATGCGTACGGTCAGGGGCAGGGAGTCGCACTCGAAGTTCTCGTTGTAGCGGAGCAGCAGGTAGAGATCCCGTCGCGAGACGGTATCCTCATTCTCGAATACGACCACGACCTCCCGCTTCCAGCCCGTCGGACGGGTGTCCGTCATGACGCTCTGGTGGGGCGAGATGCATCCGCCCGACAGCAGGGCCAGGGCTGCCGCTATGCCGACTCCTCTGCGCATCCCTTACGTTCGCTTACTCTTTCTTCTGCGGTTCCGAACCCTTCCCTTCCGGACGGGCGCCGCCGCGGCTGTTGCGTCCGCGCGAGCGGGGCCGGCGACGCGGCTCGCGATCGCCCTCCGGGCGCGCCTCGGCATCCGGACGGTTGGCGGCTGCCGCCTTGTTCGGTGCAGGAGTCGTCGGGGCGGTATTGTTGGCTGCGCTGGGTGCTGCCGCGCTGTTCTGCCGGGACTCTTTGGCCTGCTGGGGCTCCTTCTCCCTGCGGGGACGATCTCCCCGGCGGTCGTTGCGACGGCGTCGCTGTCCGCCCTCCTGTTCGGGCTTGGCCGCAGCCGGTTTTGCCTCGGCCTGCGCTCCGCTCTCCTTCGAATCTTTCGCTGCGGGGGCATCGTTGGCGCGCCCTTCCCGGTTTGCCTTCTCGCCGTTGCCGCGACCCTTGCGTCCCCGGCGCTTCGAGGTGTTGTCGAAACGGGTGATGCTGTCCTCTTCGGAACGGTAGGTCGGTACCTCGACCTGCTCGACAACCGTCTGCTCGACGGTCAGCTGCTCCACCTTCTTGCCGGCGCGGTTCAGCGCGATGATCTCCTTGACCCGCGCAACGGGCAGCGTGACGACGTTGACCATGCTCTCCTTGCTGCTGCTGAAGGTCATCGTTCCGGCCAGAATGTCGCTCTTGACCAGGAAGTATTCACCGTCGAGCGCCTGCAGCGGTTCGCGTACTCTCGGGAACTCCTTGCGGGCATCGGCGTAGGCGTCGTATTCGTAGGAGAGACAGCACTTCAGCTTGGAGCATTGTCCGGCCAGTTTCTGGGGGTTGAGCGAGATCTCCTGCATGCGGGCCGAGTTGGTCGTCACGCTCGAGAAGCTCGAGATCCACGAGGCGCAGCAGAGTTCGCGGCCGCAGGCTCCAATGCCGCCGATGCGGCCGGCCTCCTGGCGGGCGCCGATCTGTTTCATCTCGATGCGGATGTGGAACCGCTCGGCGAAGACCTTGATCAACTCACGGAAGTCGACTCGCTCGTCGGCGATGTAGTAGAAGATCGCCTTGATCTTGTCGCCCTGGTACTCCACGTCGCCGATCTTCATGTTGAGCCCCATCTCGGCAGCGATCTGCCGCGAGGCGATCATCGTCTCGTGTTCGAGCGAGATGGCCTCCTGCCAGCGCTCGATGTCGTAGGGCTTGGCCAGTCGGTAGATCTTCTTGAATTCGCCGTTGTAGGGGTTGAATCCCACGCGGCGCATCTGTTTGGCCACCATGTCGCCCGTCAGCGAGATGATGCCGATGTCATGGCCGGGCGATGCCTCGACGGCTACGATGTCGCCCCGTTTCAGAGGCAGGTTGTTGACGTTCTGGTAGTAGGAGCGGCGGGTGTTCTTGAACCGTACCTCAAAAATATCGGTCGGGACGTGGTTCGGGTAGGGCTCCATCCAAGGCGTTTCATGCAGTTTGAAGCACCCTTCGCAGGTTCTTACCTCGATCCCCTCCGGGTTTTCGATGAACGAGCATCCGCGGCCCATTTCGGGTTTGGGTGCCTTTGTATAGGGTTTGGTGTTTTCCATAGTGTGTCAGTTTATCTTGAGGGCAGCGCTTCCCGAAAGCGGAGCCGCCGGGCGGATCGAAACTTCGTGCTCCGGGCGGTCCTTCTTGCGAAGCGGCGGGCTCCTCCGCCCCGTTCAGCAGACCCGGTGTCGGGCCTCGGCCGAGGGGGAAAAGCCTATTCTGAACAAAGATAGGTAAAATATCCGAATTATCCGAGGCTTGTCCGCCAGCGTTTTGCCTGATGGCGGATTCGGGCGATCAGCAGGACGGCCGCCGTGGTAAGGCCGACGGTGAATCCGAGCAGCAGCCCTTTGGGTCCCATTCCCCAGGTGAATCCCAGCAGATAGCCCACCGGCAGGTTGAAGACGATGTAGGAGAGGAAGGCGATCGGCATGATGATCTTCACATCCTGCACGCCGCGCAGAATGCCGACCGAGACGTTCTGGATGCCGTCGGCCAGCTGGTACAGGGAGATGTAGATGAGCAGCGTCGAGGCCATCTGGATCACCTCTGGGTTGCTGGTGAAGAAGGTCGGGATGATCTCCTTCAGGGAGATGAACAGGGCGGCCATGACGGCGTTCCAGGCGATCACCAGGTGAAAGGAGGCTTTGGCCGCCAGACTCAGTTCGCCGAAGTTGCGCTCGCCGTAGGTGTGGGAGATGCGGATGGTGGTGGCCGCGCCGATCGACATGACGATCATGAAGGCGCAGTTTCCCATGGTCATGGCGATCTGGTTGGCCGAGATGGCCGTCTTGCCGAGCCACCCCATCATGATGCTGGTGCCGACGAAGGCCGACGATTCGAGGAACATCTGCAGTGAGATCGGAAGACCCATTCGCAGCAGCGAACGGACGGTCGTGCGGCGGAAGCGGAAGCGGGTGAATCCGTCCAGGTAGGGGCGGTAGCGCTTGCTCAGGCAGAAGTATGCGATGATCAGGATCGGCATGAAGATGCGGGAGATGAGCGTGGCCAGACCGGCTCCGGTGGCTCCCATCTCCTCGAATCCGAGGTGGCCGTAGATGAAGACCCAGTTCAGGGCGATGTTCATGAGGTTGCAGATCACCACGACCACCATCTCGACGATCGTGTTGCCGACACCCTCGAGGAACTGCTTGAAGGTGGAGAAGAGCATGACCGGAATCATGCTGACGGCCAGCAGCGAGTAGTAGGGAATGGCCATGTCGACCACCTCGACGGGCTGCCCCAGGTGGTAGAGCAGCGGGATGATCATCAGTTGGATGCCGCAGGTCAGGATGCCGAGCAGCGTGTAGAAGATCACGCCCGTTTGCAGGTATTCCGACGATTTTTCGCGGTCGCCCTGGGCGTAGAGCTCGCCCACGAGGGGGGTGAGTCCCAGCGCGATGCCGATGGCGGCGATGAAGAGGATGAAGTAGGCCGTGCCGCCGAATGAGGTGGCGGCCAGCGGGGTGGGGTCGTCACCGCCGTAGCGGCCGACCATGATGTTGTCGGCCAGCTGGACCAGAATCTGTCCCAGCTGGGTCAGGACAACAGGCAGAGCCAACTTCAGGTTGGCTCTGTATTGTTCCTTGTATGTGGAAAAACGGTACATGATTTTCTTTTTGAGCCGGACAAAGGTACGAATATTTGCCTGCACTGCCAAGTACCGGGGCGAATCTGTTTGTGGTCAGGCCACTCGCGGCGTCACCTCCTCGTGTGGACCGGATTCGAAGACGACCCGTTCGCCGCGCCGGAGACGTCCCTCGACGATCAGACCCGAGAGGGGATCCTCGATCCGGCGGGTCAGTAGGCGGCGCAGGGCCCTCGCTCCGTAGCGGGAGTCGTAGCCGAGTTCGGTGAGCCGCTCCCGGGCCTCGGGGGTGATCTCGACGCGGAAGCCGAGCCTGCCGGCCCGGTCGAGCAGCCGATTCAACTCCAGGTCGATGATCTTGCGCACGTCGCTTCGCGTGAGCCGGCGGAAGTGTACGATCTCATCGATCCGGTTCAGAAACTCCGGAGCGAAGAGCTCCTCGAGCGCCTTGCAATGCACCTCCGCCGAAAGCTGTTCGGTGCGCTGTATGCGCGACGGGGTGCTGTACCCCACGGGTGCGGTGCGGGAGGCCAGGTCGTGTGACCCGGCATTCGAGGTCATGATGATGACCGTGTTGCGGAAATCGACCACGCGTCCCGATCCGTCGGTCAGACGCCCCTCGTCGAGCAGCTGTAGCAGTGTGTCGAAGATCTCGGGGTGTGCCTTCTCGATCTCGTCGAGAAGGATGACCGAATAGGGGTGGTGACGGACCGCCTCGGTGAGCTGTCCCCCCTCGCCGTAGCCGACATATCCGGGCGGGGCACCGATCAGACGGGCGACATTGTGTTGCTGGCCGTATTCGCTCATATCGATGCGGATGAGCCCCCGGCATTCGTCGAACAGCTGTCGCGAGAGCTCCTTGGCCAGCAGCGTCTTCCCGACGCCGGTCGGCCCGACGAAGAGAAAAACCCCGATCGGACGCCCCTCTTCGCGCAGTCCGGCCCGCGATCGTTGGATCGCCCGGGCCACCTTCTCAACGGCCTCCTCCTGTCCGATCACCCGCTGCTGCAGCTGCTCCTTCAGACGTTGCAGGCGCTGCTGCTCCTGCTCGGAGAGTTGTTCTGCGGGAATTCCCGTCATCGAGGTGACCACCTGCTCGATCTGCTCGGGGCGGATCTCGGGTCTTTCGTCCGACCGGGTAAGGCGGAAATGGGGATCGTGTTCCGCGTCACGCTTCTCCTTTTTGTGTGGAGACGAAGAGCGGCGCGATCTTTTCGGCTCCTGCAGCGTGAATTCGGTGCTCTCCTTCGACTTCGCTTTGTGCCCGTTTGGGAGGTGGATGCGTGCCCCCGCCTCGTCGAGCAGGTCGATCGCCTTGTCCGGAAAATTGCGGTCGGGAAGGTAGCGCTCGGCCAGGGCGACACATCGCTGCAGCGCCTCGTCCGTGTAGCGGACCCCGTGGTGCTCCTCGTAACGGGGCACTACGTCGCGAAGGATGCGGAGCGTCTCCTCGGCTGAGGGGGGCTCCACCGCAATGTTCTGAAACCGGCGGGTCAGCGCCGCATCCCGCTCCAGGTCGGAACGGTATTCGTTGCGGGTCGTGGCCCCGATGAGCTGCAGCTCCCCGCGTGCCAGCGCCGGTTTCAGTATGTTGGCCGTGTCGAGGCTCCCTTGGGTCGATCCGGCTCCCGCGATGGTGTGTATCTCGTCGATGAAGAGGATCGTATCCTGTTTTTCGCGCAGACGGCCGAGCAGCTGCTGCATCCGCTCTTCGAATTCGCCCCGGTATTTGGTGCCGGCCACCAGCGAGGCGAGATCGAGCGAGAAGAGCCGCTTGCCGCGGAGAGGAGGCGGTACTTCGCCTCCGGCCATCCGCAGGGCGAGCCCCTCGACCAGGGCGCTCTTCCCCACACCGGCCTCGCCAATCAGCAGCGGGTTGTTCTTCTTGCGCCGGGAGAGGATCTGCACCATGCGGTCGATCTCCCGGTCACGTCCGATAACCGGGTCGAGCCTTCCTGCGCGTGCCTCGTCCGTCAGGTCCGTGCCGAACCGATGCAGCGGATCGGCGGCGGGGGTGGCGGCCGCTGCGGCATGGATCGAGTTTTTCGTGTCTTGCTCTTCCTCGAGGGTGAATTGCTCGATGTCGACGGCGATCTGCCGGGCGCTGATGTAGTAGAGCGCGAGGGCCTGCGAGGTGAGGGTCCCCGGATCGCTGACCGCGTGCAGCAGTACATGGGCCGTTGAAACGCTCTGCAGGGGGGCGAAGAGGCGGGAGAGCTCTTCGGCGTATCGGGGGAAGAATGTTTCGGGATCCTCTTTGGGTCGGGATGGAGCGATCTGGAGCTCCCGGTCGATCCGCATCCGTATCTGGTGGATCTCCCATTTTTTCAAACGCGTCGAGAGGATCTGGTAAGCCATGGACCCTTCGTCCCGCAGGATCTCAAGGATCAGATGATCCCGGAGCGAGTGGGTGATGGCCGCTTTGGAGGTGCCGAACGCCACACGGGCGATGATCCCCTCCAGAGTTTTCGAGATTTTAGCTTGCTTCTTGTCTCCTTTCTTCGTGTGAATTCCGGAGTATATAACGGAAATGCAGGCTGTAATATTATGTTAAATAGTTGGTTGTGGAAACCGGGGCCATTCGCCGATCTCCATCTCGCGGATCTCCTCTCCGTCGATGACAAAGCGCAGGGCGCTGCGGACCTTGTGGAATCCGTAGCAGCCGGCCGCCCCCGGATTGAGGTGCAGCAGGTCGTAAACGGGATCGTAGATCACCTTCAGAATGTGGGAGTGCCCGGCGATGAAGAGTTTGGGATGGAGGGTCTGGATGCGGGATACGATTTTGGGGGCGTAGTGGCGGGGATAGCCGCCGATGTGGGTCATCAGCACACTCACCCGTTCGCATTCGAAGCTGAGAAATTCGGGGTAGATGCGTCGCATCACTCCGCCGTCGATGTTGCCATAGACGGCCCGCAGGGGCTTGAAGGCGGCGATCTGATCGGCCAGTTCGACCGATCCGATGTCACCGGCGTGCCAGATCTCGTCAACTCCCTGCAGGAAGGTGCGGAGCGTGTCGTCGAAGGTGCCGTGGGTATCCGATATGAGGCCGATGCGTTTCATGACAGTCAATGGTTCTGTTGATCAGGGGTGGAGTTATTCGTATTTCTCCTTCCAGAGCGTGTGGATGAACTCGGCAATGCGGGTTTCGCTCGCGTTGCGGGTATTCGGTTCGTAGAATTTCGTCCCCTTCAGGGATTCGGGCAGGAACTCCTGTTCGGCGAAACCTCCGTAGTCGTGGGCGTATTTGTACCCCTTGCCGTAGCCGGCCTGCTCCATCAGCTTGGTGGGGGCGTTGCGCAGGTGGAGCGGGATGGGACGGTTGGTCGTATCGTGCTCGACCAGGGCGAGCGCCTTGTTGATGGCCATGTAGGCCGAGTTGCTCTTGGGCGAGGTGGCCAGGTAGATGGTCGTCTCGGCCAGCGTGATGCGCGCCTCGGGCA
>CAWUYY010000006.1:0-25836 GCA_963926835.1 Rikenellaceae bacterium | reverse complement strand
TTATTTCAAGCCTCAAACAACATAATGGTGGATACAAAACAGGCTGAAAGAATATTTGGGATGATTCTTTCAGCCTGAATATTTTTTATACCTTTGCATCCGAAGAGTTACTTGAACAAGCAAAGCGATGCAGACCACGGCAATTGGAACGGTTGCCAACTCATTACCAGAAAACGAGGTAATTCTTCTAGCTCTCTTGATTTCAAAGGGGTATATCCTTTTTGCAACATTACTAAATATACTTGCCAGAGGGAATATTGGCGATTTCTTTTAATCCTATCGTTGCTCCATCAACATATATTTCATTTATTGGGACAGGTGTTTTTGTACTGGTTAGATAAATAACAACAGAGTTTTGCTCGATCCCTCCGGAGCGATTCGGAATATCCAATGTGACAGCGACGGCGACACTATCATGGTTGATTCTTGTTATATCTGTTATCGTCCAATGGTCCCCAAACTCAATACTGATTGGGGCTGCACCATTAATAATCGTTGAAAATGGATATGCTAAAAGTATATCCGTCTTGTTATTTGTTACGACCGCCCGGAAAAACTCTGTTAAGGTCTCATTTATTTGACCTCGGCGTGTTGTGCAACCAGTACAGCTCAAAATAGCCAAAATAAATAGCAACATCCTTCTCATGCCTATCCTGTTTTTTTGATTAAACTGGGGTCAAACTTGATATCAAGCTTTACAATTAAAAATAAATGTAAGCATTTTAGGCGACTTCTCCAAATTCGGAACCTGCCGACAGGTCCGGGGACCCTCGCGGTCACTCATCTTTTTTCGATACGGCGTTCACTCCTCACACTCGAAGATCTCGGCAGGGTAGCGCACATCACTCAGAAAGAGCCCTTGTGCCGGGGCGCTGCTGCTCGAACGGGAGAGGTCGAGACTGCGGACAATCTCCTCGAACTGCTCGACCGTATAGCGTCCCCGTCCCACATCGACCAGTGTTCCGACAATGGCCCGCACCATGTTGCGCAGGAAACGGTCGGCCCGAATCGTGAAGCAGAGCCGCCCCTCGGACTCCACCGTCCAGGCGGCGTGCATCACATGGCAGATATTGGTCCGATTATTCGAATTCAGCTTTGCGAACGAGGTAAAGTCGCGCCACTCCAGCAGGAAAGCGGCCGCACGGTTCATCTTCTCCACATCGAGCGGCACGTAATACTGCCACGAAAAGGCCCGCGTAAAGGGATTCTTCCGCGACTCGATGAAGTAGCGATACTCCCGCTCCCGGGCATCGAAACGGGCGTGCGCATCGCCCCGTACGGGAAGGATCCGCCTTGCTGCAATATCGTCCGGCAGCAGGAAATTGAGTTTATAGACGGTATGCCCGAAGTCGGCAATCGGAGAACTGACATCGAAATGCGCCACATAGTATGATGCGTTCACCCCGGTATCGGTGCGGCCGGCACCTACCACCTCGATCTTCTCCCGCAGCAGGGTAGAGAGGGCCCGTTCAAGGGTCTGCTGCACCGATGGCATATCGGTTTGACGCTGCCAGCCGCAGTAAGCAGCCCCGTTGTATTGCAATTCGATGAAATAGCGCATATCCGTTCCTGTCTTGGGTCGTTTCGACAAAGGTACAAAAAAGTCCGGGACCAAAATCTGCCGCAACTGTTTCCCAAAGGATGGAAAGAAATTAATCCAAGAAAAAAGACATGACAGACAGTTGCATTTCCCATAAACCTTATTTAATTTTATGAAAGAATCTGTCTTAAAACCGACATCAAGACCCAATGAAACGAAAAACTCTAATTATCTGGACCGCCGTACTCCTCGTTGCAGTACTGTCTCTTGTCGGAATCCGATGCTACTGGGCTTACCGGTATAAGAGTGCCGCAGAGCTTATCACATCCGACAATTATGTACTTCGTGGACAGCAGTTCATGCCAATGTGGTATGAGGACGAAACGGGATATTTTCCGCACTCCCTGGATGAAGCGATTGCCCTGTACAAGCAGGTTGTCTGGCCCGACGATCCAAGCGTCACGGAGAAGACACTGCGAATGCAACAGCTCCTGACCGATCGTTTCTCGAAAGATGGAGAAGAGATCCAATACATTCCCCTGTATGACTATTATACCCGCCGCCCGGCCTCCTTTATCCTGTTAAGCGCGGGAATCGACGGGAAGCTGGACAACCATATTTCAGCAAGTGACACAATATACCTGCAAACCTGGTGGACACAACTCGACGTATACAATTACGAAGGAGCCGTCTTGATGCATGACTACTGCCAGCAATTATTCGACCTCGGGAAGATCTCGGAAGACAAGGGAAACTCGATTGTCGACAAGAATCGTATTGTCGAGTTCTATCCGCCGTTTCCTCAGCTGATCCCTCCCTTCCGTCTTAAAGACTATTTATGGGGCAAGAAAGACTGGATCATTCAGCTGGGGCCTTTCTATCCTTATTATTTGAAAGGGAGATTCCAATTATCGCCCAAACAAAAAGTCCGGGACCGAATCGTCGGTCCCGGACTCATTGTTTGTTTATCGCTGCCCGAAATTACTTGCGGGGTTTGATGTTCAGTTTTACCGGACGGATCATGTTCTCCGGCTTCAGGATCGTATCGAGCTCCTCCTTGGTCAGCACACCGTGCTCAAGAACCAACTCATATACGCCACGACCGGTCTCGAGAGCCTCCTTGGCGATCTTGGTCGAGTTCTTGTAACCGATGATCGGGTTCAGGGCGGTTACCACACCGATACTGTTCTTCACGTAGTTAGCGCAACGCTCGCGGTTGGCCGTAATGCCGTCCACGCAGAGGGTGCGGAGCGTATCGAAACCGTTCATCAGCAACTCGGCCGACTCGAAGCAGCACTGTGCCATAACGGGCTCCATGGCGTTCAACTCCATCTGGGCAGCCTCGCCGCTCATGGTTACACAGAGCTCGTTGCCGATTACCTTGTAGGCGATCTGGTTCATCACCTCGGGGATTACGGGGTTCACCTTGCCCGGCATGATCGAAGATCCCGGCTGACGTGCGGGGAGGTTGAACTCGGCCAGACCGCAACGGGGACCCGAAGCCAACAGACGCAGGTCGTTGCAGATCTTGTTCATCTTCACAGCCACACGTTTCATGGCCGAAGCGTAGCCTACCAGGCAGGAAGTATCCGACGTAGCACCAACCATGTCGTCCGTCATGCGGATGTTCCAGCCGGTGATGCGGGCGATGGCTGCCGTACACTTCTCGGCATAGCCCGGCTCGGCGCAGATACCCGTACCGATTGCCGTTGCACCCATGTTGATGGTCAGGAAGTCCTCGGCAGCCTGGTTCAGGTGGAGGATCTCGTCGCGCAGGATGCTGGCAAAACCGTGGAAGGTCTGACCGAGCGTCATCGGAACGGCATCCTCAAGCTGCGTACGGCCCATCTTCAGCACGTCAGCGAACTCCTCGCCCTTGCGATCGAACGATGCGATCAGCTCCTTCAGGTGCTCGACCAGTTTCAGGTGCGTTGCATACATGCCCAGGTGAATAGCGGTCGGGTAGGCGTCATTGGTCGACTGTGCACAGTTCACGTGGTCGTTCGGGGAGCAGAACTGATACTCGCCGTGCTGGTGACCCATGATCTCCAGCGCACGGTTGGCGATCACCTCGTTTGCGTTCATGTTCGTGGTCGTACCGGCACCGCCCTGGATCATATCCACGGGGAAAGCGTCGTGGTGCTGGCCCTCCATGATCTCGCGGCACGCCTGCGAGATGGCCTTGAACATGTCGTCCGGGATGAGACCCAGCTCATGGTTGGCCTCAACGGCACCCAATTTGGTGATTGCAAGCCCCTTGATGAAAAGAGGATACTCGTTCAGGTGGAATTTGCTGATCACAAAGTTGTTGATACCACGCAGGGTCTGAACACCGTAGAGAACCTCGGCAGGCAGTTCCACGCTGCCGATCAGGTCGCTCTCAGTACGCATTTTCTGATTGTTTGCCATAGTTTTGGTTATAATTTATAATTGATTTTGACGTTAATATTCCAGCGATTCACTTTTAATTCGGCGAAAGTAATATTTTATTTTCAAATTATACCATCTCCGGCACATAAACTTGAAACAATTTTTTATTTCGGGCTCGAATGTATATCTTTGTATGATTATATAGTATTCAAACATGAAAGCAGCAATCATCGGATATGGAAAAATGGGCCGCGAGATCGAGAAAATTCTTCTCGAGCGGGGCCATCAGATAGGACTCATCATCGACCAGCAGAACGCCTCGGATCTCGACCGGGAGCACCTGCAGGGAATCGACGTGGCTCTGGAATTCACCACGCCGCAGACGGCCTACGAGAACATCCGCCGCTGTATCGACGCGGGCGTTGCGGTCGTGAGCGGCACCACGGGCTGGACCGACCGGTTTGAGGAGTTGCGCCGCTACTGCCTGGAGAAAGGTGGTGCCATGTTCTACGCCTCGAACTACTGCCTGGGCGTCAACCTGATGTTCCGCCTGAACCGGCAGCTGGCTGCCATGATCAACCGATTCGACGGCTACGACGTACGGATCGAAGAGGTGCACCACACCCAGAAAAAGGATGCCCCGAGCGGCACGGCCATCACGCTGGCCGAAGGGATCCTCTCCGAGCTGAAGCGAAAATCGGGGTGGGTGAACCGTATGGCCGAACCGGGGAGCACGTTCCAGCCGGCACCGGACGACGATCCCTCGCAAATCGTCATCACCTCGATCCGTGAAGGGATGGTTCCGGGTATCCACACGATCACCTACGAATCCGAGGACGACCGCATCGAACTGAAACACACCATCAAGAATCGCCGCACACTGGCCCAGGGGGCGGTCGTTGCCGCCGAGTTTCTCTGCGGCAAACGGGGCGTCTACTCGATGGACGATCTGCTCAAATAAAGACACACTGACCGAAACATGAACAAAATCAAAGCCTTCTTCCGCAACAAATGGGTCGGATTCACGCTGGCCAGCATTCTCTATCTGCTGTGGTTCGTCGTCTGGACGGGCAACCTCTGGTTCCTGCTGGGTCTGCCGATCATTTTCGATCTCTATATCTCGCGCCTCTTCTACCGATACGTCTGGCGCCACAACGCCGAACTGTGCCGCAAGAGCAAGACCTACAAGGCCGTTTACGAGTGGGTGAACGCCATCATCTTCGCCACGATCGTCGCCTCGCTCGTGCATCTGTTCTTCTTCCAGATGTACGTGATTCCCTCCTCGTCGATGGAGAATTCGCTGCTTATCGGCGACTACCTCTACGTGAGCAAGGTGGCCTACGGACCGCAGATGCCCAACACGCCGGTCGCCTTCCCCTTCGTACACCATACGATGCCCTTCTCGAAGACCAAGAAATCCTTCTCGGAGTGCATCCGCTGGCCCTATCACCGGCTGAAGGGACTGGGTTCGATCGAGCGCAACGACGTGGTGGTATTCAACTTCCCGGCCGGCGACACGGTACTGCTCGAACGTCAGGAGGTATCCTATTACGACATGCTGCGCGACTACCAGCGCACGTACGGCCGCGAGGAGGGGCGCAAACGGCTGCAGCAGCAGTACACGGTCATCACCCGGCCCGTGGACAAGCGTGAGAACTACATCAAGCGTTGCGTGGGTCTGCCGGGCGACACGCTGCAGATCATCGACACGGACATCTACATCGACGGGGTGCGTCAGGAGCCTGTCGAGCAGCGGCAGTTCCTCTACCGCACCGACACGCCGATCTCGGACTATGCACTGGAGGAGCTGAACATCAGCGCCTGCACCTATACCGACGACTACGGACGGGAGCGGGCCGTACCGTCGCTCTACTTCATGACCGATGCCAGCAAGGCCGAACTGGACCGGCTGGACGAACAGGCCCGCAAGAGCGGTCACGGCGAGGTGATCAACGCCCGCAAGCAGGTCGCCACAACCCCGACCGATGTATTCCCGCAGGATCACCGCTATCCCTGGAATCAGGACAACTACGGACCGATCTGGATTCCGCAGAAGGGGGCTACGATCACCCTCACCACAGACAACCTGCCGCTCTATCGGCGCATCATCGAGACCTACGAGGGGAACCGGCTCGAGGTATCGGACGATGGGCAGATTCTCATCAACGGCGAGCCGACCGACCGCTATACCTTCCGCATGAACTACTACTGGATGATGGGCGACAACCGCCACAACTCGGCCGACTCCCGTTTCTGGGGCTTCGTTCCCGAGGACCACGTGGTGGGCAAGGCCTCGTTCATCTGGCTCTCGCTGGATCGCAACAAGAGCTTCCCGGGCAACATCCGCTGGAGCCGCATGTTCACCAAAGTGAAGTAAACGAGAATGGCAGCGGACAGTTACCGTACGATCGCCGGGGCTGCTGAGGCCATCTACAAGGAGAAGAGCAGCAAATTCCTCGCCTATGCCTACCCGGTGCAGAGCGAGGAGCAGATCCGTGCGCTCGTCGAGGCGCTGCACAAGAAATACTACGACGCCACACACCACTGCTACGCCTGGCGGCTGGGCCCCAAAGGGGAGGCATTCCGCGCCAACGACGACGGAGAGCCCTCGGGTACGGCCGGCAAACCGATCCTCGGCCAGCTGCTTTCACACGAGCTGACCGACTGCCTGATTGTCGTGGTGCGCTACTTCGGAGGAACGAAGCTGGGCGTATCGGGATTGATCGCCGCCTATCGTGAATCGGCGGCCGAGGCGATCGCGGCGGCTCAAATCATCGAGCGGACGGTCGACCGCCTCATCCGCTTCGAGTTCTCCTACCTGTCGATGAACGACGTGATGCGCATCATCAAGGAGGAGCAGCCCGAAATCCGCGAGCAGGTCTTCGACAACCTCTGCCGCATGAGCGTGGCCATCCGGGAGAGCCGGGCCGAAGGGCTGATCGGCAAACTGGCCAAGGTCGAGGGGCTGACCCTCGACGAGCAGTAGGGGATTACTCCCCGCCCGATACGGAGATCGCTCCGGGATCAGGGCAAACACATGGAACACGGTGCGGCACAAGGCTGCACACAACAAGAGATGGAAGAGCAACATTCAATCCATATAAAGGGGGCGCGGGTGCACAACCTCAAGAACATCGAGGTCGACATCCCGCACAACAAGCTGGTAATCATAACCGGATTGTCCGGATCGGGCAAATCGACGCTCGCCTTCGACACGATCTTCGCCGAGGGTCAGCGCCGCTACGTGGAGAGCCTTTCGGCCTATGCCCGGCAGTTCCTGGGCAAGATCAACAAACCGGACGTGGATCTGATCAGCGGCATCGCCCCGGCCATCGCCATCGAACAGAAGGTCAACACGCGCAACCCCCGTTCGACGGTGGGAACCTCGACCGAGCTATACGACTACCTCAAACTGCTCTTTGCCCGGGTCGGCCACACCTTCTCGCCCGTTTCGGGACGCGAGGTGAAGTGCTACACCGAGGACGACGTGGCGCAATACCTGCTCGCGCTGCCCGACGGGACGCGTGTAGCGATCGCCGCACCGCTGGTACTGCAACCCGGCCAGGGAATCATCGAACGGCTGACGCTCCTGCTGGGCGAAGGCGTGCTGCGTCTTCACTTCCACGGCCAGACGATGCCGATCGAGGACTTTCTGCCGCAGGTCGATGAAAAGAGCCGCCCCGAGGAGATCTCCGTGGTGTTGGACCGCGTCAAGATCTCCCGTGACGAAGATCTTCCGACCCGTCTGCGCGATTCGGTCGCACGCGCCTTCTCCTACGGCAACGGCATCTGCCGGATCATTGCAGGCGATCAGCTTACCGAATTTTCGTCGCGTTTCGAAGCTGACGGCATCGAATTCGAACCGCCGACCGAACACCTTTTCAGTTTCAACAACCCGCTCGGCGCCTGTCCCACCTGCGAAGGGTACGGCAAGATCGTCGGCATCGACGAGGATCTGGTCATACCCGACAAACGCAAAACGATCTACGAAGGGGCGATCGCCTGCTGGCGCGGCGAGACGATGCAGACCTGGAAGGACGAGTTGGTAAAGAACGCCTACCGGTTCGATTTCCCGATCCATACGCCCTATTTCAAGTTGACCCCCGAACAGAAACTGCTGTTGTGGCGCGGCAACGAATATTTCCACGGACTGAACGACTTCTTTGCCTACCTCGACAGCGAACGCTACAAGATCCAGTTCCGGGTCATGAAGGCCCGCTATACGGGCAAGACGACCTGTCCCGACTGCGGCGGCACACGGCTGCGCAAGGAGGCCCTCTACGTGCGGGTAGGGGGGAAGACCATTGCCGACCTGGTGGCCATGGATGTCGACTCGCTGATCCGTTTCTTCGACGGACTCGAACTCGATGCCCACGATACGGCTACGGCCGCCCGCATCCTGACCGAGATACGCACCCGCCTGCAATACCTCTCGGACGTGGGGCTGGGTTATCTGACGCTCGACCGGCTCAGTTCGACCCTCTCGGGCGGCGAAAGCCAGCGCATCAACCTCTCCACCTCGCTGGGCAGCAACCTGGTCGGATCGCTCTACATTCTCGATGAGCCCTCGATCGGACTCCACCCGCGCGATACACACCGCCTGATCGGCGTGCTCGAACAGCTGCGCGACATCGGCAACACGGTAATCGTGGTCGAGCACGAGGAGGAGGTGATCCGGGCTGCCGACTGGATCGTCGACATCGGTCCCGGAGCGGGGTACAACGGCGGTGAAGTGGTCTTCAGCGGCACGCTGCCCGATCTGCTGGCATGCCGCCGGAGCCTTACGGCCGACTACCTGACCGGCCGCCGCCGGATCGCCATGCCCCCCTCGCGGCGCAGCCCGTCGAGCTGGATCACCATCAAGGGGGCCCGTCAGAACAACCTGAAAGATATCGACGTACGCATTCCGCTCGGCGTGATGACCTGCATCACGGGGGTCAGCGGCAGCGGCAAATCGTCGCTCACCAAAGAGATCCTCTACCCGGCGCTTCGGCGCCTGCTCTTCGATACGGGACTGAAACCGGGCGACTTCGACGGCCTCGAAGGGGACGTCGGGCTGCTCAAATCGGTCGAGATGATCGACCAGTCGCCGATCGGCAAGTCCTCCCGTTCAAATCCGGTGACCTACATCAAGGCCTACGACGAGATCCGCAAGCTCTATTCGGATCAACCCTACGCCAAGAGCAACGGACTCACCCCGTCGCACTTCTCGTTCAACATCGCCGGCGGACGCTGTGAAGAGTGTCTGGGCGAGGGTGTGATTAAGGTGAGCATGCAGTTCATGGCCGACGTGGAGCTGGTTTGCGACGCCTGCGGCGGCAAACGTTTCAAGGACGAGGTGCTCGAGGTGCGCTACCGGGAGAAGTCGATCTACGACATTCTGGAGATGACCGTGGACGATGCGATCGCCTTCTTCGGCGAGGACAAGAAGAACGCCACCTGCAAACGCATCGTCGAACGCCTGCGTCCGCTGCAGGAGGTGGGGTTGGGCTACGTCAAGCTCGGGCAATCCTCCTCGACCCTCTCGGGCGGCGAGAGCCAGCGCGTCAAGCTGGCCTCGTTCCTGACGCGGGAGAGCTCCGAGGGGAACATGATGTTCATCTTCGACGAGCCCACCACGGGTCTCCACTTCCACGACATCAACAAACTGCTCGACGCCTTCAACGCACTGATCGCCCGGGGCCATACGATCGTCATTGTCGAACACAACCTCGAGGTGATCAAGTGCGCCGACTGGGTCGTGGACCTCGGCCCCGAGGCGGGCGACCGGGGCGGAGAGGTTGTCTTCGAGGGGACGCCGGACGAACTGGTCAAAAGCCCCGAAAGCTACACGGGACGCTATCTTGCTCAGAGAGAAAACCATGCAGAATAAGACGGAATTCACCACCTATATACTGCCCAACGGAATCCGGGGCATCCACCGCCAGGTCAAAGGCAACGTTACGCACTGCGCCCTGGTGGTCAACGCCGGCTGCCGGGACGAGTTGAAAAACGAGTTCGGGCTGGCCCATTTCACCGAACATGCCCTCTTCAAGGGGACCGAACACCGCAAGGCCTATCAGGTCAACTGCCGGCTGGAGAATCTGGGCGGCGAACTGAATGCCTTTACGACCAAAGAGGATACGACCATCCATGCCACAACCCTGCGGGGCGACTTTGCGAAGGCGGTCGAGCTGATCGCCGACGTGGCATTCCACTCGACCTTCCCGGACCGGGAGCTCGACAAGGAGCGGGAGGTGATCTTCGACGAGATCAACACCTACAAGGATTCTCCCGCCGAGCAGATCTACGACACCTTCGAGGACATGCTCTTCGAGGGGTCGGAACTGGGGCACAACATTCTGGGACGCAAATCGACTCTCGCGAGGTTCAACCACCGGTCGATCCTCGATTTTGTCGGCCGCACCTACACGACCGACCAGATGGTCTTCTCGTCGATCGGCAACCTCTCGGTCAAAAGCGTCGAGGCGATCGCCGGCCGCTACCTGGCCGATGCCCCCACCTCGACCCGCAGCTTTTCGCGGCAGGCACCCTCCACGACGGTTCCGTTCGAGCGCAGCCTGTCGAAACACACCTATCAGACACACTGCATCCTCGGGGCGCGGGCGATGGGAATCAACGACGCGCAGCGTCTGCCGCTCGCCCTGCTGGTCAACATTCTGGGCGGCCCGTCAGCCAATTCGCTGCTGAACATCCTCGTACGCGAAAAGAACGGCCTCTCCTACAACGTGGAGGCGAACTACACCCCCTACAGCGACAGCGGCATCGTGGCCATCTATTTCAGCTGTGACCACGACAATACGGGGCAGTGCATCGAACTGATCGAAGAACAGCTCCGCAAGCTGCGGACGGAACCCATCACGGCCCGCCGTCTCTCGATGGCAAAAAAGCAGTTCACGGCCCAGCTCGCCATCTCGATGGAGAGCAACGAGGGCTATATGCTGGGGGTGGGCAAGAGTTTCCTGGCCCACGAAAAGATCGATACCATGGAAGAGGTCTACCGCAAGATCGAAGCGCTCACGGCCCGTGAGTTGACCGACGTCGCCGCTGAAGTCTTCGCCTCGACCTCCCGACTGATCTACCGCTAAAACGACAACCGAAATGGACGCACTCGAACAATACATCCACACGCACAC
Source organism: Rikenellaceae bacterium (assembly GCA_963926835.1). Classification (GTDB taxonomy): domain Bacteria; phylum Bacteroidota; class Bacteroidia; order Bacteroidales; family Rikenellaceae; genus Alistipes. The sequence continues at coordinate 14,790 of CAWUYY010000006.1, read as the reverse complement.
CTCACCCGAAGAGGAGTTGCTGCAAGAGCTCGACCGCCAGACCCATCTGAAGGTCGTACAACCCCGCATGCTCTCGGGACACATCCAGGGCAAGTTGCTGGAGATGCTAGTGCGGATGGTGCGTCCGCACCGCATCCTCGAGATCGGCACCTTCACCGGCTATTCGGCCCTCTGCATGGCGGCCGGACTGGACGAAGAGGGGCGACTCGACACGATCGAGGTGGACGACGAACTGGAGGAGATCGCCACCTCGTTTTTCAATCGCAGCACCCACGGCCACAAGATCCGCCACCACGTCGGATCGGCCCTCGAGATCGCCCCGACGCTCGGCACGGAGTTCGATCTGGTCTTCATCGACGGTGACAAACGGGAGTATCCCGACTATTACCGGATGCTGATGGGGGATCGGGACGGCCGTCCGCTAGTGCACAGCGGCTCATTCCTGCTGGCCGACAACATCCTCTGGTACGGGAAAGTGGTGCAGCCCGTCGCACACGGCGACCGCCACACCCGACAGATCCTCGAATTCAACCGCATGGTGAGCGAGGACCCGCGTGTGGAGAACGTCATCATCCCTATCCGCGACGGTCTGAACCTGATCCGGGTCAAATAGCGAAACGGAATCCACAACAGGCAAAAAAATCCGGAATCTTCTTGTGAGATTTCGGATTTTTGCCCTTGGCACAGTTCCGAATCTCTAAAAAATACCTAACTTCGTATTATAGCGCAATAAATACATCCCATGAAAAAATCGCTTCTCCTGTTATTTGCCTTGCTCTTCGCCGGGTTTGCCCGGGGACAGGTTACCCTCACTATTGACAGTCTGGATTTATCGCGAGACGAAACAATAATTGAAAAGCGAGGTATCGGGTGTATCACACAAGCTTCATGCGATGGATTCACCCCTCGCATGAAGATGATCGCGACGGTTCGAAACAACACGGATAAAAGAATCTTCATTCCGCAATTCAACCCCTACATGGAGGATATAAGATCCTACATGCAATTTACGTATGATCATAAGGTATATTCAAAATACATAATTTGGACAAATCCGGACCTATATCCCCTGAGAGAAGGTGGATGCGGCTTCTGGATTAATCCCAATGAAACGAGAAGAATGGTATTATGGAGTTTTATCCCGTCCCCGAATGATCCGGCGCGACGAATAAACAACCCCCTTTATGTCACCTTTCCGAAAGAATGGGACTGGAACGGGGAAGCCATAGCACCCGATTCCGTCTACCTGCAGTGGATGAAAACGGTATTGCTCACCATCAAATTTAAGACATTCTATCTGATCATGCGGAAGAATGCAGAGTTCAAACAGCGGAATGTAAAACGTCTCGTATCAGAGCCGATCGACCCCGAAAAGATCGTATTCACACATGGTCTGACGTTCGAGGACGACGATCTGTTCGAACTGCTCGATCTGTTTTAGTCCGCCTCCCGGGACAGACTCTCCAGAAGCGACCTGTCTCCCTTGCGCTTTTATCCGAAAATAGCTAAATTCGTCGCACCGAATACAAAAAGGTTTCGAATATGGAGCTGTCCGAACTGCAACGACGTGTGGACGAGTGGATCCACCAATACGGGGTTCGCTATTTCAGTGAACTGACCAACATGGCCGTCCTGACCGAAGAGGTGGGGGAGTTGGCCCGCATCATGGCCCGCAAATACGGCGACCAATCCTTCAAGGAGGGCGAGAAGTGCAACCTGGCCGACGAGATGGCCGACGTACTGTGGGTGCTGGTCTGCCTGGCCAACCAAACGGGCGTGGATCTCACGCAGGCCGTCGAGGAGAACTTTGCCAAAAAGAGCGCACGCGACAAGGATCGCCACAAGAACAATCCCAAACTGTAGAAACAGGACTTCCGAAGTCCCGCCGGCCCGTCACCCCAACGAACCGTCTCAAGGAAAAAGAAATGGCTCTCGCAGAGATTGCGAGAGCCATTTTTCTCTTCAGACAGGGGCTAATTGAGCGAAGTTGCCGCACCGGCAGCGACCGAAGCGACGGCCGAACCGTGAATCTGCAGCAGGAACTGCTCAATTCCGCTGAGAATCATCTGCAATCCGATAGCCGCAACGATCAGGGCAATGATCCGAATCAAAGGCATCATCATGTTGAACTTCACCAGTATCTTGCCGATCCGTCCGGCATTTCGCATAATCGCCCAGTTCAACAGCAGCGCCGTAACCACCGCCGCGATGGTCATCCACCGTCCGTAGACGGCCGGCATCGTTACAACAGCCGTAATGGTGGCCGGTCCGGCGATCATTGGAATTGCAATCGGCACAGTGATAATGTCCTCGATGCGGGTATTCTTGTCGATAGTCAGGAAGGCCCCCTTCTGCAGCCCCACAAAACCGTTATAGAACAGCACGATTCCGCACGTTATCTGAAAGGCGTATATCTTCAGATTGAACAGGTAACCCAGAATTGCCTCGCCAAGGAAGAGGAAGAGCAGCAAGACCCAGATGGCCGTAATGGAGGCCTTGTCGACGATCTTGTGCAGCTCGGGCCGCGAGTAGTTCTCCTGCAGTGAAAAAACCACGAAAACCTTTTGAATGGGGTTGATCAACGCCAGGAAGGTAAAGAAGGCCCCGAAAAACAATTTGAGTTCCATATCTTATTTGGTTATCCTTTAATGAACGATCGCAAGCAACGAAAGCACCGAAACCACCACCCAGAGGCAGATGCCCAGAATCAGCGATTTGAATCCGACCGACTTGATCTTGTCCAGCGAGAGACCTGCACCAATCAAAAAGAGCGTTACGACCAGCATCGCCTTCGAGATGTCGGCAATGGCCGGAGCCACCGTATTCGAGAATGCGACGCCGAACGATCCGGCCAGCGGCAGGTAGCTGTTGATCAGCATGGCCACGATGAAGAAGCCGATGAACCAGGGGATGCTGATCTTCTTGCCCTTGCTCTTGAACAGGAAGGCCGACAGCAGCGACACGGGGATGATCCACAGCGCACGGGCCAGTTTGACGGTCGTAGCCACCTGCAAGGCCTCTTCACCGTAAGCCGATGCTGCGCCGACTACCGAACTGGTGTCGTGGATGGCGATGGCGCTCCACATGCCGAACTGGTGCTGCGTAAGCCCCAGCATGTGGCCGATGAAGGGGAAGATGATCAGGGCAAGCGAATTAAGCAGAAAAATCACACCCAGCGATACCGAGATCTCCTTTTCGGAGGCATCCACCGCCGGAGCCACGGCCGCAATGGCGCTACCGCCGCAGATGGCCGTACCCGATCCGATCAGATGGGAGGATTTGCGGGGCATGTGGAACCAGCAGCCCAGGATGAAGGCCAGCACCAGCACGGTGGTAATCGAGGCGATCGTCAGCCAGAGTCCCTCGCGTCCGACATGCAGCGCACTGTGGACATTCATTCCGAAGCCCAAACCGACTACCGAGGCCTTCAGCAGAAGGTTGGTCGCCTTGTGGTTGAGTTTGGCGAACGGGTGTCCCCAAAAGAGGGTAAAAAGGAATCCGCCGACCAGCGCGATAGGTGCGGAGACATAGGGGGTGGCGCAGAGCACCAGAGCCAGCAGGAAGCCTACTTTGACAAGCATGTTTTTCTGGGTAGATTTCATATTCACTCAATATTGGATTTATCGTTTACGCCGGCAAAACTACGACATCCGCCGATAAAAAACCAATATATAAATGTGCTTGGCTATAACTTCATGTTATGATGATTCAGACAATACTGTTTGAACAGCTCGACGAGGCGTCCGTGCTGGCCGTGCGCCGAGACAAAACTGAACCGGCGGCGCACCTCGAAATCATCGACCTCGACCACCCGCAACTTGTTCTGCGCCAGCTCATCGAGAATCGCCTGCACCGACAGGAAGGCAAAAGCCCCCGAATGGTAGAGGTAACGCTTGATCCCCTCGGTACTTCCCAGCTGCATCTCAATGTGCATCATCGGCAGCGACAAGCCCCGCGCGGCCAACGCCTCCTCAAGTACGGCGAGCGTTCCGGAGCCGGTCTCGCGGATCACCAGCGGCAGGTGGCGAAGCCGCTCCAGCGTCGTCTCATCCTCCCGGAAGGAGGTGTTGGAGGTCGAGGTCACAAGCACCAGTTCGTCGTCCATAAAGGGCTCGTAGTGGAGTGAATGGCGCGAGGCCTTGCCCTCGATCAGCCCGAAATCGAGCCGTTTGCCGGCGATCTGCTCCTCGATCCGCTCCGTATTGCCCGAAAAGAGCTCCAGCGAGATCTCCGGGTAACGCCGCTTGAACGAAGCCAGAATTCCGGGCAGCAGATATTGGGCAATCGTGGTGCTGGCCCCGAGGCGGATCTCCCCGCAGAACTGCTTCCCCTCCTCGACGAAGGCGTCGTTCAGGTTCCCGTACAGATCCAGAATGCGGTTGGCATAGTCGAGCAGCCACTCCCCGTGGCGTGTCAGCGAGATCGAACCGTTTCCACGCAGGAAGAGCGGAACACCCAACTGCCTCTCCAGCTCGCTGATATGGCGTGTCACGGCCGGTTGCGAAATGAGCAGCTCACCGGCCGCCCGGGTAAAACTCAGCCGGTCAGCCACCGTCTTAAAAACCTTCAGTCTGAAATCGGTAATCATCCTCTTCGTTCTTCTATAAAACCGTTACAGGAACGGTTCGGATCTGTTTGAGGCCATAAAAATACGTCAAATTTTACGTATTATCCAATCCGGAACCCCGAAATCAACCTCGCATCAACTCCGACAGAGGCCCCAATGCCCGCTTCAAGAAGGAGAAAACCGGCTCTTTGGCACCCTGTGCCCGGCATCGAGACGGCCCATTTTCCCGTTTGACCCCTCGACAGAGCCCCCTGCAAGTTCCGGAGGATATTGGCGGGAAGAGCGGCAATAGTTTTCCGAACGGGATCTCCGCCGCTCTTTTCCTTCCGAAAAAATTGGTTTTTCCGAGGAAATTTGCGTAATTTTGACCACTCATGTAAATACAACCTTTAAAAAGGACCAGATCATTTATGAATAAGCTTATTTCAATCGACGAAGCCGTATCCAAGATCAAGGACGGCATGACCCTCATGATCGGAGGATTCCTGGCCAACGGAACCCCCAACAAAATCGTGGACGCCCTGGCAAAATCGGGTGTAAAGGACTTGACGATCATCTGCAACGATACGGCCTATCCGGACCGAGGCATCGGACAACTTGTTGTAAATAAGCAGGTAAAGAAACTCTATACTTCCCACATCGGCACCAACCCCGCCACGGGCGAGCAGTACAACAACGGAGAGCTCGAAATCGAGTTCTGCCCGCAGGGAACCCTGGCCGAGCGGGTGCGCGTCGGCGGCAACGGACTGGGCGGCGTGCTGACGAGCACCGGTCTGGGTACGATCGTGGCCGAGGGCAAGCAGGTCATCACCATCGACGGCAAGGATTATCTGCTCGAGAAGCCGCTCCGCGCCGACGTAGCCCTGATCCGCGCCAGCCGCGGCGACAAGTCGGGCAACCTGGTCTATCGCGGCACTTCGCAGAACTTCAACCCCCTGATGGCAACGGCCGCCGATCTGGTGATCGCCGAGATCGCCGATCTGAAGGAGGTGGGGGAGATCGCTCCCGAGGAGGTCCACACCCCGGCCATCTTCGTCGACTACATCGTCGCCGAATAATCGAAATCGAACAATAACCTACAAAAGCATAAAAAACTGAAGCTATTATGAAATCAATGATTCGTTTGAGAATGAGTGCACACGACGCTCATTACGGAGGCAATCTGGTGGACGGCGCACGCATGCTGGGTCTTTTCGGCGACGTGGCTACGGAACTGTTGATCATGCACGACGGCGACGAGGGTCTCTTCGCCGGCTACGACAACGTCGAGTTCCTGGCCCCGGTTCATGCCGGTGACTACATCGAGGCCGTGGGCGAGATCGTCAAGGTGGGCAACTCTTCGCGCAAGATGGTCTTCGAGGCCCGCAAGGTGATCACGCCCCGCACCGACATCTCCGACTCGGCTGCCGACGTACTGAAAGAGCCGATCGTCGTATGCCGCGCCAGCGGAACCTGCGTGGTGAAGAAGGAGAATCAGCGAATCAAACACGAATAAACGGACACAGCCATGGAAAAACTCATCATCACGGCGGCAATCTGCGGCGCCGAAGTTTTGAAGGAGCACAACCCGGCGGTTCCCTACACCGTCGAAGAGTGTGTTCGCGAGGCCAAATCAGCCTACGAGGCGGGAGCCAGCATCATTCACCTGCACGTACGCGAAGACGACGGTACGCCCACCCAGGACAAGACCCGCTTCAAGGTGATCATCGACGCCATCCGCAAGGAGTGTCCCGAAGTGATCATCCAGCCCTCGACGGGAGGTGCAGTCGGCATGACCGACGACGAGCGCCTGCAGCCCACCGAGCTGAATCCCGAAATGGCGACGCTGGACTGCGGTACGCTGAACTTCGGCGGTGACGAGGTCTTCTTCAACACCGAGAACACGATCAAATACTTCGGCGACCGGATGATCGAGCGCGGCATCAAACCCGAGCTGGAGGTCTTCGACAAGAGCATGATCGAGATGGCGCTGCGCATGCACAAGAAGGGGCATATCAAGAGCCCGATGCACTTCGACTTCGTCATGGGTGTCAACGGCGGCATCGGCGGCGAACTGCGCGACTTCGTCTTCCTGCGCGGCAGCATTCCCTCCGACGCAACCTACACGGTTGCCGGTATCGGCCGTTACGAGTTCCCGCTCGCCATGGCCGCCATCATCGACGGCGGTCACGTACGCGTCGGCTTCGAGGACAACGTCTATCTCTCGAAGGGCGTGCTGGCCAAGTCGAACGGCGAACTGGTCGAGAAGGTGGTACGCATGGCCCGCGAGCTGGGACGTGAAATCGCAACTCCGGCCGAGGCACGCGCCATTCTGGGTCTCAAACCGCTGAAATAACACGAAATCATATTATTCAATTAATACCTCACACATTTAAAAACCTCACACAACATGAAAAAAGGCAATAAATACGGTACTCACCGAGTAATCGAGCCGAAAGGCGTTCTGCCGCAGACGGCCAACAAGGTAGACAACAACATGGACGAGATCTACGACGATGAAATCCTGATCGACGTCCAGACCCTCAATATCGACTCCGCAAGTTTCACCCAGATCGAGAAACAGGCCGGCGGCGACAAGAAGAAGATCGCCGAGATCATGATGGACATCGTGGCCAAGCAGGGCAAACACCGCAACCCGGTAACCGGTTCGGGCGGTATGCTGCTCGGTACGGTCGAGAAGATCGGCGACGCGCTGATCGGCAAGACCGACCTGAAGGTAGGTGACAAGATCGCAACGCTCGTTTCGCTGTCGCTCACCCCGCTGCGCATCGACAAGATCAAGGAGATCCGTCCGGAGATCGACCAGGTGGACATCGACGGCAAGGCCATTCTGTTCGAGAGCGGTATCTACGCCAAGATCCCGACCGACATGCCCGAGAATCTGGCTCTGTCGGCACTCGACGTGGCAGGTGCTCCGGCCCAGACCGCGAAACTGGTGAAACCGGGCGACACGGTGCTGATCATCGGTGCAGGCGGCAAATCGGGTATGCTCTGCTGCTACGAGGCGAAGAAACGTGCCGGTGTAACGGGTAAGGTAATCGGTATCACGCACTCGCCCAAGAGCACCGAGCGTCTGCAGAAACTCGGCTTCTGCGACTATGTATTCGCAGCCGACGCCACGCAGCCGGTTCCCGTCATGGAGAAGATCTCCGAGCTGACGAACGGTCAGATGGCCGACATCACCATCAACAACGTGAACATCCCCGACACGGAGATGACGAGCATCCTGTGCACCAAGGATACGGGTATCGTATACTTCTTCTCGATGGCTACCAGCTTCACCAAGGCCGCTCTGGGCGCCGAGGGTGTCGGCAGCGACGTAACGATGATCGTGGGCAACGGCTACACGAAGGGCCACGCCGAGATCACGCTGCAGGAGCTGCGCGAGAACGAGGAGCTGCGCAAAATCTTTACGGAACTTTACGCATAGTCGAGCAATGGGAATTAGCAGAAGAAAACAGTATTTTCCGAACGTATCCGACGCTGATTGGAACGACTGGAGATGGCAGGTAGCCAACCGCATCGAGACGGTTGAAGAGCTGAAGAAGTACATCACCCTGCAACCGGGCGAGGAGGAGGCTATCCGCGAGTCGCTCAAGACGATCCGCATGGCGATCACGCCCTATTACCTGAGCCTGATCGACAACAACGATCCCAACAGCCCGATCCGCAAGCAGGCGGTTCCCTCCATCAAGGAGTTGCACCGTTCGGAAGCCGATCTGGACGACCCGCTGCATGAGGATACCGATTCGCCGGTTCCGGGTCTGACGCACCGTTATCCCGACCGCGTGCTGTTCCTCATCACGGACATGTGCTCCATGTACTGCCGCCACTGCACCCGCCGTCGTTTCGCCGGGCAGCACGATGCGGCCGTTCCGAAGGATCGCATCGACAAGTGCATCGACTACATCGCCCGCACGCCGCAGGTACGCGACGTACTGCTGTCGGGTGGCGACGCACTGCTGGTATCGGACGACACGCTGGAGTATATCATTAAGAAGCTGCGTGCGATTCCCCACGTCGAGATCATCCGCATCGGTAGCCGTACTCCGGTGGTTATGCCGCAGCGTATCACTCCCGAGCTGGTCAACATGCTGAAGAAGTACCATCCGATCTGGCTCAACACGCACTTCAACCACTCGGACGAGGTGACCGAAGAGTCGCGTCAGGCTTGCGAACGTCTGGCCGATGCCGGCATTCCGCTGGGCAACCAGTCCGTTCTGCTGCGCGGTGTAAACGACTGCCCGCACATCATGAAGGAGCTGGTTCACAACCTGGTGAAGATGCGCGTGCGTCCCTACTACATCTACCAGTGCGACCTGAGCACCGGCATCGAGCACTTCCGTACGCCGGTGTCGAAGGGTATCGAGATCATCGAGAACCTGCGCGGACACACCTCGGGATATGCCGTGCCGACGTTCGTGATCGACGCTCCGGGCGGCGGTGGCAAGATCCCCGTAGCTCCGAACTACGTACTCTCCGAGTCGCCCAAGCGCGTGATTCTGCGTAACTACGAGGGTGTGATCACCACCTACACGCAGCCTCAGGACTACAAGGACGAGTGCCACTGTCCGACCTGCCAGCAGCAGAAAGAGGGCGTTGCCGCTCTGCTGGACGGCAAACAGCTGTCGCTCGAGCCGAAGGATCTGAGCCGCAACAAACGTAACAAACACGAATAATTGACGTAGGAGGAGTGCTCCAGCTTGCGTTGGAGCACTCCTTTATATAAAAAGGCGGGGTCGCCTGACGGACAGGCGATTCCTGACAGATGTGGATTGAAATCGTCGAACCCGGAAAGATTCGGCGATTCCGCATGAAACGTCACCTCCGTTTTAGAGAACCAGACACAACCCGTCATGTCCTTTATCGAAGAGATAGCCGACTATCGCAGCGTTTCGATTGTGGGGCTGGCCAAAAATGCCGGCAAAACCGAGACCCTGAACTACATCCTGCGGAAGGTGCATGAGGGGGGCAAGCGACTGGCTGTCACCTCGATCGGAATCGACGGGGAAAGTCAGGACCAGGTAACCCAGACGGCCAAGCCGGAGATCGAGGTCTACGAGGGGATGATCTTCATCACCTCCGAGAAGCACTACCGCGAAAAACGGCTGGTAGCCGAAGTGCTGGATGTGGACTCGCAACAGACCTCGTTGGGACGGCTGGTAACGGCCCGGGCAATCACCTCGGGCAAGGTGATCCTCTCCGGTCCGGCCACAACGCACGGGCTGCGCGCCTGCATCGAAAGGATGAAACGCTGGCAGGTCGATACAACCTTCATCGACGGGGCTCTGTCCCGTCTCAGCCTGGGGTCGCCGGCCGTAACGGAGGCGATGGTGCTGGCCACGGGTGCCGCCGTGTCGCGCAACATGGCCGAGCTGGTCAAACGGACCAAATATACCTATGACCTGACCCAGTCGGAGGCAATCGATTCAGCCCTGGCCGAACGGCTTGCCTCGATCGAAACGGGGGTTTGGGCCATCGACGCACAGGGGGAGGCGCACGACCTGCACATCCCCTCGGTGCTGATGCTGGAGAACTACAAGCAGGAGCTGTTTCGCTACGGCCATACGATTTTCGTGGCGGGCATCATAACGGACAAGCTGCTGCAATACCTGCGCATACAGAAGCAGGTCAAGGAGATCGTACTGATCGCCAAGGACTTTACGCGCATCTTCGCCTCGCCGGAGCTCTATTACGCCTTTCTGAAAAAGGGTGGACGCATCCGGGTGGTGTGGCGCAACAAACTGCTGGGTATCACGATCAACCCCACCTCGCCGGAGGGGTATCGGATGAACCCCGAGGAGTTGAAAGAGAATCTGGAATCCGTTTTGGGGATTCCCGTATACAATGTAAGACAATGCAACTGAGAGAGGCCATACGCTCCATTGGAGGCATCCGATTCATGATCGACCGACTGGATATCCGGTCGGGTCTGTCGCGCAGTATCCTCTACGAAACATCTTACATGCAGGACGACCGGCAGATCCGCGAGGAGCTGGACCGCATCGAATACTTCCGCACGCTACTCCAGGACAGTTCGCGTGCCGATGGGGTCGACTCGCTGCGAGTCAAGCTGGAACGACTGAAAGACATCCGCAACACGATCGCCGCGTTGCAGGGAAAACACACCCTCGACGACATCCAGCTCTTCGAGATCAAGGGGCTGGCGCTGCTCAACGAGGAGATCAACGAACTGCTTGCGCAGTTGAAGATCGACCTGCTGGAACCCGTTTCACTCAAGGCCGTGGTCGGCATTCTCGACCCGGACAAGAACCGGATTCCCAGCTTCTACATATACGACAGTTACTCGGCCGAGCTGGCCTCACTGCGCAAGGCGCTCAAGAAGAGCAGCCAGGAGGATGCCGGCTACGAAACCATATACGCCCGCTGCGAAGCACTCGAGGACAGGATCCGCACGGATCTCTGCATCGAACTGCGCCCCTACAGCGAGGGGATGCTGCGCGCCTCGGCGATGCTGGCCCATCTGGACCTCCTGCTGGCCAAGGCTCGGCAGGCCATCGACCTGGGGCTCTGCAAACCCGCCATCGACACGCAGACGATCAGCTACCGGGGACTTTTCAACCCGGAGATCCGCGAGGCGCTGGCCGGTGAGGGGAAAACGTTCCAGGCCGTGGACATCACCCTCGAGAAACGCCCCATCCTCATCACCGGTGCCAACATGACTGGCAAATCGGTCGTTCTGAAGACCGTCGCTCTGGCCCAGGCCCTGTTCCAGTTCGGGTTCTACGTACCGGCCGCCGAGGCCCGGATCGTCGTGGTGGAGGATATCCTCTTCTCGATGGGGGACGATCAGGATGCCCTGAAGGGGCTCTCGTCGTTCGCCGCCGAGATGAGCAAGATCGACCGGATCGTCCGCGAGGTAAAACTCGGCAAACGGCTGCTCGTGCTGGTGGACGAACCGGCGCGCACGACCAACCCGACCGAAGGGAAGGCGCTCGTCAACGCACTGCTGGAGCTGCTGGATGAGTACCGTACCTATGCGCTGCTGACCACCCATTACAGCGGCATCCGCACCTCCGGCCGCAAGCTGCGGGTCAAGGGCATTCCGGACGATCTCAAAAGCGGGATCGCGGGAAGCGATATCAACCGCCTGATCGACTATTCACTCATCGAAGATACGGGTGAGGAGGTGCCGCACGAGGCGGTCCGCATCGCCCGAATACTGGGAGTGGACGAGGATCTGCTCCGTCGGACAGAAAAATATCTCATGTAACATTTACATTTTACATCCAATATGCAACACAGTAGCAAGTTAGGTCTTGATTTTGAAAAGGTGGAATCCGCCAGATCGGTCGCCAAGAAGATCGCGGAGGATGTCCAGCAGTTTGTGGATCGCTATACGACGGTCGCCGTCGAGAGAACCTTGTGCCGTCTGATCGGCATCGACGGGGTGGACGAGAATGCCGTTCCGCTGCCCAACGTCGTGGTCGAAGAGGTCCGGGAGAAGGGGACGCTCGGCGAAGGTATTCTCTTCTTCATCGGCAATGCAATGATCGAAACCGGGCTCTCGCCGCAGCAGATCGCCGAGAAGGTCGCCGCCGGAGAGCTGGATCTGACCCAGCTGCCCATCCATCCCTCCCAGCAGATTCACGAGGCGCTGCAGCCCGCAATCGATGCCTGCATCGAGCGGATCAACGCCCGCAAAGCCCGTCGGGCCCACTACCTCGAAACACTGGGCGAGGGTCCCAAACCCTACCTGTACGTGATCGTCGCCACGGGTAACATCTACGAGGATGTGGTGCAGGCTCAGGCCGCAGCCCGTCAGGGTGCCGATATCATCGCCGTGATCCGAACCACGGGACAGAGCTTGCTCGACTACGTGCCCTACGGTGCCACGACCGAAGGTTTCGGCGGCACGTTCGCCACGCAGGAGAACTTCCGCATCATGCGCAAGGCACTGGACGAAGTTGGCGAGGAGGTCGGCCGCTACATCCGCCTATGCAACTACTGCTCGGGACTCTGCATGCCCGAGATCGCAGCCATGGGTGCGCTGGAGGGATTGGACGTCATGCTCAACGACGCCCTCTACGGCATCCTGTTCCGCGACATCAACATGCAACGTACGCTCGTCGACCAGTTCATGTCGCGTGTGATCAACGGATTCGCCGGCGTGATCATCAACACGGGTGAGGACAACTACCTGACCACGGCCGATGCCGTCGAGCAGGCACACACGGTGCTGGCCTCGGATCTGATCAACGAGCAGCTGGCCAAGATCGCCGGCCTTGCGGAGGAGCAGATGGGTCTGGGACACGCCTTCGAGATGGATCCGATGCTGGAGAACGGCTTCCTGTTCGAGCTGGCACAGGCACAGATGACGCGAGAGATCTTCCCCCGCGCCACCCTGAAATACATGCCGCCCACGAAGTTCATGACCGGCAACATCTTCCGGGGACACATCCAGGATGCCCTCTTCAACATGATCGGCATCTGGACCTCGCAGGGAATTCAGCTGCTCGGTATGCCGACCGAGGCGATCCACACGCCGTTCATGTCGGACCGCTACCTCTCGATCGAGAATGCCAAATACATCTTCAACAACATGAAGAACATCGGCGACGAAGTCGAATACAAGAAGGGCGGCATCATCCAGCGCCGGGCGCAGGAGGTTCTCGACAAGACGCTCGTGCTGCTGCAGAACATCGAGAAGGAGGGGCTCTTCACGGCCCTCGAGAAGGGTATCTTCGCCGATATCAAACGTCCGAAGAACGGAGGCAAGGGATTGGCCGGTGTTGTCGGAAAGGGCAACAACTACTACAATCCATTTATTGAAAGAATGTTGTTAAAACGTAAATAAGATGAGCGGAGGATTATATTCGACAGAAAAAGCGGATTTCGACCAGACACTGGATCTGAAAAAGATAAAGCCCTACGGCGACACGATGAACGACGGTAAGACCCAGTTGAGTTTTACCCTTCCCGTTCAGGTGGGCGACGAGGCGATGGAGGCGGCCAAACAACTGCTCAGGAAGATGGGATTCGAAAATCCTCAGGTGGTCTTCATGAAGGAGCTGACCAAGGGATTCACCTTCTTCAACTGCTACGGAAGCTGCACACACACGGTTGATTTTACGAACATCCATGTTCCGAAGGTGGAGTCCACCCACTGGGACATGCAGGAGTGCGACGAGTTCATCCGCACCCACATCGGCCGTCCGATCGTCGTGGTCGGGGCCAGCACCGGTACCGATGCCCACACGGTCGGCATCGATGCGATCATGAACATGAAGGGCTTCGCCGGCCACTACGGACTGGAGCGCTACGACATGTTCGAGGCGCACAACCTGGGCAGCCAAGTGCTCAACGAGGACTTCATCGCCAAGGCACTGGAGCTGAAGGCCGATGCGCTGCTCGTATCGCAGACCGTTACCCAGAAGGACATCCACATCAAGAACATGACCGAGCTGGTCGAGATGCTCGAGGCCGAGGGGCTGCGTGACAAGGTGATCCTCGTGTGCGGCGGCCCGCGCATTACGCACGAGCTGGCCAAGGAGCTCGGATACGACGCCGGATTCGGCATGAACACCTACGCCGACGACGTGGCTTCGTTCATCGCTCAGGAGATGGATCGCCGCATGAACAAACGATAACCAACAAACAACCAATACCATGGATAAGAATCAAATACGGGAAGTCATCGCCAAACGGGCCGCAATGGAGCTCAAGGACGGCGATGTAGTCAATCTGGGCATCGGTTTGCCGACCCTTATCCCCAATTATCTATCGAAAGACGTACATGTCGTTCTCCAGTCCGAGAACGGAGTGCTGGGACTGGGTCCCCAACCGGCCGAAGGCGAGGAAGATCCCGAGCTGATCGGTGCGGGCGGCGGATACATCACCCTGACCCCCGGAGCCTCTTCGTTTGACAGCGCCACCTCGTTCGGCATCATTCGGGGCGGCCACGTCGATGCAACCATCCTGGGCGCCCTGCAGGTCGACGAGAAGGGTGACCTGGCCAACTGGATCATTCCCGGCAAACTCGTTCCGGGTATGGGAGGTGCCATGGACCTGCTGGTCGGTGCACGCCGCGTGATCCTGGCAATGGAACATACGGCCAAGGGCAAACCGAAGATCATGAAAAAGTGTACGCTGCCGCTGACCGCCGCCGGTCAGGTAAACCTAATCATCACCGAGATGGGCGTGATCGAGGTAACCCCGAAGGGTCTCGTTCTGAAGGAGATCCACCCGGAGTTCACCGTAGA
>CAWUYY010000005.1:0-6710 GCA_963926835.1 Rikenellaceae bacterium | reverse complement strand
GAAAGATATATTCAATACAATCTTAATTCTCCATTGCTTATTGGTGAAATAGAATCAGATGATTGGATTTTTGAAAGGGAAAATATTTTCTCCTAAGTAAAGGATCCCTGTTTTAACAATGGTTTATTGGGGACAACCTCAAAAACAAAAAGAGTTAAGTATTGAATAGTCAATTCTTAACTCTTTCTTTTGTACCCGGAGCCGGGGTCGAACCGGCACGATATTGCTATCATTGGTGTTTGAGACCAACGCGTCTACCGATTCCGCCATCCGGGCAGATTTTTCGAGAGATCGGCGTTGCAAAAATAGTGATTCTGGCTGGAAATCCAAACTTTTGATTCAAAAAACTTCAGCGTCTTTTAAAGTTCCTCCTCCCCCTTGAAATGGGCTGCGATCTTGGCCGCTTTGGCCGGCCCGATCAGGGCGGCAACCTCTTTGAGCGGGGCGGTGCGGATCTTGTCGATGGTTCGGAAGTGGCGCAGCAGCGTCTCGATGGTCTTCGCACCGATTCCGTCGATCTCTTCGAGCTCACTGTGTATGAATGTCTTACTGCGCTTCTGCCGGTGGAAAGTGATGGCAAACCGGTGCACCTCGTCCTGGATGCGGGTCAGAAAGTGAAAGAGCGGCGAGGTGGGGCGAAGACCGACCAGCCGGGGCGGGAATCCGCACAGCAGCTCCGAGGTACGGTGCCGGTCGTCCTTGGCCAGTCCGGCGATCGGAATGTTCAGACCGAGCTCCTCGAGCACCTCGTGGATAGCCCCCATCTGCCCCTTTCCACCGTCGGCGATGATCAGATCGGGCAACTCGGCCCCTTCGGTCTGCAGGCGGCTGTAGCGGCGGTGGACGATTTCGCGCATCGAAGCGTAGTCATCGGCTCCGACGACCGTCTTGATGTTGAAGTGTCGGTACTCCTTGCGGACGGGTTTGCCGTCGCGGAAGACGACGCACGAGGCCACGGGATTCGACCCCTGCAGGTTCGAGTTGTCGAAGCATTCGATGTGGCGGGGCAGACGGTCCAGGTGGAGCTCCTGTTGCAGGGCCGTCAAGAGCCGGTCGGCGTGTCGTTCGGGATTTTTGATCTCGAGGTTCTTCTGTTGTTCGGCCCGGTAGATGCGGGCGCTCTTGAGCGAGAACTCCAGCAGGTCGAGCTTCTCTCCCCGTTTGGGTACCGTGAAGACCACCTTGTCGAAGAGCAGGGCTACCGCGGGGAGGAAGGGGACGATCACCTCCCGGGCCAGCTGACCGGCGATCGTCTCGACCACATGTTGAATGGCCAGCGAAAGCATCTGGGCCGGGTCGGTATCGACACCGGTCGAGAGGCGGACGGTATAGACGCCCGTGATGGATCCGTGTCGGATGCGCAGGAAGTTGCAGTAGGCCTCTTCGTCGTCGACCAGCAGCGAGAAGACATCCACATCCGTGATGCGGGCGCTGACAATGACCGAACGTCCCGAGTAGTTCTCCAGGGCGTCGATGCGCGTTTTGTAGCGTTGGGCCACCTCGAAACGCAGCTCTTTGGCTGCCCGCTCCATCTCCTGCACCAGATAGGTGCGTACCGGCCGCAGATCGCCCTTTAGGATCGAGACGGTCATCTGAATCAGCTCCCCGTACTCCTGCTCGCTCTGGGCACCGATGCAGGGCCCCTTGCAGTTGCCCAGGTGGTACTGCAGGCAGACCGAATAGCGGCCGCGGGCGATCGCTTCGGGGGTCAGGTTGAGGGCGCAGGTGCGCAGCGGAATCACCTCGCGGATGAATTCCAGAATCGAATGCTGCATCATGACCGAACCGTAGGGGCCGAAGTATTGCGATCCGTCGCGGTTCACGATGCGGGTCGACTGCACGCGGGGAAAGGGTTCGTGCCGCACCACGATCCAGGGGTAGGTCTTGTCGTCCTTGAGCAGGATGTTGTAGCGGGGCTGGAGGGTCTTGATCAGCGAGTTTTCGAGCAGCAGGGCATCGGTCTCCGTGTCGACCACGATGTGGCGGATGGCCGCAATGTGGCGGACCATCACCTGCACCTTGGCGCTGTGGTCGCGATTCTGGATGAAATAGGAGGAGACCCGCTTGCGCAGGCTCTTGGCTTTGCCCACGTAGATGATCGTGCCGTTCTTGTCCAGAAACTGGTAGACGCCCGGTTTGAGCGGCAGCAGGGCAACCTGCTCTTTCAATCCATATTTTTCCACGTTGTCCATCGCAACAAATGTAGTGATTTTTTAACAAACGGCTTCTGCCGGGTTCCGGTCGCCTTCCGGCCGATAGGAACGGAGCCGGCCATAAAAACTTTTTGCGAGAAGAAAGTTTCCCGTATTTTGTTTTGTGATAGCTTTTTGTTTATTTTGCCGACCGAATATTAACCCTTTTTACATTCATGAAAAAAATATTGTTGTTGTTGACTGTCGCCGTGTGCTCGGTCGGGTGCATCGACGATGATTATGATTTGACGCGGATCGATTCGTCCGATGTGACGATCGGGACCGAGGAGAGCCGCTTTACAATGCCGCTGGCGACGATTTATGTCGGAACCGCCCAGTTGCAGGACGGAAGTTCGGACCTTCAGTCCATTTTCGACGAGGTGGAGATCTGGATCCCCTCGACGCTTCCGGATGGGGCGAACTATATTGACATGGTGCGCTTGTCCGGTGACAACGAATATATCAATACGCTTCTGACGGCATTGATCGACGAGATGCTGCAACCCGGATCGACCAAGCTGGATGCGATTGCCACGCTCATCTGGAGCAATCCGAACTACCGCGACCACTTCGCCTCGTGGTTGCCTACGGTGAGCGAGGCGGAGTTCCTGGCAGCCTTCAAGAGTTCGTTCGGTGCGGATGATGCCGTAGGTGCAGCGTTGCAGGGGGCTACCCGTACGTTGGCCCGGGAGTTTCTGGTCAACATCCAGCTGCTGCCGGTCTATTACCAGGCTGCTCTGAACCTCAGCGAGGATACGATCTCGATGCTGACGGACAATCTGGATGCGGCGGACGAGCCCAACCCCACGAGCGCCCTCTACCTGCTCGGCGAGGTGACCTGCGATCTGGCGGTCAGCTTCCAGGTCTCAGTCCTTTTCGAGAGTGCCGGCGTGACGGTTCCCGCCTTCGATATCGAGCGTAACGTGCAGACCGATATTCCGCAGACCCGCTTTTTTGCCGAGGAGGCGAAGTCGTTGATGCGCGACTTCCGGGTGCGGGTCGACTATATGCCGCTGAGATATTATCCGGGTGTCGGATTCCACGAGGGGCAGAACATTCGCATGGCTCTGCGCCTGGCCAAGACCGGATCTCTTACGTTGAACCTTTAATTGCGGACACCCATGAAGAAAATTATTCTGCTCCTTTTTGCGGTGTTGACCGCATCTTCGCTCTCGGCTCAGACCCAGAGCGCCTATTTCATGGAGGGATCGACCTTCCGCACCCAGCTCAATGCCGCTTTCGCCCCGACACGCGGCTATGTGAATATTCCCGTGTTGGGCGGTATTCAGTTCAATACAACCGGGAACCTCTCGGTAGGCAACCTCTTTTATCCCCGCAACGGAGGGCTTGTGACGCTCTTCGACAAGAGTGTCTCGGCGCATGAGGCGTTGAGCAACCTGCGTTCGAAAAACGTTTTCGCCACCGATACGCGGATTAATCTGATCGGGTTCGGCGCCTATCGCGGCGATCACAAATCCTTCTGGTCGTTCGAGCTGAATGCCCGTGTCGAGGCCGAGGCCAGCCTCCCGTACAGCGTGGTTGAGTTCCTCAAGACGGGAGCCGACCGGTTGAGTACGGGCGATATTGCCGTGTCGGCACATTCCTATGTAGAGGCGGCCTTCGGCTATTCGTTCCCGCTCACCGACAAAATCTATCTCGGTGCACGGGCCAAGTTCCTGGTCGGCGCAGGCCGCGAACGCATGTCGGTCGACCGGCTGGATGTGCAGCTTTTGGAGGATGTCTGGAGTGTCGATGCGCAGGGCTCGCTCGAGATGTCGGGCCTGTACATGAATCCCGATCTGCGGGAGGACGGTACCGAATATTATGGCTTCGACGGCATGAAGCTGGCCTATCAGGGCCCGGCCGGCTATGGTTTTGCGGTCGATCTGGGTGCCACGTACGACGTGCTGCCCGAGCTGCAGGTATCGCTGGCGGTCAATGACCTGGGATTCATCTCATGGAGCAAGAAGTACATGAACCGGGGCGAGATGACAAAGAGCCAGTCGTTCACCGGAGTGGATATTGTCGACGGAGTGGTCTCGACCCCGGAGTTCGATTTCGGCAAGCTGGAGTTCGACAGAACCCCCTCCAAGGCGAAGACCGAGATGCTGCGGGCCTCGATCAACGCCGGTGGCGAGTACAAGGTCTGGCGTCGGAAGATCGGGTTGGGACTGCTCTACAACTGCCGGATCTGGAATACGCGCGCCTTCCACAACATCACCGCTTCGGTCAACTTCACCCCGATCGATTGGTTCACCTTCACGGGTAGCTATTCGTTCCTGAACAACCGGGGACACGGTGTGGGCTTTGCGCTCAACCTCTGCCCGAGCTGGATCAACTTCTTCCTGGCTACCGACATCCTGGTCGGGGAGCATACGCCGCAGTTCCTGCCCGTACACGCCTCTTCGATGAACGTGACGCTCGGTATCGTCGTGCCGATCGGCAAGCGGAGCCACCGCTCGCCCGCCTATAACGCGACCTATAATTATTAGAAACGGGTCTGCCAATGAATAAAGAGAGCCTGCCGGAAGAGGGCAGGCTCTCTTTTTGCTGTGGGCATCGGTTGCTCAGAGCTTCTCTCCGCAGCAGAGGCAGTCGACCGGGATGTCGTGCGGATCGGCCGGAATCTCGTCGGTCACCTGGTGGGGGTAGCAGACGCCCGCCTTGAAGGCGTGGAATCCGGGCTGGGACATGTATTTGTCGTAGAACCCCTTGCCGCGTCCCAGCCGTACGCCCCGGGGGGAGAATGCGACGCCCGGCACGACGATCAGGTCGATGCGCTCGGGCGGGCAGAGGTCGGTGGGGTCCGGTTCCAGAATGCCGAACGAGCCATCGCTCATCGTGGTCGGGTCGTAGGCATAGAACTGCATGATATCCCCCTCGACGCGGGGTACGACCACCTGCTTCTCACGGCTCCATCGCGCGAGGGCTTCGCTGGTCGAGGGCTCGTCCCGCAGCGAGGAGAAGAAGGCCACCGTGCGGGCGCTTTTGAAGGCCGGCAGGCTCTCGACCTGTCGGAAAATCCGGTCGGAAATCCGGGCCCGCTCCTCGGGTGCGACGGCCACGTTGAGGCTTTTCATCCGTTTTCTTATCTGTGCTTTGTCCATGAGGGTGAAACGTTTAATTTTAGGTGAATTTTCGGTTTGATTTGGGTTGTTATTCCGCAAACAATCGCTATCTTTGTGCGACCGCAACCAAATTTTTAACAAAAATACACAAATCTAAAAAAACTATGGGCAGTTTTCTAACTAAATCTTCTATTGGCAAGAAGCTGGTGATGAGTGTTACGGGATGTTTCCTGGTGCTCTTCCTCATCTTCCACATGTCGATGAACATTGTGGCGATCATTTCGCCGGAAGGGTACAACATGGTCTGCGCATTCCTGGGCGCAAACTGGTATGCGTTGGCCGGTACGGTGGTTCTGGCCGCTGGTGTCATTATCCACTTCGTTTTCGCGTTGATCCTGACGATCAACAACTATCGGGCTCGTGGCTCGCAGCGCTATGCGGTGACCGTGAAGGAGAAGGGTGTCGACTGGGCGTCGAAGAACATGCTGGCGCTGGGTTGGATCATCGTTTGCGGTCTGGCACTTCACCTGTTCAACTTCTGGTCGAAGATGCAGCTGGTCGAGATCCTCGGTCAGCATGAGAACTCGCTCGGACTCTCGCCGGTGGACGGCGCCGCGCTGATTCAGTACACCTTCTCGCAGTGGTACTACGTGGTGCTCTACCTGATCTGGCTCTTCGCGCTGTGGTTCCACCTCACGCACGGCATCTGGTCGATGTTCCAGACGGTGGGCTGGGCCAACAACATCTGGTATCCGCGTCTGAAGTGCATCGCCAATATCGTGGCAAGCATTCTGTTCCTGGGCTTTGCAGTGGTTGTGGTATTCTATTTCCTCCATCAGTTTTGCCCCGTTTGCGCTTAACATTTTACGTTGAATCATAAAAATACACCGATATGGCTTTCAAATTAGATTCTAAAATTCCTGCCGGGGAGCTTGCTCAGAAGTGGAGCAACCACAAGGCAGCGATCAAGGTAGTGAGCCCTGCCAACAAACGCAAACTCGATATCATCGTTATCGGTACCGGACTGGGCGGTGCCTCCGCAGCTGCTTCGCTCGGCGAGTTGGGTTACAACGTAAAGGTATTCTGCATCCAGGACTCTCCGCGTCGTGCGCACTCGATTGCCGCACAGGGAGGTATCAATGCAGCCAAGAACTATCAGAACGATAACGACTCGGTTTATCGTCTCTTCTACGATACGATCAAGGGTGGCGACTATCGTGCCCGTGAGGCGAACGTATATCGTCTGGCCGAGGTGTCGAACCTGATCATCGACCAGTGCGTGGCTCAGGGTGTTCCTTTCGCCCGTGAGTACGGCGGTCTGCTGGCCAACCGTTCGTTCGGCGGTGCGCAGGTATCGCGTACATTCTATGCCCGCGGTCAAACGGGACAGCAGTTGCTGCTGGGTGCTTATGCAGCGCTGAACAAGGAGATCGCCCGTGGCTCGGTGAAG
>CAWUYY010000004.1:0-3505 GCA_963926835.1 Rikenellaceae bacterium | reverse complement strand
GAAGAGACCGAAAAGGGACTCTACACCCACTCACTGACCAAGAGCACCAGCTACGAAGGCGACATCACGGCCACCTACGGGCGTCTGTTCGGCGGCAAGCTTCTACTTCAACGGAGGCTATGCCTATGACAACCGCTATCTGATCGACGTGAACTACCGCAGCGACGGTGCCTCGATGTTCGGCACGAACAACCGCTTCCGGACCACCTGGTCGGCGGGAATCGGCTGGAACATCCACAACGAGCGTTTCATGCGCGGAACCCGTCTCTTCCAGCTGCTCAAACTCCGGGCCTCGGCAGGAAATCCCGGCAACCAGAACTTCGCGGCCTACCAGGCCTTCTCGACCTACGTCTTCAACGGCTGGATGACCAACATCTTCGGCACGGGCGTGGTTCTGAACCAACTCGGGAACGAGGATCTGGCCTGGCAGCAGACGATCAACTACAACGCCGGAGTGGATGCCACGCTGTGGGGCAACCGGATCAATCTGACGTTCGACTATTACGTGAAGATCACCGACCCGCTGCTGGCGATCATCACCACGCCGGGATCGATGGGTATCACGTCGCTGGCCATGAATGCCGGACAGCAGAAGACAAACGGTGTGGAACTGACCCTGAAGGTGTCGCCCATCTACCGTCCCGAGGAGCGCATCAACTGGAACATCAGCCTCAACGGCACCCATGCCAAGGCGCGTTATGCGAAGATCGGCAACGCCTTCGCCTCACTCAACGAGGAGGGTAAGAATTCGCTCTCCGGCACGACCCGCTACTACGACGGCGGCAGCCCCACGGCCATCTGGGGCGTGCGGTCGGCAGGCATCGACCCCGCTACGGGCAAGGAGCTCTTCATCAAGAAGGACGGCAGCTACTCGTTCACCTACGACACGGCCGATGAGGTGGTGTTGGGCGACACGGAGCCCAAGATCGAAGGAGTCCTCGGCACGACCTTCTACTACAAGGGCTTCTCGCTGGGCGCCTACTTCCGCTACGCCCTGGGCGGGCAGATCTTCAACACGTCGCTCTTCGAGAAGGTCGAAAACATCTCCACGGCAGACGTCTACCAGAACCAGGACAAGCGGGCCCTCTACGACCGCTGGTCGCCCGACAACCGCGAAGCCTACTTCAAGGGGATCTCGCTCGTACAGAAGACCGACAAGTCGTCGCGTTTCGTCATGGACGAGAACTACATCGAGGGAGAATCCTTCTCCGTAGGGTATGAATTCACCCAGAAGTTCGTCAAACGCCTCGGGCTCTCGGCGCTGACCGTGCAGGCTTACATGAACGACATGTTCCGCCTCTCGACCGTCAAGAACGAACGGGGTATCGACTACCCCTTCGCCCGCACGGTTTCACTCTCCATATCGGCCACCTTCTGAGAACCGCTCACGCCAAAATCCGAAGACCATGAAACACTTCATCATAACGACCTCACTGATTGCTGCCGTAACATTCGGCAGCGGATGCAGCCAATGGCTCGACGTACAACCCTACGACCAGATCTCCGAAGAACAGCTCTTCAGTTCGGAGGAGGGATTCCAGAAGCTGCTCAACGGCATCTACATCGAGCTCTGTTCGACGGAGCTCTACGGCGCCTCGCTCGGCCCCGAGATGATCGAGGTGATGGGCGGCGCCTACGAGATCGGCGACGATGCCGTGAAATGGAGCAACTACCCCGATCTGAAACGCTACAACTATGCGAGTGACTATTGGCGCGACCGCCTCGACGCAACGTGGAACAAAGCCTATTCACTGATCCTGAACTGCAACAAGCTCCTCGAAGGACTCGAGGGCCGCGAGGAGCTCTTCACCACAGGACATGCCGCAATCATCCGCGGCGAGGCCCTGGCCTTGCGGGCCATGCTGCACTTCGACCTGCTGCGGCTTTTCGGTCCGGTCTACTCGCAGCAGCCCGAGGCCCTTTCGATCCCCTACTACACCTCGCGCACGACGACCCCCGAACCGCAACTGGCCGCCAGTGAGGTGATCTCCCGCATACTTGCCGATCTGACCCGGGCCCGGACGGAGCTGGCCGGCGATCCGGTCATCACCGAAGGGACACTCATGAGTGCCGATCCGAGCGGCGGCTCATCGTTCCTGCGCTACCGGGCCCTGCGGCTGAACTATTACGCCGTCACGGCGCTCGAAGCCCGGGTACAGCTCTATGCCGGGAACCGTACCGAGGCTTTCAACCGGGCGCTGGAGGTGATCCGTGCCGCCGACAAGGGGATCTTCCCCTTCGTGGAGCGTGCGGCGGTCGTAGGAACGGAGGATCCCGACCGGATCTTCTCCACCGAAGTGCTCTTTGCGCTCTCGCACAGCAGCCGCAACCAGATCTTTCTCGACTACTTCAGCCCCTCACGCACGACCTTCGTCTTCAAGATGGAGTCGGCCCTCATCAACCAGGTGATCTACGGCGGGGGCCAGACCACCGGAGGCTATCAGGACGATTATCGCAACCGGGTGGGTTGGAGCACCTCGGGCTCGAACCGCTATCTACAAATACGCCGACATGGAGAACAGCGGGGCGATCGAAAACACGATGATCCCGATGTTGCGGCTGGGAGAGATGTACCTCATCGCAGCCGAGGCCCAGTCGGACAATCTGAACAACGGCACCTCGTACGTCAACATGCTGCGCCGCAACCGGGGAATCAGCACCTCGCTGCAGAGTCTCACGCAGGAGCTGCTCATCTATGAGTACATCCGCGAACTCTACGGCGAAGGACAGCTCTTCTACCTCTACAAGCGGCTCTACACAACGATCATCCGCTCGGCGACAGCGAGTCAGAATACGCTGCCGAGCAGCAATGTCTTCGTCGTACCGCTGCCCGACTCCGAAACCGACAACATCCAATAGCACACTACGGACATGAAACAGCATACGATACAAACCCTTCTCATCCTGGCGCTTCTGGCGACGGGTTGCCGCGAGAGCCTTCCCGAACACTTCGGGGCGATCGAGGGCGTCTATTTCAACAACCAGCAGAACAACGGCATGCTCATCGATACGGCCTCCTACACGTTCGTCTATGAGGATCTCGACCAGATGGAGGTTCCGGTACGGATCCAGCAACTGGGCCGGTTGTCGCAAACGCCTCGTCCGGTGAATCTACGGATCTCCTCGCCGGATGCCGTCGAAGGTGTAGACTATACGATGGCGGAAGAGGCTCTCCTGCCGGCCAATGCCACCTGGTTCGACTTTCCGATCACGCTCTACCGCACGGAGGAGCTGAAAAGCGTGACCAAGCGTCTTGTTATCGAGCTCGCGGCCAACGACTACTTCTGCATCCCCTTTACGGAACAGATCCAGTCGGGAGGCGACACCGTTTCGACGGTCCGTTACACGATTCTCTTCTCCGACCAGTTCACGGCTCCGCCCGCAGGCTGGCAGGAACTCTTCATCGGAGACTTCTCGACGCAGAATGTCAGGTCCAGTATATAACCTATTGAAAACCAATTAAAAGAAACAATTTTCGCCTACCGATTACCACAGAATAGCAACA
>CAWUYY010000003.1:0-3157 GCA_963926835.1 Rikenellaceae bacterium | reverse complement strand
AATGCCCAGGTGGCGGAATAGGTAGACGCGCACGTTTCAGGTGCGTGTGCCGCAAGGCGTGCAGGTTCGATTCCTGTCCTGGGCACTTGAAACCCCGTTGAACACAAGTTCGACGGGGTTTTTGCTTGTTGTAGCCCCCCACACAGCCCCCGGGAGGGCCTCCCCTCGGAACTGCCGATAATCGGCCGCCTATCGTGCCCGAAAACAGACGGAGAGGCCGCGACAGGCAGTCAGCGCCGAAGAGGCGCGAAAACCCCGCAAACAGCCACAGAATCGCGAATCTCCCCCCCCCGCCGGTCGATCTGAACCCGACAGACAACTCGAGGATACACAACCGGGGAGACACCCCACGCCCCCGGCACACTCATCCAGCCTACCACCCCGTCGAAGCGGACGGCCCCAAGAACCCTGCCGTCCGGAGGGACAGCACCCGCCCCGACCGGACGGGGACAACTCCCGGCAACACGCCGCAACGACCCTAAAGAAAGAGGGCCCGAACGCGGTCGAGCCCTCTCCATCAGGCAATTGCTGAAGCAATCGCCGTATCGTACCGATTATTTCACGACGAAGTTTGCCGAAGTATTGCTCAGCGTGATCTTACCCTGCTGCTCGGCCGTAATGTAAATCGTGGTCAGCTGATCGCGCCCCAGACCGTCAATAGACGTCAGGCTCGGACACTGCGTTACATCCAGTTCCTTCAACTGGTCACCGGAAATATAGCGTGCCGCCAGGTTGATCGATGTCACTCCGCTACCAATAATGGTCATCGACGAAATGCCGATCCGTCCGCCTTGTGACAATTGGCAGGGATTCGAGCCCAGATTAATCATCGAAAGCATCGTATCTTGGCTCGTATTTACAATTTTCACCTGCTCCAGGCCAGAGATATCGATCGACTCCAGTTCGGGGTTGCCGTCCATGTTGCACTGGGTTACCCACGGGAAGTTCTCAACACCCTCGAACGACTTGATACCGGCTCCTGAGCACTGGAGAATATAATAATAGTACTTGTCGTTCTGCTTGACCTCTTCCTCCGTATAGGGGATCACCTCGGACGAATCCTCATCGACAATCTTGATCCAGCCGTTTTGGCTCAACCGCTGACGGAAGTTCTTGTCGGGGATGGTAATCATCTGTACACCCGGCGTGAGCTGACGCACCGAAAGGGTGAACTCGAACCGCTTGTCGGCATCGGCGATCACCACAGAGCCCGTTCTGGTCTCCGTGCTCTCCGAAACCTGGAAGGTCAGATGGTCGGTCGTCAAAGCCCGGGTCGAAGGCTCTTTCTCATAGGTAATCCAGTCGGGGGTCGTCACCGTGTATTCGATATTGCCCTTCACATCGACCGAGAACGACGTAGCTTCAAGCGACTCGAATTCGAAGACCGTCTCACCCACTACGTTGAGATAGTCAAGCTGGTGTTGTGAAACGGCAACCTCGACACTCAGGTCATGTCCCGAGATGGTCAGCGTGCTGACACGGTCCGAGTAATCAGTGTTCTCCGAAGCGGTAAAGGTCATCAGCAGATCACCAAACAGATCCGTGAATTCGGGAACTCCGAACCACGAATCTCCGCCGTCCGAGAACGTATAGTTCAACTCCTCCTGCGGAATATTGGTCGCCAGCTTCACCGCGAACTCACCGCCGGCCTGGAGTACCGAAACCGCAGCATCGGAATCCAGCGACAATATATAGCCCTCGCCGCAGGTCACCGTCAGACGGGCCACGGCGCTTCCCGTGAAGAGTTTGAACTCCGACTGAAGGTTTCGGTCGGTCGTGTTGGGGTCGATCGTGAAGACGATCGTGTCTCCGGACTTTCCCTCCGTAGCCGAGGGATGAGCCCAGGTCGAGGAGCCCGACATCCGCCAGTCCCCCGAACTCGTCACGACGATCTCGTCCGTACCGCCCTCGAAGTCCAGCGAGATCAGCTCCTTCGAGAGGGAGATGTTGTCGGCCGGCTGCAGGTTGTCCGAATCGCTGTCCGAGCAGCCCCAGAAACCCGACGCCATGCATACGATTGCCAATAATATCTTTTTCATTGCGATAATCCGATTTTAACGATTCTTAATTACTGGGGACGACTCAAAGCCTTGCGTTCGGTGCTCTCCTTCTCGTAATAATAGGAAACCGTGTCCAGCGTCTCGTCGTAGAGTCCCGAAGCCACACTGCGCACCATCGTCACCTGACCGCGCATCGCATAGTTGTCCGGATTGAGCGAGAAGAACATGTAGTGTCCGTATCCGGCCGCCTTCTGCTTGATGGCCGTAGCCGTCGTCCAGTCACCCTTCAGGAGATTCATCTCAATCGAGGCGCCGGCGCAGTTCTTCAGCGGCATCCCCGTCATCGGCAAAGCACCAGGGTTAATTGTGCTGTAATCGGCAACGGCCACATCGACGAAATAGCCCGGATCGATGCCGTCAACAGCCGGAAGGCTGGGCGTGATATTACCCAGATAATAGACCATGACCGTTTTCTCGGGCATTGCCTTCTTGGTCTCATAAAGCAGACGTGCGGCAGCAGCCATCGACGGACGGGTAAAGAGCGGATTACTCGTATCGGGATTGTAATTCGAGTACTCGTCGTCGAAGCAAACGCCATCCAGATCGTAGGTACGGCAGTAGGAAGCCAATTCGGCGGCAAAATCACGCGCCGCAGGATCGGAGAGCTGTGCCAGACCCGCATCGTCGTGGTTGCCCAGCACGCCCATGATCACCTTGATACCGGCATTTCGCAGCGGCTGGAGATACTCCTCGTTGTTGTCGAGCAGGAACTGAACCTCCTTGTTGCGCGAGAAGTAGACGCGGTTTCCGGCCGGATCGTAGTTGATGTTTCCGGCGAAGAGCACCACGTAGTCGAAGAAGAGCTTGCCGCTCTCCTGCAGACGGAACTCCAGGGCGTTGAGCGGGTTGGCATCGCCGAGCTCGAAGAAGACGATGTTCTTCACGGCATCAGGTCCCTTGTCGGCACTGAGGTTCATCCGGCCATCCTTGACACGATAGACCATGCGGCGCGAGCTTTCGGACAGCGTAATACCCTCGGTCTCGACCTCCACACAGAGCGGGAGCAGGTAATCCTTCTCGGGAGCGAACCCGTCGAAAGCCGTCAGTGCCACAGTCACCGATTCCGAACGCTTGTCGTCCGGAGCAAGCAGCACGCG
>CAWUYY010000002.1:0-12334 GCA_963926835.1 Rikenellaceae bacterium | reverse complement strand
TATTGGAAAGAAAATCGGAATGACTTCCGTTTACAGTGCCGAGGGTAAGAACATACCATGCACTGTCATTGAGGCTGGTCCGTGCGTAGTTACGCAAATCCGTACCGTGGAGAAGGACTCCTACGAAGCGGTGCAGATTGCCTATGACGACAAAAGTGAAAAGCACACCACCAGCAGTTTGTTAGGTCACTTCAAGAAAGCCGGCACGACCCCCAAGCGCAAATTGGCTGAGTTCAAGGGGATGCCCGAAGTAAACCTGGGTGACACGCTGACCGTCGACATGTTCTCCGAGGAGGATTGGGTCGATGTGACGGGGATCTCGAAAGGTAAAGGCTTTCAGGGCGTTGTGAAACGTCACGGTTTCGGCGGCGTAGGCGGTCAGACCCACGGCCAGCACAACCGTCAGCGTAAACCCGGTTCACTGGGTGCATCGTCCTATCCTTCGCGCGTATTCCCCGGCAAACGTCTTCCGGGCCGTATGGGCGGTGATCAGGTGAAGGTTCTGAACCTGAAAGTATTGAAAGTTATTCCCGAGAACAACCTCATTCTGGTGAAGGGTTCGATTCCGGGTGCAAAAGGTGCTTACTTAACAATTGAGAAATAGTATGGAATTAGCTGTATTGAACACCCAAGGAAAAGAGACAGGCCGTAAAGTTGTCCTTTCGGATGCTGTTTTCGGCGTGGAAGCTAATGACCACGCTATCTATCTGGACGTGAAACAGTACCTGGCCGATCAGCGTCAGGGTACGCACAAGTCCAAGCAGCGTAACGAGGTTGCCGGTTCGACCCGCAAGCTCAAACGCCAGAAGGGTACCGGCGGAGCCCGTGCAGGTGCCATCAAGAGCCCGTTGTTCCGTGGCGGTGGCCGTGTATTCGGTCCCGTACCCCGCGACTACAGCTTCAAGCTGAACAAGAAACTGAAGCAGCTGGCTCGTCGCAGCGCCCTCTCGTACAAGGCTCAGGCCGGTGCGATCTGCGTAGTTGAGAACTTCACGATGGAGGCTCCCAAGACCAAGTCGATCGCAGCCATGGCCGAAGCGCTGAAAGTAGCCGATAAGAAGGTGCTGCTGGTATTGCCGGAGTCGAACTCCAACCTGCAGCTCTCTTGCCGTAACTTGCCTTACGTGAAAGCCGTGCTGGCATCCAACATCAACACTTACGAGTTGATGAACGCGTCGGCGCTGGTTATGGTCGAAGGCTCTGAGAATATTTTGAACACAATGTTAGCCTAAACACACGTAAGAAAGATGGAAATTATCATTAAGCCAATATTGACCGAGAAAATGACCATTCAGGGCGAAAAACTGAATCGGTACGGTTTTATCGTTGACATTAGAGCTAATAAGCTGCAGATCCGCAACGCCGTGGAGCAGATGTACAACGTGGTTGTAACGGACGTGAACACGGTGAACTACATGGGCAAACTCAAGAGCCGCTACACGAAGGCGGGTCTTCTGGAGGGCCGTGCAAATAACTTCAAGAAGGCGATTGTCACCTTGAAGGATGGAGATAAGATAGATTTTTACAGAAATATCTAAGAAAGATGGCAGTAAGAAAGTTTAAACCGGTAACTCCCGGTACAAGACATAAGATCATCGGCACGTTCGACGAGATCACGACGAACGTACCGGAGAAATCGCTCCTTAGCGTCAAGAAAAGCACCGGCGGACGAAACAATACGGGTAAGATGACGGCACGCTACATCGGCGGCGGTCACAAACGTATGTATCGTAACGTGGACTTCAAGCGTGCGAAGGATGGCGTTGCTGCAACTGTAAAGACTATCGAGTACGACCCGAACCGTACGGCACGTATCGCGTTGGTCGTATATGCGGACGGTGAGAAGAGCTACATTCTTGCACCGAACGGCTTGCAGGTGGGTCAGACCGTGATGAGCGGCGCAGGCGTTGCACCCGAGGTTGGCAATACGCTCTTCCTGAGCGAGATTCCGCTGGGTACGGTGATCCACAACATTGAACTCTACCCCGGTCAGGGTGCCGCCATGGCTCGCTCGGCCGGTTCTTATGCTCAGCTTTTGGCGCGTGAGGGCAAATTCGCCATCATCAAGTTGCCTTCAGGTGAGACTCGTATGGTACTCGTAACTTGCCGCGCTACGGTGGGTGTGGTTTCCAACATCGACCACAGCCTCGAGAGCTCCGGTAAGGCTGGTCGTGAGCGCTGGCTCGGCCGTCGCCCGAGAAACCGTGGTGTCGTAATGAACCCGGTAGATCACCCGATGGGTGGTGGTGAAGGTCGTGCGTCGGGAGGTCACCCGCGTTCGCGTAAGGGACTGCTTGCCAAGGGTTATAAGACTCGTAATCCGAAGAAGACGACGTCCAAGTTTATTATTTCAAGAAGGAAAAAATAATTAAAAGAGTAACATAATGAGCCGTTCACTTAAAAAAGGACCATTCATTGACCCCAAGCTCGAGCGCAAGGTTGTCGCTCAGGCCGAAGGCAACAAGAAGGCGGTCATCAAGACCTGGTCACGAGCAAGTATGATTTCGCCTGACTTCGTAGGCCAGACGATCGCTGTCCACAACGGAAATAAGTTTATTCCCGTTTACGTAACTGAGAATATGGTTGGACATAAACTCGGCGAGTTTGCTCCGACGCGTAACTTCCGTGGTCATGCGG
Source organism: Rikenellaceae bacterium (assembly GCA_963926835.1). Lineage (GTDB taxonomy): Bacteria > Bacteroidota > Bacteroidia > Bacteroidales > Rikenellaceae > Alistipes. The sequence continues at coordinate 9,697 of CAWUYY010000002.1, read as the reverse complement.
GTAACAAGAAAAAATAGGTAGAAAATGGGTGCAAGAAAATCAATAAGAGCCGAAAAATTGAAGGCTGAGAAGAAGCAGAAGGCAATTGCCGTTCTGCGTGATTGCCCGACCTCGCCGCGTAAGATGCGCCTGGTAGCAGACATCATCCGTGGTGTGGAGATCAACAAGGCATTGGGTATCCTTCGCTACTCGAAGAAAGAGGCTTCGATCCGTATGGAGAAGCTGCTCAAGTCGGCTATCGCCAACTGGGAGGCCAAGAACGAGGGCGAGCGTCTGGAAGATGCTACGCTGTGCGTGAAGGAGGTATTTGTCGACGGCGGTCGCATGCTGAAACGTATTCAGGCTGCGCCTCAGGGCCGAGCTCACCGCATTCGCAAGCGTTCGAATCACGTGACGATCGTAGTAGACAAAATGGTAACCATAGAAAACAAGTAATCAAATGGGACAGAAAGTTAATCCGATAGCAAACCGTCTTGGTATCATCCGTGGTTGGGATTCCAACTGGTATGGTGGTAAAGATTTCTCAGAGAAATTGGTAGAAGACGCAAAGATCCGCAAGTATCTGAATGTCCGTTTGGCAAAGGCGAGCATCTCGAAGATCATCATCGAGCGCACGCTGAAACTTGTGACGGTAACGATCTCGACGGCCCGTCCGGGTATCATCATCGGCAAGGGCGGCCAGGAGGTCGACAAACTGAAGGAGGAGTTGAAGAAACTCACCGGCAAGGAGGTTCAGATCAATATCTTCGAGGTAAAGCGTCCGGAGGTTGACGCCGTGATCGTGGCACAGAACATCGCCCGCCAGCTGGAGGGTCGTGTATCGTTCCGCCGCGCCGTGAAGACCGCCATCGCATCGACGATGCGTATGGGTGCCGAGGGTATCAAGGTTCAGATCTCCGGTCGTGTAGGCGGCGCCGAGATGGCCCGCAGTGAAATGATGAAGGAGGGACGTATTCCGTTGCATACGTTCCGTGCCGATGTGGACTACTGCCTGACCGAAGCACTCACCAAGGTGGGTATCCTCGGTGTGAAGGTTTGGATCTGCCACGGTACGGTATATGGCAAACGCGATCTGTTCGAGCTGCCCGGAGCTTCGGTTTCGGCACAGGGCGGACAGTCTTCCGAGCGTCGTGCACCTCGCGGCGGTGAGCGCGGCGAGCGTCGTGGCGGCGGTTCGAGAAGACGTAACAACAACAAATAGTAAGTAGGACCTTTTAAAGCGAAAAACACAATGTTACAGCCAAAAAAGACCAAATTTAGAAGAATGCAGAAGGGTCGTATGAAGGGTTTAGCTCAAAGAGGTAACCAACTTGCATACGGATCGTTCGCAATCAAAGCACTTGAACCCGCTTGGATTACGGGTCGTCAGATCGAGGCTGCGCGTCAGGCAATCTCGCGTTGCATGAAACGTGAGGGACAGCTCTGGATCCGCATCTTCCCCGATAAACCGATCACCAAGAAGCCGGCCGAGGTACGTATGGGTCAAGGTAAAGGTAATCCGGAAGGATTCGTTGCCCCCGTTACGCCGGGTCGTATTCTCTTCGAGGCAGAGGGTGTGCCCCTGGAGGTAGCTCAGGAAGCACTTCGTCTGGGCGCTCAGAAACTGCCTATTACCACCAAGTTCATTGTAAGACGAGATTTCGTCGAAACATCAATCTAAGCGAAAAGAGATGAAAAGTGCAGAAATAAAGGAACTTTCGACGAAGGATCTGCAGGAGCGCATCGAGGCTGAGAAGGCTCAGCTCTCGAGACTCAAGGTGCAGCACGCCGTGTCGCCGATCGAGAATCCGACGATGATCAAAAAATCCCGCAGAGATATCGCACGTATGCTGACAATTCTGCGTCAAAGAAACCCTAAATGTTAATTTACTACCATGGAAAGAAATCTTAGAAAAGAGCGTATTGGGGTGGTTGTCAGCAACAAAATGGAAAAAACCATCGTGGTTGCAGTAGCTCGTAAAGTAAAGCACCCGATCTATGGCAAGTTCGTGAACAAGACGACCAAATTCGTTGCCGAGTGCCTGGACGATACCTGCAAGGAGGGTGATACTGTACGCATTATGGAGACCCGCCCGTTGAGCAAAACGAAGCGTTGGAGATTAGTACAAATCATTGAAAGAGCGAAGTAGTTATGATACAGCAAGAAAGTAGACTCGTAGTAGCTGATAACAGCGGTGCGAAGGAGGTCCTTTGCATCCGGGTGCTTGGCGGCACGAAACGTCGCTATGCCTCGATCGGCGATAAAATCGTTGTGGCAGTCAAGAGCGCTTCCCCTTCGGGCGATGTCAAGAAGGGTACGGTCTCGAAGGCTGTCGTAGTTCGAACGACCAAGGAGATCCGACGCGCAAACGGTTCGTACATTCGTTTCGACGATAACGCCGTAGTTCTTCTGAACAACCAGGGTGAAATTCGCGGTACTCGTATTTTCGGTCCCGTGGCTCGTGAGCTGCGTGAGCACAATATGAAAATCGTCTCGCTCGCACCCGAAGTATTGTAATCTTAAAAACACGAATTTCAGATATGTCACTCAAATTACATATTAAGAAAGGGGATACGGTTTTCGTCAATGCGGGCGACAGCAAGGGCCGTCAGGGCAAAGTCCTGAAGGTGGACGTTGAGAAACAGCGTGCTATCGTCGAGGGCGTAAACATCGTCAAGAAGGCTACCAAGCCCAATGCGAAGAATCCTCAGGGTGGTATCGTCGAGCAGGAGGCTTCGATCCACATCTCGAATCTGCAGGTTCTGGATCCCAAGAGCGGCAAACCCACCCGCGTGGGCCGCAAACTGGACAGCGCAGGAAAATTAGTTCGTTACGCTAAAAAATCAGGGGAGGAGATCAAATAATGGCATACGTACCTACACTCAAGACACAGTATAAGGAGCAGATTACGCCTGCCCTTATGAAGGAGTTCGGCTACACGAGCATCATGCAGTGCCCGAAACTCGAGAAGATCGTTATCAATCAGGGTATGGGTCAGGCTGTTGCCGATAAGAAACTCATCGACGTTGCCCAGGAGGAGCTGACGCTCATCGCTGGTCAGAAGGCGGTGCAGACCCGTTCGAGAAAGGATATCTCCAACTTCAAACTGCGTAAGGGAATGCCCATCGGCGTTCGCGTGACGCTGCGTCACAACAAGATGTATGAGTTCCTGGAGCGTCTGATCGCCGTGGCTTTGCCGCGTATCCGTGACTTCAAGGGTATCAACGAGAAGTTCGACGGAAACGGCAACTACACGCTCGGCATCACCGAACAGATCATCTTCCCTGAGATCGACATCGACAAGATCACCAAGATCTTCGGTATGGAGATCACCTTCGTAACGACGGCCAAAACCGACGAGGAGGCTTATGCCCTGCTGCGTGAGTTCGGCCTTCCATTCAAAAACGCTAAAAAGAACTAAACGATGGCAAAAGAGTCAATGAAGGCACGTGAGGTAAAACGTGCAAAGCTCGCGAAACGCTATCAGCACAAACGCGATGAGATCGCTGCTAAACTCAAGAGCGGCGAGATCGACCATGAGGAGGCTTGGATTGCGCTGTCGAAACTTCCGCGCAACTCGAACCCGATCCGTCAGCATAACCGTTGCAAGCTGACCGGTCGTCCGAAGGGTTACATCCGCTTGTTCGGCATCAGCCGTATCCAGTTCCGCGAGATGGCGTCGAACGGTCTGATCCCCGGCGTTAAGAAGGCCAGCTGGTAGTCGTTTGCCCCGAAGGCCGGGAACAGCGGTGTGTGGCCGGAGCCATATTAAGAGGTATGGCGAGGGTCGCGGATCTGCTGCCGGGCTGACGAGGTGACGTGAAGAAAATAAATCTCTGTTGTTTGCAAAAGACCCCTTGCGGGTACTTTTGCAGGCAACGATCGAGGTTCATGCTCTGGAGGGTGTCGAGCCCGCAGGAACAGGAGTCCGCATCGGCTGTCGGTCGTTTTGAACGATGGATGAGCAGGATGTAAGGTTGGATGACTCCGGCCGCTGTTCCGGAAAGAGGTGGATCTGATAGGGGTGCAGAACCCGGTAGAGAGGTCGCAAAGTCGAGGAAAGTGCCACTCACAGGTGGTAACTTCTCGGCGGAGGGACACTCCCGAAAGGTTAGGCGCTTGGTTACAAATTCTTGAGCCGAATAACTCCTCATCGGAGGGGGAATTTTCGGAGTTCCTCAAGGGGAATTTCGTGGAATCCTCTGAACGGTTGGAGGCGGTTTCTCGGGAATTTTGTGCGGATAAATGTTGGCTCTCAGGATTGCTGACATTGTCTGTTTTCCGGGAAGTGGCCTTAAATCGTTAAAAATTAGGGGTTAAATCTGGTTTTTTGAGAATTTTTACCTATATTTGCGCACTTTGTAGTCTTTATCGTCGCATGCGAAAGGTCGTGTGTCTGAGGCAGAAAGCGGTGAAGAGCGGGCAAAAGAAGAGGTGGATGAAGTTTGAACGACAGTTTAAGTGACTGATACCTAAAAGAATACAAAACCAATTATTAATTTTTAACTTTTAATTCATTATGACAGATCCTATTTCGGATTTTCTGACCAGAATTAGAAACGCAGTGAAAGCCAACCACAAAGTGGTTGAAGCTCCTGGCTCAAAAATTAAGCAGGAAATTACTAAGATCCTCTACGAGCAGGGTTACATCCTGGCCTACAAGTTCGACACGAACGAGAAGGGCCACCCGACCATCAAAATCGCTCTGAAGTGGGATGCAGCCACCAAAACCAACGCGATCAAGAACCTGCACCGCGTAAGCCGTCCGGGTCTTCGCCAGTACGCTTCGGTTGAGAAGATGCCCCGCGTGATGAACGGCCTGGGTATCGCCATCCTTTCGACCTCGAAGGGTATCATGACCGATGCCAAAGCCCGCAAGGAGAACGTCGGCGGTGAAGTATTGTGCTATATTTACTAACAACAATAATCCACAACAAACATGTCAAGAATTGGTAAATTGCCTGTAAACCTGCCCGCTGGGGTGACCGTTACGGTATCGCCCGACAACGTGGTTAGCGTGAAAGGACCACTTGGGACACTGAGTCTGAAGGTTGACTCAGACATTAAGGTAGAGGTCGGCACTCACACCGACGTGCACACTCAGAAGGAGATTCCTGCTGTTCTGGTAACCCGTCCGACCAACCAGCCTCGCCATCGTTCGCTGCACGGTCTGTATCGTGCCCTGATCAACAACATGGTGATCGGCGTATCGAAAGGTTATGAAATCAAACAGGAGCTCATCGGCGTCGGTTTCAAGGCCGAGGTAAAGGGCAATGTGCTGGAGATGAGCCTCGGTTATTCGCATGATACCTATCTGATGTTGCCTCCCGAGGTGACCGCAACGGCTGTGACCGAGAAGAAGGGCTCTCCGATCGTTACGTTGAAGAGCATCGACAAGCAGCTGATCGGCCAGGTGGCTGCCAAGCTGCGTTCGCTGCGTAAGCCGGAACCGTACAAGGGTAAGGGTATCAGATTCGTAGGTGAACAGATTCGTCGCAAGGCGGGTAAATCTGCAGGTGCTAAATAATAAACTTTGAGCAATTATGGCATTGACTAAAATAGAAAGAAGAGAGAGGATCAAGATGCGTATCCGCAAGATCGTGAGCGGAACCGCAGGACAGCCTCGAATGACTGTGTTCCGTAGCAACAAGCAGATCTACGTACAGTTTATTGACGATCAGGCGGGCGTGACGCTGGCCAATGCATCTTCGTTGGACAAGGAGATCGTTGCGGAGGCAGCCGGCAAGACCAAATGTGAGGTGGCTGCTCTGGTCGGCAAGCTCGCTGCCAAGCGTGCTGCCGAGAAGGGTATTTCGGCCGTTGCGTTCGACCGTAACGGTTGCCTGTATCACGGACGAGTAAAAATGTTAGCAGAAGCCGCACGCGAAGGCGGTCTTAAATTCTAAGCGATATGGCAAATACCAATATAAAGAAAGTACGCACAAGCGACCTTGAGCTTAAGGACAGACTCGTAAGCATTCAGCGTGTTACCAAGGTAACGAAGGGAGGTCGTACGTTCAGCTTCTCGGCCATCGTGGTCGTGGGCGACGAGAATGGCGTTGTCGGCTACGGTCTGGGTAAGGCCTCGGAGGTTACTTCGGCCATTGCCAAGGGCGTGGAGGATGCCAAGAAGAATCTGGTGAAGATCCCCATCATCAACGGAACGATCCCTCACAAGCAGGAGACCCGTTACAGCGGTTCGCTCGTGATGATCCGTCCGGCAGCTCCCGGTACCGGTATCATCGCCGGTGGTGCCATGCGTGCCGTGCTGGAGTCGGCCGGCGTGAAGAACGTGCTGGCAAAGAGCAAGGGTTCGTCGAACCCCCACAACCTGGTGAAGGCTACCGTCGCCGCTCTGTGCGAGCTGCGCGATGCGTACAGCGTGGCACAGGTTCGCGGTATCTCGATGAATCAGGTGTTTAACGGTTAATTCGAAGAAGACAATGGCAAAATTGAAAATTACTCAGGTAAAGAGCCGCATCGGTGCAACCGAGAAGCAGTGCAGAAACCTCGATGCTCTTGGTCTTCGCAAGATCCGCCAGAGTGTCGAGCACGAGGATTCGGCTATCATCAAGGGTATGCTGGAGCGCGTGAAACACCTCGTTACTGTCGAGGAGATCAAATAATTTAGGAATTTTAGAACTGATAAACGATGGAACTCAATAATCTTAAACCCGCAAAGGGATCGACGCATCACGACAAACGAATCGGCCGCGGTGCCGGTTCGGGACACGGTGGCACGGCGACACGCGGTCACAAGGGTGCCCAGTCGCGTTCGGGATACTCTCGCAAGTTAGGTTTTGAAGGTGGTCAGATGCCGTTGCAGCGTCGTCTGCCGAAGTTCGGCTTCACGAACCTGAAGAGAGTGGAATTCAAACCGATCAACCTGTCCACGCTCGAAGAACTCGCAGCGAAGAAGAACCTGACGGAGATCACGGTTGACACGCTCGTAGCAACCGGCTTCGTTTCGAACAATGACAAAGTGAAGATCCTGGGTAACGGCGCAATTACGAAACCCCTCGCAGTGAAGGCTCACGCTTTCTCGAAGAGTGCCGAGGCAGCCATCACGACGGCGGGCGGCAATGTGGAAAAACTGTAATAACCCGTAAAACCCTGCACTATGAACGGTTATGGTTATCTGATCGTTATTGGCGTCATCGTCGTGATCTGCGCGCTGCTGGCGACCAATAAAAAATTCGTAGAGACTCTCAAGAACATCTACAAGATCGAGGAGCTCCGCAAGCGTATTCTCTATACGCTGGGACTTCTGCTTGTATATCGTTTGGGTTGTTTTGTGGTAATCCCGGGTATCAACCCCAACGCCCTGGGCGAGGGGTCGGCGCTTGCCTCGCAGCTGGATGACAACAGCCTTCTGGGCCTGCTGAACGTATTCTCCGGCGGTGCCTTCGGCAACGCAGCCATCTTTGCACTCGGTGTCATGCCCTACATCACCGCCTCGATCATCATTCAGTTGATGGGCATCATGATCCCTTACTTCCAGAAGATGCAGAAAGAGGGTGAGAGCGGCCGCCGCAAAATGAACCAGTGGACGCGTATGCTGACGATCGTCGTTCTGATGATCCAGGGCCCCGCGTATATTGCAAACCTGTACCACCAGGTGCCCGGTGCGTTCGTGTATGGCAATTCATTCCTGTTCATACTCTACGCAACCGTTATCCTGATCGCCGGCACGATGTTCATCATGTGGCTCGGTGAGAAGATTACGGACAAGGGTATCGGTAACGGTATCTCGCTGATCATCATGATCGGTATCGTAGCCCGTCTGCCGCATGCACTGCTGGCCGAGATCAACGCGCGTTTCCAAACCTCCGACGGTAGCGCAATCATGTTGATTCTCGAATTCGTCCTGCTCTTCCTGGTATTCATGGCTACGATCGCTCTGGTTCAGGCGGTCCGCAAGATTCCGGTACAGTATGCCAAGCGTATTGTCGGCAATAAACAGTACGGCGGCGTACGTCAGTACATCCCGCTCAAGATCAACGCTGCGAACGTGATGCCTATCATCTTCGCCCAGGCGCTGATGTTTATCCCGATGTTGTTTGCCAACGTCGCTCCCCGGTTCGCGGCTGCGTTCTCGGACATGAGCGGTTTCTGGTACAACCTTACGCTCGGTTTTTTGGTAGTCGCCTTCACCTACTTCTACACGGCGATTATCGTGAATCCTCAAATGATGGCCGATGACATGAAGCGCAACGGCGGCTTTATCCCGGGTGTAAAACCGGGCAAGCAGACCGTCAGCTACATCGATGCCATCATGACGAGAATCACCCTCCCGGGTTCGATCTTCTTGGCTATCGTGGCAATCCTGCCGGCACTGGCCATGAGATTCCTGAACATTCAGCAGGCCTTCGCCTACTTCTACGGCGGTACGTCGCTGCTGATCATGGTCGGTGTGATCCTCGACACTCTGAAACAGATAGAGAGCTACCTGTTGATGCGTCACTATGACGGTCTGATGAAGACCGGACGTATTCAGGGACGCAGCTAATTGTTTTACACAAGAGTTCTGAAAAGAATGATATACTTAAAAACCGATGAAGAGATAGAGCTGCTCCGTGAGAACAACCTTCTCGTGAGCCGTACGCTGGCCGAGGTGGGTCGCCACATCGCCCCCGGCGTTACGACCAAACAACTGGATACGCTTGCAGAGGATTTCATCCGTTCGCACGGAGCAGTTCCGGCTTTTCTCGGGTATGAAGGTTATCCCGCCTCGTTGTGCATCTCGGTGAACGAAGAGGTGGTCCATGGTATTCCGTCATCCAAGAGAGTCCTCCGAGAGGGAGACATTGTTTCGGTGGATTGCGGTACGTTTTTAAAGGGGTTTGTTGGTGATTCGGCCTATACGTTCGCCGTCGGAGAGGTTGCCGGGGAAGTACGACAATTGATGGAAGTCACCAAAGAGGCTCTTTATAAAGGTACGGCGCAGGCCAAGGCCGGAAATCGCGTGGGCGATATTTCGGCGGCCGTGCAGGAGTATGCCGAAAGTTTCGGCTATGGGGTAGTCCGTGAGTTGGAGGGACACGGGTTGGGCCGCAGAATGCATGAAGACCCCGGTGTGCCTAACTACGGAGCGCGCGGCAGAGGACCGCTCCTGAAAGAGGGAATGGTCATCTGCATCGAGCCTATGATCACCATGGGCGGAAAGGCGATCCTTTTCGGTCGGGACGGATGGACGGTCACGACGCGCGACCGCAAACCGGCGGCTCACTACGAGTTCGCGGTGGCGATTCGCAAGAACGGACCGGATGTACTGACGGATTTCAGTATCATCGAACAGGCAATAAACAAGTAAGTACTCTATGGCAAAACAGACTGCGATCGAACGGGACGGTACGATCATCGAGGCGCTGTCCAACGCGATGTTCCGCGTAGAACTGGACAACGGTCACGTGATCACGGCCCACATCTCCGGCAAGATGCGGATGCACTACATCAAGATCCTGCCTGGAGATAAGGTGAAAGTGGAGATGACCCCCTACGATTTGAGCAAGGGTCGGATCTCCTTTAGGTACAAGTAGTACAAACAAACATTAGATTGCTTCAAAACAACCATGAAAGTAAAAGCGTCAATCAAGAAAAGAAGCGAGGATTGCAAGATCGTAAGACGTAAGGGCAAGCTCTACGTGATCTGCAAGAAGAATCCCAAGTTTAAAATGCGCCAGGGGTAATGTTTAAACGATTAATTTAAGAAAGAGA
>CAWUYY010000001.1:0-13498 GCA_963926835.1 Rikenellaceae bacterium | reverse complement strand
AGCCGCTTTTCCCGATGATCAGGTTGGTCTGGCCGGCCTCGAAGGTTGCCGACACGTCGTTGAGGACCACGCGTCCGTCGAACGATTTGGTGATATGTTCGGCTTTGATCATATGAGCAGCACTTGGGTGAGTATCAGGTTGAAGATCATGATGACGATCGAGCTGGCCACAACCGCCTTGGTCGAGGCGACGCCCACCTCGAGCGAGTTGCCCTTGGCGTAGTAGCCGTAGAAGGCCGAGATCGAGGTGATGATGAAGGCGAAGAAGGCCATCTTGATGAGCGTGTAGATGATCGAGTAGAGTTTGAAGTCGTAGAGCAGTCCCTGGATGTAGTCGTCGGGGATCATGATGCCGGTCAGCAGCGAGATCAGGTAGCCGCCGATCACGCCGATCAGGATGCTCAGGATCGTCAGGAAGGGGAAGAAGAAGACCCCTGCGATGATTTTCGGCAGGATCAGGTACGAGGCTGAGTTGACGCCCATGATCTCCAGGGCGTCGATCTGTTCGGTGATGCGCATGGTTCCGATCTCGGAAGCGATGCTCGATCCGACCTTGCCGGCCAGGATCAGGGCCACCACCGTCGAGGAGAACTCCAGGATCATCGTCTCGCGCGTGGCGTAGCCGATCAGGTAGCGCGGAATGAAGGGCGATTCGAGGTTGATCGACATCTGCAGGGTGATGACCGCACCGATGAAGATCGAGATGATGGCCGTCAGTCCGATCGAATTCAGTCCGAGCGCCTCCATCTCGTAGATGATCCGGCGCCGGTAGATCGATCGCTTCTCCGGACGGGAAAAGACCTTTCCCATCAGGATGAAGTAGCGGCCGATCAGTTCGAATATCTTTAACATGGGTTGATTTTTAACGTTCCTCTTCTTGCGAGACCGTGGCGCGCTCGTCGGTTTCGATCTCCTCGAACTCGACGTAGTCGCCCACATCCTTGCGGACGCGTTTCTCTCCGCTGCCCTGCATTTTGTAGATGTGGATCTCGCCCTCCTGCGGCGAGCCCGGACGGGTGGACTCTGCGCCCGCTTCCCGGGGGCCGAACTGCTCCTCCATCTGACGGCGTGCGCGATAGATCCTCCAGCGCAGCGAGAGCAGGAGGATAACCCCCAGCAGCAGGATGCCGAGGATGAAGTATAGGATGAACATGGCGATGCCGCCCGCAACCGAGGGGGCGAAGATCGCCAGCAGCAGAATGACGAGGCAAAGGATCGGATTGCGCCGGACGAAGCCGACGAGTCCGTCGATGATGGTAGTCAGGATATTCATGATGGATTTGAAATCATTAAATGGATGCCGATACAAAGGTAGAAAAAAAATGGGCAATCGCCGATAATCGGTATGAATTATCGATTAAATGTACTACTTTTGATCCCCGGAAACACCCGCAATTTTACATCAGCTTATGATATTGAACAAACTTTCGGCCATATCGCCCGTGGACGGCCGCTACCGTAACCAAACGGAGAAACTGGCCGATTATTTTTCGGAATACGCCCTGATTCGTTATCGGGTCCGGGTCGAAGTCGAGTATTTCATCGCCCTTTGCGAACTCCCTCTGCCGGAGTTGAAGTCGGTCGCGCCCTCGCAGTTCGAGGTGCTGCGCTCGCTCTACCGTGACTTTACGGAGGCCGATGCGTTGCGCGTCAAGGAGATCGAGCAGACGACCAACCACGACGTGAAGGCGGTCGAGTACCTGCTCAAGGAGAAGATGGAGCGTCTTGGCATGGGGCAGTACAAGGAGTTCGTCCACTTCGCCCTCACCTCGCAGGATATCAACAACACGGCCATTCCGCTGACGATCAAGGAGGCGCTGGCCGACGTCTACCTGCCCGCCGCCCGTGAGGTGGTGGAGCGCCTGAAGGCGATGGCTGCCGAGTGGCGCGGCATCCCGATGTTGGCCCATACGCACGGCCAGCCCGCTTCACCCACCCGGCTGGACAAGGAGATTCTGGTCTTTGTCGAGCGTCTGGAGAAGCAGCTCGCCCAGCTCGTCGCACTTCCTATTCCGGCCAAGTTCGGCGGTGCGACCGGCAACTTCAACGCCCACCACGTGGCCTATCCCGAGGTGGACTGGATCGAGTTCGCCAACCGTTTCGTGCGCGAGCGTCTCGGACTGGAGCGGTCGCAGTACACGACCCAGATCGAGCATTACGATAACCTGGCTGCCCTGTTCGATAACTTGAAGCGGATCGATACGATTCTGATCGACCTTTGCCGTGATATGTGGACTTACATCTCGATGGAGTATTTCAAGCAGCGGATCAAGGCCGGCGAGGTCGGATCGAGCGCCATGCCCCACAAGGTCAACCCGATCGATTTCGAGAACGCCGAGGGCAACCTGGGAATCGCCAGTGCGATCTACCAGCATCTGGCCGCCAAGCTGCCCGTCTCGCGCATGCAGCGTGACTTGACCGATTCGACCGTGCTGCGCAACGTCGGAGTGCCGGTGGCCCATTCGCTCATCGCTCTGCGCTCGCTGCTCAAGGGTCTCAACAAGTTGCTGCTGAACCGGGAGGCGCTGGAGCGCGACCTGGAGAACAACTGGGCCGTGGTGGCCGAGGGGATCCAGACGGTGCTGCGCCGGGCCGGTTATCCGTCACCCTATGAGGCGCTGAAGGCGCTGACCCGCACCAATACCCACATCACGCGTGAATCGATCGCCGAATTCATCAACAACCTGGATGTCTCCGACGAGGTGAAGGCCGAGTTGCGTGCCATTACGCCGCAGACCTATACCGGCATGTTCAAATAGAAGCCGTTGCAGGCGAAGTCGGTATGACTTCTTTGCTTGCTGTTAACCTTTGCGCACCCCGACCACATCACAGACCGGGGTGCGCCGTTTTAAGAGGCTGGCAGTAAAAAAAATAGAGGTCGCGGCACAAAAAGATCGAAACGGGTGTACAATGAACCGATTTTTGATATATTTGTAGGCGGTGTAGTGCAGCATTCCGGATTGCTGAGGCAAGAGGTGCTGTGTTACAGTTTTTTGCGAGGAATCAACAACTCTAAATTCAATTCATATGAAAAGACTCTACACATTTCTGAGCGTTTTGTGCGTGACCGTGGTCATGCTGATGCTCTCCTCGTGCAGCGGGCGCGACTATCGCGATACGCTTCCTGCTGAAACGACGGCCGTTGTAGCCGTAAATCCCCAGTCGTTTGCTGACAAGGCCGGGGTGGGCGATTTTACGCAGAGTGCCTATTACCAGATGGCCCAGATGCTGCTTGCAGAGCAGCAGATGAGCGCCGAAGAGCGGGACTACCTGCTGCAGTTGATCGCACATCCGGGTACGTCGGGTCTGGACGTAGAGAAGGATGTTTACCTCTTTGTAGGCAAGGATGAAAACTCCGACCTCTCGATGCCCGAGGTGGGTCTGCTCTTCAAGGTGAAGAATCCCAAGGAGATGAAGACCTTCTTCGACTGGTGCGCTGCGGGGCTTGAGCTCCAGCCTCAGACCGAGAAGGGGGTGACCTTCCTGTCGATCGATGGCGTGAATAATGCAACCTGTCTGGCCTATACGAAGGAGTCGTTCCTGATCTATACCGAGCAGGCGGCCGATCCGGAGGAGGTGAAGGCTACGATGATGCAGCTTCTGTCTCAGAAGAAGGCCGAGAGCCTGATGGGCAAGCCCGAGATCGCATCGGTGCTCAATACGGCCAACGACATGCAGATGATGTTCAACTACGGTCCGCTGATGAAGATGTCCGGAATGCAGATGCAGCTGCCCGGTTTCGATTTCGTCTCGAAAATGTACTATGTGGCGGCAACCAACTTCGAGGCCGGCAAGATTGTCACCGACTACCAGATTCTCTTCTGCGACAAGGAGGCCGAGAAACAGTTCCTGGCCCTGGGCAGTATGTTCCCCGAGAAGTTGAGCGGCAACACCCTCGCGCTGCTGCCGCAAACCAACATGGCCCTGCTGGCCGTTACGCTGCAGGGTGAGAAGATATATGAGGTGCTCGAGCAGATTCCCTTGTATGGAATGGCCTTCTCGTCGGTGCCTCAGGCCGCTCCGATCCTGAAGTCGATTGCCGGTGATTTCACCGTTGCCTTCCACGGAATGCTCCCCGGCGGGAAGATGCCGGCCCTCTCGATGCTCGTTGAGCTTCGCGATGCCGCCGACATGCAGACCCTTATGGAGATGTTCCCCGCCGGATATTATACCCAGACGCAGACGGCCCCCAATCAGTACATGTTGAACGAATTTCCCCTCTACTTCGGACTGAACGGCAAGACGCTCTATGCAACGACCGATTCCGCGGCGCTGGACTACCTGACCGGCAAGAGCACGTCGGACTACAAGGCCGGGGTTGAGCCTCTCTTCCGCGATGCGTATGCCGTGATGAAGATCGATCTGGTGCAGCTGCGCGACATGCTGGCTCAGATGGTGGCCAACGGAGAGATCGAACCTCAGTTCGGAATGGCTCTCCCGTACCTGGCTCTCTTCGAGTCGATCGACTATACGGGCAAGTCGAACGCGAGCGGTTCGCTGGTGATCAACATGACCGACAAGGAGAAGAACGCCGCTGCAGTCCTCTACGCTACGATCGAGGATGTGGTGCAGCTGGTTGCCGGCATGGGCCTGTAGGCCTGTTCCGAGGCTTGTGAATGGGATAGTCTGCGCAGCCGGCAAGTGGCCGGCCGCGCAGACTCTTGTATGATACAGATGGAAAAGATCAGTTTGCAGCGGGTGCTGCCCGCCGTGTTTGCACAGACGCCGCCGACCGGGTCGGAGGTGTGGTTGAGGGAGGTGACCTTCGACAAGGGAACCGTCTATCTGCTCGAGGCCGCATCGGGATCGGGCAAGTCCTCGTTTTGCAGCTATTTGTACGGCTATCGCCGGGACTATTCGGGTACGCTCCTCTTCGACGGGAGGGACATCCGCACGTTGAGCATGACCCAGTGGTGCGGCCTGCGGCGCAGTTCGCTGGCGATGCTCTTTCAGGATCTGCGCCTCTTCCCGGAGTTGAGCGCCCTGGATAACGTGCTGCTGAAAAACCGGCTGACCGGCTATCGGAGTGAATCCCAGATCGCATCGCTCTTCGAGGCGCTGGGCATTGCCGACAAGCGGGAGGTGCCCGTAGCAAAGCTTTCGTTCGGACAGCAGCAGCGCGTGGCCTTCATCCGCATGCTGTGCCAGCCGTCGGACTTCCTCTTCCTGGACGAGCCGGTGAGCCACCTGGACGACCGGAACGGGGCGACGATGGCTTCGATCCTTCTCGAGGAGGCCCGCCGGACGGGGGCCGGTGTCGTGGTGACCTCGATCGGCAAGCACTTCGAAATCGACTACGATAAAACCCTGGCGCTATGAGACTGATCTGGAAATTGTTGAGACAGCATGTCAGCCTGCTGCAGCTGGCCGGATTCTTCGTGACGAACCTGGTCGGCATGGTTATCGTGCTGACGGCCGTGCAGCTCTATCGGGATGTCTCGCCGCTTGTCGCGGCCCCCGATTCGTTCCTGGACAACGACTTCATGGTGCTGAGCAAGCAGGTCGAACAGGTCGGGGTGAACAAGACCTTCTTCACCGAAGAGGAGCTTGCCGACCTGGAGCGGCAACCCTTCGTGGAGGCGCTGGGTGAATTTACCCCGGCGCGATACGGTGTCTCGGGCGGATTGTCCGCCTTCGGCATCCGCATGAGCACCTACCTCTTTTTTGAGAGTGTGCCGGACCGTTTCCTGGATGTCGAGAGCGATCAGTGGCATTTCGAGGAGGGCGATGAGATCATTCCGATCATTCTTCCGCGCAACTACCTGAATCTTTATAACTTCGGATTTGCCTCCACGCAGGGGCTGCCGCAGTTGAGCGAGGAGCTCGTGCGGGAGATTCCCCTCACGATCGAGCTGTCGGGCCGCGGCCGTTACGATACCTTCCAGGGACGGGTTGT
The DNA here is from genome assembly GCA_963926835.1 of Rikenellaceae bacterium. Lineage (GTDB taxonomy): Bacteria > Bacteroidota > Bacteroidia > Bacteroidales > Rikenellaceae > Alistipes. Next base: position 7,602 of record CAWUYY010000001.1, on the reverse strand, counting down.
CGCCTTCTCGAACCGCCTCAATACGATTCTGGTTCCCGAGAGTTTCATCCGCTGGTCGAACGACCGCTACGCCAGCAAGTCGGCTACGCCCCCCTCGCGGGTCATTGTCGAGGTGCAGAATGCGGCCGACGAGGCGCTGCAGCAATATCTGACTGCACACGGTTACCGGGTCGAAGGGGATGGCAACGACCAGAGCCAGATGAGCTACTACCTGCGCCTGATCACCTTCTCGGTGACGGGCATCGGACTGCTCATCACGCTGCTCTCGATCTTTATCCTCATGCTCAGCATCTTCCTGCTGTTGCAGAAGAACAGCCGCAAGCTGGAGGACCTGCTCCTGGTGGGCTATACCCCGACGCAGGTTTCGCGCCCCTATCAGCTCCTCTCGCTGGGGCTGAATCTGGCGGCCTTCCTTGGGTCGGTGCCCGTGATTCTGTGGGTGCGTGCCCGCTATCTTTCGCTGGAGGGGCTGTTCGGGGAGAATTACGTGGCGCCGGGCATCTGGACGACCCTCTGGATCGGCCTGCTCCTGGCCCTTGTCGTGACGGCGATCAACGCCGTGGCCATCCGCCGCAAGGTGGTCGGCCTCTGGCTGCACGAATAGTCCGCAGCTGCGGGAATTCAAGAGATAAGAGCGCTTCTGCACTCCTCCGACGAAGGAGGATGTGGAGGCGCTCTCTTTTTTGTGAAATCTGTGCCGTACAAGAGATATTTTTTTGCAAAGAATTGACAACGTATGGGAAAAAAGCATACCTTTGTTTTCCCCAAACTGCGCTGATTAGTAACCCTATAAATATATAAATAAATGAATCATGAAAAGAGAGTACGAAACCCCAAAAATTGAGAGCGTCGACGTTTATGTCGAGAGTGGATTTATCGCTACGGGCGGAACCGAAGAGATGGACAAGGAAGAGACCGATTGGTAAAAAAACGCCTGAGCGATGAAAACGAGTAGAATGTTTGCAATCCTCTCGCTTGTGGCGGGAGGTGCCATGCTTTTCTCCTCTTGTGCCAAGGAGGAGTCTGAGATGAATGAGCCGGTTGCGGCCAAGCGTCAGCTGACCGCTTCGATCGGCGGAGTGACCCGTGCCGCTCTGGACGATGTGACCATCACGTGGGATGCGGCTGATAAGATTAAGGTCTTCTATGAGGATCTTTCGACCGGACTGACCGCTACTTCCGATTTTGCACTGGTTGATGGCGAAGGATCGAACAAGGCCACCTTCGAGGAGATCGAGAGCAACATGGCCGAAGAGGATCGAATTCTCTACGCCCTTTATCCTGCCGAGGAGTATTGGAATTATGCCGAGGCAACTGAGAGTGAGATCCCCTGCATGCTCCCTGTCGAGCAGACTCTGGATCATTTTGCCATGCCGATGTTCGGTACGGTGGACCAGACGACCGATCAGCTCTCGTTCAACAACTGTGCTGCGGTCTTTACAGTTCGTCTGAAAGGTACGGGAACGATTACTTCGGTCAAGACGACCTCAACCTCCAGATACCTGGCCGGTCCCGGTGTGATCGACATCACGACGCCGGGCGAGCCGAAATTCCGGGTAGAGACGGCGAAGTTTAACCCCTATGACAATTCGTTGAATTCGAAGAGTATCACGGTGAACTGTGGCGAGGATGGTCTGACTCTTGGTCAGGAGGCTGTCGAGATTCCGATCGTGGTCCCCATGCTGCCGGGAACGGCGTCGTTCGGTATGGCGTCGCTTGGATTCGAATTCTACAACGGAGACAACCTGCTGCTGACCAAGAAGAATACCTCGGCCAAACAGCCCGAACGCAACAAGAAGTTGCTCTTCCCCGTATGGGAGTTCTCCGGGGCTGCGACCGGAGCGGATATTTCGGCTCAAATCGCCGCAGCGATCGAGAATGGGTCGGATCAGTTGATCCTTACCGGTTCGATCTCAGGCGATCAGACGATTCAGCTGCCGGCATCGATGCCGGCAACCTTCCTGCTGTCGGCCCCCTTTGTTGACGGAACGATTACGGTGATTCCGGCCGAAGGGGCAACTCAGGCTGCAACTTCTACCCTTCAGTTTGTCAACGTGGCTGCCAATTCGACGGCCGGGTTCGATTTCGATCTCAACGGCAGCGGTGTGGATGTCTATTTCTACGGCGTAGCCAAGACGCTCAGCTCCAATGTGGCTCGCTTGACCTTGCAAAACAAGAATGTGAATGCCGGCCGTCCGATTGCGGATGTCGGTCATCTGATCATCGACGGCGGCAGCGTGCTGAGCAATTATGCCAGTGAACCCGAGATGCTTACAATTAACAACGACGGTTGCATATTCTGGAAGAGCGCTCCGAAGAATCTGACTCCGGCTCCCGGTTCGTACAGCTATTGGACCCCCGATCCCTATACGACCAGCTCGAGCCTGGTGCTGCAGTGGACGACTACGCCGCTTGTTTCGGGCGAGGGTACCGAGCAAAATCCCTATCTGATCTCTTCGGTAGAGGATCTGAACCGCGTCGGATGGCAGTTCACGAAGGCATCCGAGGATCTCTTTGTGGATGAGTATTTCCGCCTGGAGCAGGATATCGATGCGGCCGGAGCACAGGTGACCAAGTGGGGCTATTGCAAGGATGCATCGGCCGCTGGTTCTGCCTTTGCCGGCCATTTTGACGGTAATGGAAAGACGATCTCCAATTTTGTGGTCGCTCCGGGCAACTTCGGTGTCGGCCTCTTCGGATTTACGCGTAATGCGACGATCAGCGATCTGAATCTGAAGAAGGTTTCGATTCGGTTGAATGCCTCTGTCTCGACTCCAGGCCGCTGGATCGGGGGTCTGGTCGGCCTGATGCAGAATGGAACGGTGACGAACTGCAGCGTGGAAGATCTGACCGTTGACAAGGGAACGGGAATGACCAACTATTACCGTGTGGGAGGTTTGATCGGATTCGTATCGTCGAATGCGAATGTAATCTCGAAATGTTCGGTGATGGATGCACATCTGAAGGGGTGGTACACGATGGGCGGTCTGATCGGTTCGATTCAGGCTCAGCAGACGGTCATCTCCGGCTGCAGCGTGGATGGCATTGTGATCGAGCACTCCTATGCCGTTGCTGGTGATCCGGTCTATTCGTCGGCACCGGTAGTCGGTGATATGGGGGTGGCCGGTAACTACATGGTGGCTATCTCTGACATGACGATCGGATCGTGGAGCATTCTCTGCTCGCACACGGCAGCATCAGCAGCCGAGTGGGCCGCTCAGGATGCGACGGCATGGCCTTATTTCGGTGAGATCATCGATGGTGCTGCAATCACCGTGGATGGAGAGACCGCAGCTGTTAGATCTCTTACGGAAGCAGATATGACAAACGCGCTTTAGAGCATGAGACACTCCGACTGCGGTCGGAAACGTAACGGGACGGAATCCTGATGCGGATTCCGTCCCGTTACGTTTCCGGTAGGTCTGTTACTCTGCCTGTCGGCTGTGGAAGCGCTCGCAGTACTCCGAGGGGGTGAGGCCGGTCTGTCGCTTGAACATGCGGCTGAAGTGCTGGGGATATTCGAATCCGAGCCGGTCGGCCGTCTCGGCAATGGTTGCCCCGGCCGCAAGGGCATCCTGTGCCCGGCGGATCACATATTGCCGGATGTGGTTGCCGGCCGTATCGCCGGTGGTGCGCCTGATCAGATCGCCGAAGTAGTTCGGCGACATGCAGAGCTGTTCGGCGCAATACTGTACGGTCGGCAGTCCGAGTGAGAGTTGGCGGGACTCTTCGTAGTAGGTGTGCAGCAGGGCGTCGAATCGCATGAGCACATCCGTGTTCTCCGGTTTGCGGGTGATGAACTGCCGGTCGTAGAAGCGCTGGCAGTAGTTCAGCACCAGCCCGATGTATCCGACCAGAATGGCATCCTGGTGCTCGTCCGCCGGTTTCGAGAGCTCCTGCTCGATCTGACGCATCAGTGTCACGAAGATCGCATGCTCCTCGTCGGTCATGTGCAGCGCCTCGTTGATCCGGTAGTCGAAAAAGGTGTAGTTGCGGATGCCCGTCTCGAGCGGTGTGCCGCGCAGCAGCTCGGGGTGAAAGAGCAGGGCCCACCCTGTCAGCATCACCTCCTCGCCGTTGTCCTCCTTGCCGCCGACCTGACCGGGGGCCACGCAGATGACGGTTCCCCGCTGGTAGTCGTATTTCCCGCGGCCGTATGCCAGATCGATCTTGGCCTCGTCGTGGAAGAAGATGCCGTAGACGCCGTAGTTGTTCAGACTGTGGCGGACCGGCGAAACCTTCGCATAGTCGATGACGCAGACAAGCGGATGGCGGGCGGGCTGCCCGAGCCAGCGGCTGTAATCCTCGACGTTTCGTATTTTCAGAATTTTGCTCACGGGAAAAGGTCAACAGGTGCACTTTTTACAAAGATACACTTTTCGTCAGAAAGAACCGAGTCTCCGCGGTGCAGAACGGTGATTTCGGTAAGAAGATCCCACTTATTGTTACGGGAGGGGCTGCCGTCTCCGCTAATTTTGCAGACAGGAAGGGCGTCGTGCCGAAAGGGCTTTCTGTCGATGTGGAAAGTCTCTCCGGTTTTGTCGTAGCGGGGCGGACAGGGCGGCGTCTCGGTTGAAAAGTGCGTTTCAAACATGATCTGCGGTTGGATTGTTGCCATCTGGCTGGTCGGCACGATCGTCCCGGGATCGGGACGGACGGTTTTGCCGGCCGCGGAGAGATGGAAGGAGGTGAATATGGAGGAGAAATCGGGCCAGTGTGCCAAGGAGCCGATGGCGGCCGACGGAATCGTGCGGCTGTCGAAGATCGAGGCTTATCCCGAGTATCTGGAGGCCTATCGGCAGTATGCCGTCGAGGTGGGGGAGATCTCGCTGCGGACCGAGCCGGGGGTGCTGACCATGTATGCGGTGCAGGAGCGGGAGAATCCCTGCCGCATCACCATTCTCGAGACCTATGCGAGTCAAAAGGCCTACGAGTGTCATATTGCATCGCCCCACTTCCGGCGATACAAGCAGGAGACGCTGCACATGGTCAAAACGCTGGAGCTTTGCGATCAGATTCCGCTCAATGAGAGGAGCCGGTTGCGGAATTTTATTCGCTGAGTTGGTCTGTGTCTCGCCGTGAAAGATCGAGGGGCGCCGCAATTGGCGGCACCCCTCGTTTAACTTCGTCGGGTGATCGTTATCGAAGCGTCTTCAGACACTCGGAGACGTTTCGCTCGATGCGGCGCAGGATGCTCTCCGCATCGGCAGTCTCGGCCGCCTTGACGAACTTCTCGCCCGTAATCTTCTCGTAGAGTTCGATGTAGCGGTCGGTGATGCCGGCAACGATCTCCGGGGTCATCTCGGGAACCCGTTGCCCGGCCTGCCCCTGGAACCCGTTGGCCATGAGCCATTCGCGTACGAACTCCTTCGAAAGCTGCTTCTGTCGCTCGCCCCGGGCAAGCCGCTCGGCATATCCCTCGGCGTAGAAATATCGCGACGAGTCGGGGGTGTGGATCTCGTCCATGAGGTAGATCACCCCGTCCTTCTTGCCGAATTCATATTTGGTGTCCACGAGGATCAGCCCCATGCGGGCGGCGATTTCTGTGCCGCGCTGGAAGATCTGCCGCGTGTACCGCTCGAGCTGCTCGTAATCCTCGCGGCTCACGAGTCCCGACGAGATGATCTCCTCCTTCGAGATATCCTCGTCGTGCCCCTCGGCCGCCTTCGACGTGGGGGTGATGATCGGCTCGGGGAACTTCTGGTTCTCGACCATGCCGTCGGGCATCTGCACGCCGCAGATGGTCCGTTTGCCGGCCTGATACTCCCGCCAGGCGTGGCCCGAAAGGTAGCCGCGGATGACCATCTCCACCTTGAACGGTTCGCACTTGCGGCCGATGGTGACCATCGGATCCGGCACGGCCAGTTTCCAGTTCGGGAGGATGTCGGCGGTCGCGTCGAGGAATTTGGCGGCGATCTGGTTCAGCACCTGCCCCTTGTAGGGGATCCCCTTGGGCAGCACGACGTCGAATGCGGAGATTCGGTCGGTTACCACCATGACAAGGTACTGGTCGTTGATGTTGTACACGTCGCGGACTTTTCCCGTATACTTGCTTTTTTGCCCTTCGAAGGCGAAGTCGGTTCGTGTGATTGCGTTCATCGTGTTTGTGGATTTATTGAGACAAAGATAGTGTTTTTGCGCGAATTTGACTCCCTTGAAACGCTTATTATCTCCCGGAGAGGAGTCTGCGCCGCGCTTGCGGGCAAAGACCGGGCACGAGTGGTCGGAAGCACGACTTTTTTCCGGCCAGAGACAGCGAAAACGGGGCCGTAAAAGAGGGAGAAAATTGTAAATTTTTGTTATATTTGTAATTATAAGGGGTTGAGCAGGGAACAGCAGCAATGTTTGCAATCCGCTCTGCCGTATATGAATACGTGTGATAAGACGGATATTGACCATATTGGGTCTTGCTGTAGCTTCTCTTTCTCTTATGACCTTGACCGGCTGCGGAGACGGAGACCGGAAACCGGACGGGGTGATGCTCCCGACCGACAGGTTCCACGACGGGGATCTCGCTTTCCGGCGGGGAACGGGGCTGACGAGCCGCGTGGTGCTGGCTGCCGACCATAGAGGCCTCTATTCGCACGTGGGGCTTCTCAAACGGATGGAGGCGAGGTGGTATGTGGTTCATGCCGTCCCCGGAGAACCCGACTATCCGGGGGATGAGGATCGGGTGAAGGTCGATGCCGTGGAGCATTTCTTCTCGCGCCCCCTGGCGGCCGGAGGCGCCGTGATGCGGGTGAAGGATGCGCCGGAGCGGGCGCGACGGGCTGTGGAGCATGCCCTGGTTCTGTATCGGAACGGAGTCCTGTTCGACCACGAATACGATTTGACCGATACCACGCGGATGTATTGTACCGAGATGGTCGACTTCGTCTATAAGAAGGAGGGGGTTGACCTGTCGGAGGGGCGTCTGAGCCGGGTAAATATCCCACTTTTTAACGGGGATTATCTGTTGCCGAACGATATCGCACAGAGCGGGAAACTCTGTTTGATATATATGTTTTAATTTTTCCCACAATTATTAACCTTAAAAAAAGTTGTCATGAAAAGAATTTTGACCTTTGGCCTGTGTATCGCAGCCATGTTTATGCTGGCCTCTTGTGAATCGTCCAATACACCGGGCAAGGCATTGACCCGTTATGTAGAGGATTTGAAATCGGGAGACTATGAGAAGTTTGTAGATGGCTTTGCCCTTGAGGAGGGAATCTCCGAGGAGGAGGCCAAACTGCAGAAAGACATGCTGGTCAGCCTGATCGGCGAGAAGGCCGGTCCGGAGTTCGAGAGCAAGGGTGGTATCAAGGGCGTCGAGATCGTATCGGAGGAGATTGCCGAGGACGGTAACAGCGCGGTGGTTACCTTTAAACTGCAGTACGGAGACGGAACCGAGGAGGAGGATAGCCAGGAGATGATTAATCGGGACGGAAAATGGCTGATGGATTCCGATAAGTAGTCTGGAGTGGACAGCACCGTCCAGGTATGAGTTTCCGCGGGGCATTCCGGCCCTGCGGGAATTCTTTTTTTGAGGCAGGGAAGGTCGTGAATCGGTAGAGTCGCAGGCAGGAGAGGTTTGCGCAGAGTCTCTTGCCGGAAGTGGGCCGA